>CAZPUJ010000166.1:0-18915 GCA_964589725.1 uncultured Planctomycetaceae bacterium
CCGGTCCGGGACCGTATTGTTGATTGGAGTAAATATGCCCGTCATCGGGGAAGTCATAGGCCGGGACACCCCAGGCGGGCCAGGTGTTCGATGCGTCGTAGGGAGCCGGCGCGTAAATCCTCGGCGGGGGAATGGTCCCCGGTGCCGGTTGAGGTTGAGCCGGCGCCGTTGCGGACGCGAACAGGCTCCACACCCCCAGCACACAGACTGCGAAGCGGCGACGCATAGTCCTCTTCCTGCCGGTGCGATTGACTCATCAATCGCCCGCCAAAATGGGTCGGGCGTCCCGTCGTGAACGACACGACGGAATGTACCAGGAGTATCGGACGTGCCGATCAGAGAACTTGGGCGCAATCTCCCGGTCGTAGCGGGAAGTCGGCCGGGATGCCTCCGTCGGCGGTCGCCAAACGGCAGAAGTCGCCGGACTGAGGTGACTGCGAGACAAGCGGATGGAGAGACACGGGGACGGCGGAGAGTGGGAGAAGCAGACACGAGATGGATTCCTCGGTGCCGAACTTACTGACTTGGAACGCAGAGTCGCTTGAAGGGCCACGGACGGTTAACCTCATTGAATAACGACGTCGGCCACGTCTTGCCCCAAGCCATGTGGCCGCGGACGAAAGATTGGATTACGAGGCACTTGGGATAAAAACCCGATTTCCGAAACCCGAAATTTGAAATCCGCTGGAAACAAACAGGGAATACCATGAACGCTTTGCAATACGCGCGAGAGCTACTGGCATTTGATTCGGTCAGTTCGAAGTCGAATGTCGCGGTGACGAGCTTCGTGCAAGCCGCGCTTGGCCGGCTGGGATTTGAGATCGAACGATTGGAGTACGATGACGCTCGCGGAATTCGCAAGGCGTGCGTCGTCGGCAAACTGGGCAGCGGTCTCGGTGGGCTGGCCTACTTCGGTCATACCGACGTCGTGCCGGCCGATCCGTGGTTCAGCAGTGACTACGGCCCGTTTCAACCGACAGTGAAAGACGGTCGGCTGTACGGTCGAGGCAGTTGCGACATGAAAGGCTCGGTCGCCTGTATGCTGGCGGCGGTCGAGCGTGTGCGCGCGGCGACTTTGGAGCAGCCGGTCTACGTCACCTGTACGGCGGACGAAGAGATCGGATACGGCGGCGCTCGCGAAGTCGCACAGCGGTCGCGATTTTTCCGCGAGATGATCGCGCATGGCACCAAGGGGATCATTGGCGAGCCAACAAATTTGGAAGTCGTGCATGCTCACAAAGGGACGTTTGGTTTTGTGGTCACGTCGCTCGGCAAGGCCGCGCACTCCAGCACGCGCGAGGGGCTGAACGCCAACCTGGCAATGATTCCGTTCCTGGTCGAGATGAAAGCGATTCACGACGAGACCAACGCCGATCCCGCGTGGCAACACGTCGAGTTCGATCCGCCGACAATCAGTTGGAACATTGGCATCAACGACCACACGCACGCCTGCAACATCACGGCGCCGCAGAGCGTCTGCACCGTCTACTTTCGCCCGATGCCGGGGCAAGACCCGCAGGTGCTGCTGGATCGTGCTCGTCAGGCGGCGGACCGATCCGGCCTGCGATTTGAAACGCGCAGCCAGGCGATGCCGCTGTACGTCGATCCGCAATCCGAGTTCATCCAGGAACTACTGCAACTCGCCGATCGGCCGAAAGCCACGACCGTGTCGTATGGCACGGACGGAACAATGTTCACGGAGTTAAAACAACTCGCCGTGCTGGGACCGGGACACATCGCTCAAGCCCACACGTGGGACGAGTGGATCGCTTTGGAGCAACTCGACCGCGGCACTGATTTGTACGAGAAGCTGATTCGTCACTTCTGCTGAGCAAAGTCGCCAGGTCACTCGGTGATGCGGCTACTTGCCGTTGAATTGCTCGGGATCGAAGGCGTCCGGCTTGCGTTCGCGTAAGAGTTGCCGGAAGAAGTTTTCGTCGTCGGCGCCGTCGTCGGCGTCCGACAACTCGGCCTTTGAATCGACCTTCTGGGCGTGTCGTTCACGTGTGATCTCGCTCGCGCCGCGCTCATTCTCGTGGCTTGGCGGCGCAGCAGCGTTCGGTGTGTCCGCGGCAGTTTGCGGGACTGAAATGTCGGACGTCTTTCGGCCAGGACTTGGCTTATTGAGGCGAGAGTTCTCGTGACGGACCGCGGAACCAGAAGCGGATTTCGCCACTACCTTCTCCACCGATTTGTTCGCCTGCGAGTCGATCCATGCTCGCAGAATTTGCATTTGTTCGGACGACAACCCACCGTGTGGCGGCTTGAGGCTGAGCGACTTCGTGTCGCCGCGAAGTTTTGTCAGAAGCGGACTCTTCCCCGGTTGTTCACGATCAACGAGCGCGAGCACCGATGCGAGATTTCGTTCCGAAGACGACTTGGAACTTCCCTGGCCGATCTTCACGCGCTGCAGCTCAAACCCGTTTCCCGATCCCGGTCCGTGACAGCCGCCGGTCGCGCAGCGATTGACCAATAGTGGCTGCAACTTCAGGACAAAATCGGATGCGGCCTCGCGCGGCAACCCGCCCAACGCTTCGACCGTCATCAGTGGCTTGGCGTCGCCGAGCATCGAATACCCGCCGTTCGATTTTTTTACCTGCGGCAGTTCGTTCGTCTTGAACAATTTCTCATCAATCCTTTCGAGCATATTGCGGGCAATGCGCGAACCAGGCTCCCGACGCAGCGCCTCGCGCGCCTCTTTGTGAGCTTCGTCCATCAGCCCATACGTCATGCACCAGCGAGCCAACTCGACGTGTGCCGACGCCGAGTGATCCGGCAAAGTGTTTCGCTGTTGCCGATACGCGTCCTGTAAATCCTCCGCTTTAAATCGCACCTGATCAAACGCGATTACCAACTTCCCTTCCGGCTTGCTGACGACATACCCTGTCGGCCCTTCCTGTATCAGACCCTGAATGACCTTGCCGTTGTCCAGCAACAGCAGTTTTCGGCTGGGTCCCGACGGAGGCTTGGAACCAAACACGGTTCGTGGCGTGATCGTCGGAAGTGGTTGATCTTCGGCCCACAGGGGCGGAACAGCCGCTGACGAATACATGATAAGCCAAGAAAAAACGAACGCCGACAGGCAGACAGATCGGAGGCTCATGGCGGAAGCCTTCACCCAAGTAACGAGACGGTGGAATCGTGGTGGAATTTGCGAAAGGAGCGGGAACCTATCGCCGATTCGCGGCGAAGGTCAACTTCGGTTTTCGGCGGTCATTATTGTTTCGACACCCGCTTCAACAAGGCGTCCGGGTGACACACGTGACCGCCGTGGATCACCAGTTCGATCCGCCGCGTGTTGCGAATGTCGTCCAGCGGATTTGCCGAGAGCAGCACGATGTCGCCCGTCTTGCCCGCTGAAATGGAGCCTAGGCGTTCCTTTTCACCCAGCACGGTCGCATTGGTCAGCGTGGCGGCACACAGCGCGGCAGCCGGTGGCAATCCCGACTCAACCAGCATCTCCAGTTCCTGATGCAGCGAGAAGCCGGGAGGCACCTGCGGCTCGGGCGAGTCGGTCCCGACGAGCAACGGCACGCCGGCGCGATAGAGCTTGCCCGTCAGTTCCTGAAACTTGGCGAACTCGCGGCGGCGATCTTCCAGCGGCCCGCCCTGCGGACAACCGGTGCGCTTCAGGTAGACCGGCCAGAAATCTCGCAGCCGCTGCGGGACGAGAGCGTTGTCCGGATGATCGCGGACTGCATGTGAAGACTCGCGGACTCCACTCCGGATGCGCCGCGGCGAATCGCGCCACGAGCGTGGCGGCCACCAGCTCATCCCCGGTGCTGCGAATCGACGTCACGCCCGCCGCGAGGTACAGCGGCAGAACTTCGTCCCCAGTCACCTGCGCGAAGTCGAGCACATGTACGACATGCACATGCGCGTCGATCAACCCCGGCAGCGCGAACTTGCCGCGACCGTCGATGCGCGTCGCGTCAGCGGGAACATCGCCGACCTCGTCGGCTCCGGACACGCGGACTATCTGCGTGCCGCGAATGACGATCGTCCGCTCCGGCAGCATCTTGCCGGACTCGGGATCGAACAGACTGCAGCGTTCAATCACCACCGACGGCTCTGCCGCAATCGAGGCCGAAACGACCGACAGACACAACACAGCCGTCACGAAAACACCCCAGCCGCTGCCAAGTCGACCCTCCCAGGAAGCGATGCGGCACACTCCCCCCACGTGCAAGCGAGGGATTGTGTCATGCGGTTTTCCGACGACGAACGAAGCGAACCCTCGCTTGCGCGTCGGACTAGTGTTGGTTGGCGCTGCCGATTGAGACATGGAGTGTTCTCGCCTGGTGCTGGTGGCAGAAACTATGGGTTGTCCGCCGGCTGACTCCGATCCCAACGTCGCGGGCTGATTCCCGGGGCGTGGCGGGACATGTTGTCAGGACGATTCGGCAGGTCGTAATCGATCGTGCGAGTATTGAGGCTCCGGAAGAATAGCCGGACTTCAGGCGGCAACCTGGCAACACCCTGCGGATCGTGGTCGGGGACGTCGCCGATGGGGCCGGCCCACGCGGGACGATACGCGATGGCCAGCAACCGGCGGTCGCTGTCGCTGTAGTTGGGATAGTTGGCGTGGAACACCTTCTGGTTAATGATCACCGCCGAGCCGGCTCGGCAGGTCACCATCACTTCGTCGTCGTGTGACAAGTAGCGCCGGTACGGATTGCCGTCCGAGTGAAGCGACAGATGCGACCGCGGAATGACCTTGAATGGGCTTCGCTCGGGGGTCAAATCGTCGAGATAGTACAACACCCGCACCAGACAGGGAGAACTGGCCGCGAGACCGAAGATCTTCGATCCGTACGGCTGCGCGTCCGTGTGAATCGCAATTCCCGGATGCCCCGGTCGAGACAAGGCAAAGTCGCACGCCGTGCAGATCAGCTCGTCACCCAACATCGTCCTGAGAAACTCGATCATGGTCGGCAAGGCGATGACTTGAATGGCCGTCGGCGAAATAGTCCATTGGACGTTGGCATATCCGCGCTGATGTTCGCTGTAATCTACTGCCGTCGTCGGCAACCGCGATAACTCGCTGCGAATCGTGTCGATCTGAGCTACCGACAACAGGTCGGGGATGACGACGTAGCCGTCCAGTTCGATCGAACGAATCCGCTGCTCGGTCGTCAGAGACCCCCAGTCGGTCTCCGCGCGACTGGCAACCAATTGGCTCTCACGTGTGTTTGTGGGCGAAGTGTCCATCGTTTGACTCCGTGAGTGGCGATCATTTGCTGTGCCCCAGATCCATTGGGCGAGTACGGAATCCACATGCCGCCGGCTCGCTGCGCGTCGGCCCAACGACAGTGCGTCACGACTGCAACGGCATTCGCAGCAGATCTTGCGCAGCGACCTGGATCGCACGTTGATCGGACTCGCTCACCGACGACCAGAATGGGGTCATCGGTCCGGTATCGGCGATGTCGGCGAGAGCCACAGCCGCGTGCAGCACACGCACTGGATTGATCGAGTCCCGCAATCTCTCCAAGGGAGCAAACTGCTGGCGAATGCGTTCCGCAGCGGCATAGTCCTTCGCCCGGAGCGCGTTCAGCATGTTCATCGAGAGCCGAGGTGCGACACAAACGCATCCTGACGTGAATCCCGCCAGTCCGAAATCGCGAAGATGGACAATCGCCGGTTGCTCACCCATGCCGCTGACGATCAGAGACGGTCCGATGGCGTCGATCAGACTCTTTAGGAACGAGTCGTGATTGGGATTGTCGCGAACGATGGCGTATTTGATCCAGGAGATCAGACCGTCATTGACCATCCGCTGGACCGTCTCGATGTCGACCATGCCGTCCTGCTTCAGATATAGAACGACCGGACGTTCGATCCGATTGACGAATCGTCGCAGTCCGGTGGCAATCCCGGCCGGAGTTGTGGCATCGCGGCTGGGCAGCAGCATGACGGTCGGAAACGGGAAGTCGCGCAGAATCGTGGCCTGATCCATCATCATTCCGTAGGTCGGACCGACTGATGGAATAACAACCGTCTGGCTCGACACAGCATCGGCGAGCAGGCTCAGCAATGCGGCGTATTCGCTGATCGCCACGTGTGCGAGCGCCGCGTTGCCGCCGTACAACAACGTCGTCACGCCCCCGGCTTCCAAGTGACGAATCAGTCGCACATTCTCGGCGACGTTCCACGCGAGATTGGCATCACGTGCCACGGGAGGGACGGCAATCACAGAGGCCGCCAGCGTCGCCGGCGTCATTTGTCGAGTGTCCATAATCAGTGACATCTCCAATAGAGTGCATCAGATCAGTTTAGGGTCTTCGTTCGTGAATTATGCGCGTGGTGCGCGCGATTTATTCCGTCTCCCCCGCCGCGGGGGAGAGGGCTAGGGTGAGGGGGGCGAGCGCTTCACTGGCCCCCGAATCCCCCTCACCCCGACCCTCTCCCCCGATGCGGGGGGAGGGAGCAAGATGACGGGCGAAGCCCGCGTTAGGTGTTTGTGTTCACTTCCGGACTTCAACTACGTCAGTATCTCGCGGACCACGCGGCCATGCACGTCGGTCAGGCGGTAGTCACGGCCGGTGTGACGGTAAGTGAGACGTTCGTGGTCGAGGCCCATCAGATGCAGAATCGTGGCGTGGAAATCGTGGACGTGGACCGGATCTTTGCCGACGTTGATGCCGTACTCGTCCGATTCGCCGTAAGTGATGCCGGGCTTGACGCCCGCACCAGCCAGCCAGGACGAAAAGACCCAGTGATGATGTTCGCGGCCTGCGGCTCCAGCGGCGGAGTTGAAGGGCGTGCGGCCAAACTCAGTCGTCCAGACGACGAGCGTCTCATCGAGCATGCCTCGCTGTTTCAGGTCGCGCAGCAGTCCGGCAATCGGCTGGTCGATGTTCTTCGCCAGCGGTGCGTGAGTGAGCATGTCGCCGTGCGCGTCCCAATTACTCGACGAGCCGACATCGATCAGTTCCACGAAGCGCACTCCACGTTCGGCGAGCCGACGGGCGACGAGGCACTGCCACGCGAAGCCCTTCGTGCTGCCTCGCTCGAGACCGTAGAGTTTCAGCGTGGCGTCGTCTTCCTTTGCGAGGTCGAACACCTCGGGCATCTCGGCCTGCATTCCAAATGCCGTCTCGAACGACTTGATCCGCGCGGTGAGTAGCGGGTCGTCGAAACGCGATGCGAGATGGCGTTGGTTCAGCTTTGCCATCGCGCCGAGTTCGATCTCCTGCAAGCGACTGCTGGCGGCGCGACGCTGGATGTTCGCGACAGGCTCGGGGCCCGGGACGACGAGCGTTCCTTGATGCGCACCGGGCAGGAAGTCGCTTCCCCAGACCTGTCCGCCGGCGTAGGGAGATTGCGGGGCAATCACGACAAACGACGGCAGATTGCAATTCACGGTGCCAAGACCGTAACTGACCCACGAACCGATGCTCGGCCGCGCGAACGTGAACGAACCGGTGTGGATGCCGAGCGTCGCCTCGTAATGGTTGGTGTGATCCGATTTCATCGAACGGATCACGCACAGTTCATCGACGCATTCGGCCAAGTGGGGAAAGAGCGAAGTCACCTCCGTGCCGCATTGACCGTGCGGAGCGAACTCCCACTGCGGTCGCTTGAGGAACATCTTGTAGTCCCCCTTGCGGCCTTGGAATTCGTTGACCGGGACTGTCTTTCCAGCGTCGGCGAACAGTCTTGGCTTCGGATCCCACGAGTCGACGTGTGACACTCCGCCACTCATGTAGAGGAAGATGACTCGCTTCGCCTTCGGCGGAAAATGCGTCGGTTTCGGCGCGAGGGGATCCGCCGGATGCGACGGCGCGGCGTCTTCGGCGAGCAACTGCGACACGATGCCTGGCAAGAGCATCGAACCGCCAATCATCGATCGCAGGACGCTGCGGCGCGACAGATCAAACGTCATTAGGTTGTTCATCAGATTCTCCTGAGGCGGTCTTCCATCACTAACCCGAAGCTTGAGCGAGGTCGAACGCTCCAAGACGCTCCGCTTTCAGGGTGTCGGTAAATGCCCGCCCTCGCTCACGCTTCGGGTTAGCTTTGTTACTCCACGTGCAGAAATTCGTTGCTGCCGATCAGTGTGCGGAGGTAGGCGGCGAGCGAGCGGGTTTCGACATTGTCCATTTTCGCCGCCGCCAGTTCGGTTCGATAGGCCGCGAGGAATTCAGTCGCTTCGACACGTTCAATCTCCGTCGGGCCACGCCCGAACGCGCGACGCCACGCCAGTTCGATCCGCTGCGTGTCGTCGGCATGAGCCGTCAGGAGTCGCATCGCCCACTTCTCGGCTTTCGTGTGGACGAACGGATCGTTGAGAAAGAATAGCGCCTGAGTCGGTACGGTCGTGCCCAGGCGTTCGGCTGTTGTGGCGTTCGGGTCAGCACCATCGAACAGCGACAGGAACGGATGCCGCTTGAGCCGCTGCGTCATGAGAAAGACGCTGCGTTTGTTGTGCTCATAGACGGCACTGAACGGACCGTGCTGCGTGTAGCCCCAATTGATCGGCATCGGAAACGGATGCTCGTGCGCGGGCGTCAAATCAAGCTCGCCGCTCACCGCGAGGATCGCGTCGCGGATTTCCTCGGCACTGAGCCGGCGACGCGGAAACGACGCGTAGAGGTCGGGGTCGTGTTTATCCGACGTAGCCGCGTTCGCCAGAACGCGGGGCTTCGTCTCGCTCACCAGCACTCTGGCGAGCGCGGCGACGTCGGCAACTGATGATTGCTGATAGGTCGCGCTGAGCATCATCAGGCGGTGCATCGCCTTCACCGACCAGCCGCTCTGGATGAATTGATGGGCGAGGTGATCCAGCAACTCGGGATGCGTCGGTGGCAACCCGCGGACACCGAAGTCGTTGGGCGTCTTCACGAGCCCTCGCCCGAAGTGATACTGCCAGATGCGATTGACCATCACTCGCGCCGTCAGCGGATTGTCAGTTCGAGTGAGCCACTGTGCGAGTTCCAACCGACCGCTGCCCGGGGTCTGCGGTTCCAGTGGACGGCCACCGAGGACTTTGATGAACCCACGCGGGACTTCTATGCCGGGCTGGTCCGGCTCGCCGCGCATCTGCATCCGCACGTTGTGCGGCGTGCCTTCGGCCATGCCGTAGGTCAGCGCAAACGGCCCCTCAGCCAGCAGTTTGTTGAGTTCTTGCTTTGCGCTCTCGACATTCGTCTGGAGTGCAGCGAGTTGTTGCCGCAGTTCCGTGACCTTTGTGCGACGCGACTCGCGAGCGGCCTTCGCTGTTTCGACAGGTGCTGCCTCGAAGGACGGCAACGTGGTCTCCGAGATCGCAAAATTGTCGGCGTCGAGTGAGGGTCGCACTCCACCGATATGGCCGTAGCTGTCGATGAATGTGTAATCGATGGTTCCATCCCAACCGGTCGCTAACTGGCCGGAGAACTCGATCGTCTTGGTACGCAATGCGAGCATGCCGGTGTAACTCTTGGCTTTCAGATCGAGTGTCAGTTGGACTTGATACCACTCGCCGATGACCAGCGGACAGACGGCTTCTCGTGCATCGGCGCTGCGACGAAAGAACTCGCTGCCGTTGAAGAACAATTCGACGGCGGCGGAGTTACCGGGGCCGTGCCCAAGGTAGTAGCGCCACGAACCGTTGCCCCCCGCGTCCTTGTTTGCGCAGCGGAAATCAAAACTCGCAAAAAGCAGACCATCCTTGTTCGGTTTCACGTTCGTGAGCGTTCGTCCGAATCCGTCGTACTCGCCGCGATTTGGCATGTGGATACCAAGCTCTCCTGGCGCGAACGCATTTCGATACGGGCTTTGCGAGTTTACCGACATCTTCACGACGCTGTTCGGCCCCGGCCCCCACGGGCTGGCGGGCGGAGCGTCTTTGGCTTGTAACTCGAAGTCTCCGTCGAACCCGATGAATTCCTCCAGCTCCTTCGTCAGCGCGACTGGATCGAGTCCGTTGGCCACGACTGCGGGCGTGGGCAACTCGGTCGAGACGGGCGCGATCGGCGATTCCTGCACACCGAGGTTGTCGAATTCAACCGCCGGAAGTTTCGTCTCCGTCTGGCCGAGTGAGTCCAACCCCGCGAAATCGATCGTGCCGGTCCAAATTGACGAGAGCGGCTTGCCTGAGAATTCCGTCGTGCTTCCCGGCATGCCGACTTTGCCTGCGATGGTTCGGCTCTTCAGATCAAGGGCCAGTTGCAGGTTGTGCCATTCATTCGGCTTCAATGCGCCAAGGCTTTCGATTGTCTCACCGATTCGCAGCGAAACTGACTCCGAAGTGATGAGCACTTCGACAGCGGGTGAGGCCGGCATGGCTCCGATCCAGAAGCGATGCATTCCCTTTGAATTGGGATCGGGCGTGGCGACGCGGAAGTCGAGGTTCACAAATAGAGTGTTGCAGTTGTCGCGCGAACGGTGCGGATACAGTGCTTGAGCGATCCGATATTCCCCTACACCGGCAGGCACGCTCGCGCCAACCTTGCCGCGCGGATAGAGATTCTTAAACGGGCTTTGAGCCGCGTTCGTCACCGCGATCTTTCCCTCGTAGATCCAGGGGGGAACGAGCACGCCGTTGCTGCCGCCTGCCGCCGCCGCCTGCAACTCGAAATCGCCGTCGAGATCATTCAATGAGCGCAGCACTGCTCCCGGCACGGGCTGTTTCAGTTTCTCAAGGCTGCTCGCAATTGCGGCGACACGCGCATCGAACTCGCGCCATTTCGGCAACGATTCCGTCGGCGGCAGCAGCGGCAGCATCGACCGCACTTTCTGCTTTTGCTCGGAACCGGGAAACGAATAGCGGCTGCTGTCGAAGATGCCGTAGAGCGCGTAGTAGTCGTTCATCGAGACGGCGTCGAACTTGTGATCGTGACACCGCGCGCAACCGAGACTCAGGCCGAGCACCGTCTGTCCCAGCGTGTCGATCGTGTCTTGAATGGTCAGGTGATGATAGTTCTCGGAGTCGAAGCCGAAACGCCGCGAGATCGCGAGATACCCCGTGGCTGTGGCCCGTTCGGCATATCGCTCGCGCGGCCCCTGCCCTGCCAAAATGTCGCCGGCGATCTGCTCGCGCAGGAATTCGTCGTACGGCTTGTCTGCATTGAAGGCGTCAATGACGTAATTGCGATAACGCCACGCCAGCGGCACCGGATAATCCGCCGTCTCACCGGCCGTGTCGGCATAGCGAACCACATCCAACCAATGCCGCCCCCAACGCTCGCCGTACGCCGGCGATTTGAGCAGCCGATCGACGACGACCTCGAAAGCTTGCGTTGACGTGTCCTGCAAAAACGCCTCGACTGCCTCCGGCGTCGGCGGCAGGCCCGTCAGATCGAACGTCGCACGGCGAATCAGCGTGAGCTTGTCGGCAATCGAAGCCGGACGAACTCCGGCAGCTTCTTGCTTCGCGCGGATGAAAGCATCGATGCTGCTCTTCACCCACGCCCGGTCCTGAACGATCGGCGGCTCCACATCGCGGACCGGATCAAAGGCCCAATGCTTCGCGACTTCGAACTTTGCCGACTTTACGGGCCAGACAGCCCCCGCCTTGACCCACGCCACGAAGTCCGCAACCTGATCGGACCGCAAGGCTTTGTCTTTCTCCGGCGGCATTGCAGACACATCCGCCTGCCGCTGAATCGCCTTAATGAGCAAACTCTCCTCCGGTTTGCCCGGCACAATCGCCGCTCCGGATTCGCCTCCTTTGAGCAGTCTCTCGCGCGAATCAATTTGCAATTCTCCGGACGTCTTCGTATCGCCGTGGCAGCGAAAACACGTCCCGACAAGGACCGGCCGAATTTTGGCCTCAAAGAAGTCCTCACGTTCGTCGGCGCGAACCGACGAGTCGATCAGAGCCAGCAGGCTCGCGAACAACATCACGACGGTGCAGGAGGGTCGTTTCACGTCACTCATTCCTGTTCTTACCTGGGATCAATCAGATTACTCGAAATCGCGGTCATTTACTCCAGTAAACCTCGATGACGAAACTGCAACAACGACTGATCCGCATGAAGATTCCTCTTTACGTGACGATTTCCCGCACGACATTCCCAAACACATCAGTCAGGCGGTAATCCCGGCCGCCGTGGCGGTACGTCAGGCGTTCGTGATCAAAGCCCATCTGATGCAAGATCGTGGCGTGTAGGTCGTGAACGTGGACCTTGTCCTGGACCGAGTGCCAGCCGTAGTCGTCGGTGGCGCCGTGGACCATGCCGCCGCGAATGCCTCCGCCAGCCAGCCACATAGTGAAGCCAAAGGGATGATGCTCGCGGCCGTTGTTTCCTTCGGCCGTGGGTGTACGGCCGAACTCGCCACCCCACAGGACCAGCGTGTCATCGAGAAGTCCGCGCGATTTCAAATCGCTCAGCAGCGCGGCGATCGGCTGATCGACCGCTTGGCAACGCTTCGGCAGGTTTTCCTTGAGGCCACTGTGGTGATCCCAGGCGTTGTTTTGCGGCGCGTCGAAGAGTTGCACGAATCGCACGCCGCGTTCGACCAGCCGTCGCGCGAGCAGGCACTGCTTGCCAAAAAGTTCTGTCGCGGGCTGGTCGGTGCCGTAGAGCTTCTGCGTCCCCTCGCTCTCGCGCGAGAGATCGAACGCTTCGGGGGCTTCGCGTTGCATACGAAACGCCAGCTCGAACGACGCGATCCGCGCGTCAAGCTGGCTGTCGATAACGCGGTCTTTCTTGTGGATCGCATTTAACCTAGCGAGCGCGTCGAGCTTCGTGCGCTGGCGATCTAGTGAGCCCGGCGAATCGCCGAGATTGGCGATCGGATTCTTTAGATCGCGGACCAGCGTCCCTTGGTAGGCGCTCGGCAAGAAGCTCGACGCCCAGAGTTGCGCTCCTTGAAAGACCGCCGCCGGACTCACAACGACAAAGCCGGGGAGGTTTTGATTCTCCGTTCCGAGCCCATACGTCAGCCACGATCCGATGCTCGGCCGCGAGAAGGCTTGCTCTCCGGTACACATCTGGGCCGCCGCTCCGGTGTGATTGATGTTGTCGGCCACCATCGAGCGGATGACGCAGATGTCGTCGATGCACGAGGCCGTCTGCGGCAAAAGTTCACTAACTTCAATGCCTGACGCGCCGTGTTTGGAGAACTTCCACGGCGAGGCCAGCAGGTTACCGGTCTTAGTCCGTTCGAGCTTCGGCTTCTCGAACGGGAGCGGCTGGCCATTCTCGGCGGCCAGCCGCGGCTTCGGGTCGAACAGATCCACGTGCGACGGACCGCCCGGCATGTAGAGAAAGATGACTCGCTTGGCCCGCGGCGTGTGATGCGGTGCGCGAACTGCATACGGGTGCGTGGCGCGGCTCGGTTCCTCGGCGGCCAAAATGTCGGCGAGTGCGAGTAGCCCAAATCCGCAACCGGTTCGCGCCAGCAGATCTCGTCGCGTGAAGAAATCGTGCGTCATGGGGCATCCTCGTAGCTGGACTCGCAAGAATTCAGCCGTTTCGAGTCGTCATGGTCATCGCTTCATTGTGAATGTAACCCGAAGCGTTAGCGAGGACGAACGCTTGAAGACGTTCCGAGTGGACAGTCATGAAAAGCGCTTGCCCGCGCTGACGCTTCGGGTTTCCGGTCTTGTCCGTCCAACACATAGATAATCGCGGCTTCGAGACTCTCCTCGTTTTTCAGGTGCCGGATGCTTCCTCGCTCAGCCCACCAATTCTCGCGCTGGTGGTCAAAGTTCTCCTTTAGGCATCGCGTCGCCCAGGCTTTGAGGGCGCTGCGAATTTTCTTCGAGGGAGTCTTGTTCGCGGAGACCACGGCATGCACATGGTTCGATCGACAGTTCACAACATGGAGATGCCAATCTCGATGGCGGCAGGTCACGGCGATCTGTTATTCAACGGCGATTCGTTGTTCCTGCGTCAGACGGCAGGCATCCTCGGTCATTCGAGCGGCTGCTTCAAGGCGACGCATCGGATCGGGAAGTTTCCATCCTTTTTGGTACTCCACCCAACCTCGATCGTCACCCGGCAGCCATGTGCCGTACGTCACCCACGTCAAAAAGAAGCCAATCGGATCATCCATCGTTCTGACCTCGCAAGGACCACAAACCGTCAGCGAGAAACGATCTGCCATTTTGTAGATGCTATCTCTCCAGCCCTCGCTAACGCGTCGGGTTACATTCCTCGCTGACGCTTCGGGTTATTTTCAGTCGATGTAGATGAACTCGTTGCTGCAAAGCAGCACATGCGCGAGGTCTGCCCAGCCGGATTCCGCAGTCGGTTCCGCACCTTGAGCCAGCACCTGCCGAGCGATCACGATCTCTTCGTCGCTCGCCGGTCGGCTGAAGAGCAAGCGGTAGGCGTGCTGGATTCGTGCGGTCTCGGCATTCGGAGTGTCGTCGGGCACATCGCGGATCAGTCGCTCCGCCAGATGTTGGGCTTGGTCCAACGCGAACTTGTGGTTGAGCAAGAAGAGTGATTGTGGTGCGACGGTGCTGACGTATCGCTGTTCGTCAGACGCATCGGGATTGGCCGAGTCGAAGAGCGTGGCAAAGTTACTGCGATCCCATCGCGCGGTCTGCACATAGAGCGATCGGCGGGCGACCGCGAGATTGTCGCTCGCCGATCCGCTGAAGGCAGGGTCGAGCTTGCCGCTGACGAACAGCATGGCATCGCGAATCGCCTCAGCCTCCAGCCGGCGAGCCGTGAATCGTCCGAGCCAGCGGTTGTCGGGATCGGCAGTGACGGAAAGAGGGGGAGAGGCGGAGTTGGTGAGATTGATCGACTCTCCATCTCCTTGTCTCTCCCTCTCCCCCTCGCCCCCTCTCCCACTCGCCTGGCCGTACGTCGCGGTGAGCATGATTCGCCGATGCAGTTTCTTCAGTGACCAGCCATCTTCGACAAATCGAACCGCGAGCCAGTCAAGCATCGCGGGATGCGACGGAGGTTCCGAAAGGAGTCCGAAATTATTCGGCGTGCGGACGAGTCCCGCGCCGAAATGCCAATGCCAGACGCGATTGACGATCACGCGCGCGGTGAGCGGGTTTTCTTTCGAGGCGACCCACGCTGCCAGTTCGCGCCGGCCGCTTCCGTTGGCGATCGGCGGCTGCTTGTCGCCGGCGAAAAACGAGGGCATTCGCCGAGGCACGACCGGCCCCAGTCGCGTATAGCTGCCGCGCAGGTGAATCGGCACGTCTTGAATTCCTGGGAAGAGCCCGCCGGGGACGCCTCCCTCGCTTACCGCCAAGGCCACCGGCGGTTCGGGCGGCAGTTCCTTCTGCAGCCGGTCGCGTCGCTCGACCAACGCCAGCCGAGCGGGATCGGCGGGCGGCGGTTTCGGCGACAGCTTGTCCAATTCGGCGAGCTTCGCATTCACCTCAGCGATTTGCTTCACCTGCTGGCTGTGATTCTCAACCACCTCATGCGGCACGAGCGGCCGGCGTTGGAGCGTGATCTCACCACCCTTTGTGCCCAGTTCTTTGAGCATCCGGGTGCTGTAGAAAATGCCGGCCAGCGCGTAGTAATCCGACTGAGCGACCGGATCGAACTTGTGGTCATGGCATCTCGAACAGCCGAGCGTGAGACCCAGAAACGCCTTCCCCACGGTGTCGATCTGATCGTCAACCATGTCGCTGACCATTTTCTCTTTGTCCGCGTCGCCGCGGTCCCAGGCCCCGTTGACAAGGAAAGTCGTCGCGACCAACCCGTCGGCATAAGGCTCGTTGCCGTTTAGCACGGGGAGAAGATCGCCCGCGATCTGATGCACGATGAACTGATCGAACGGCAGGTCGCGGTTGAATGACGCCACCACCCAATCGCGATACCGCCAAGCTTCGAGCGGTTCGCACACTGGGTTTCGAGCCTTGGGGTCGCCATCGTGATAGTCGGCGTAGCGAACGACATCGAGCCAGTGCCGAGCCCAGCGCTGCCCATACGCGGGCGATGCGAGCAGCCGATCCACGACGCGCTCAAACGCCTGATCCGATTGGTCGCCAACGAACGCGTCGAGTTCTTCAGGAGTCGGCGGTAGTCCTGTCAGATCGAATGTCGCCCTTCGCAACCACACGCGCCGATCCGCAGGCGGAGCCGGCGACATCGCGCGAGATTCCAGTTCCGCCAGGATAAAATGGTCAATCTCCTGACGCGGCCACTGGCCGCTCTTGACCGTCGGCGGTGTCGAGTCTTTGACCGGCTGAAACGCCCACCAACTCCGCTGCTTTGGAGTGACTTGGAACCCACTCTGCCCCGCCCCATCACCGGCGGCACTCGGCGTTGATGGTGACACAGGCCACGGCGCTCCCATCGCCACCCAAAGCTTGAGCTTGGCAATGTCCGCCTCGGGAAGCTTTTGTTTCGGCGGCATCTTCGGCTCGTCGAGATATCCGACGGCGCGGATCAGCAAACTCTCGTCCGGCTTGCTGGGTACGACCGCCTGTCCGGTGTCGCCGCCCGTGAGGATCGCCTCCCGCGACGTGAGCCGCAGGCCACCTTCCTGCTTCTTGTCGCCATGACACGACTGACAATGTTCAGCAAGGAGCGGGCGAATCTGTTTCTCGAAGAATTCGTCATCGGCTTGAGCGGAGGAGTCCCGTGTCGCTGCGATCGCGAGCAGGCACAGGTTCAGTGCCATTGAACCGCGAACCAATGCACGCCCTGCGAGCATTCCGACATTCATGTCCGTAGTCTCCGTCCGACGATTGAGCTCGAATCACTTTATACACCACTAGGACTTTGAATCTGGCGGACCGAGATCCAGGGCCGCCAAGACGCGGGCGACTTCTTGTTCGAGTTTGGCCAGCATTTCGGTCGTCCCGTCAAACGACTCGGCGCGGCCCAGGTTTTCGAGGGCCAACGCCGCTTGGGCGAGCGGCGCGGCTCCGAAGTAAGTGACGGAGCCTTTCATGGTGTGCGCCGAGCGTCGCAGCAGTTTGGAGTCGCGGGATTCAATAGCGCGGCGAATGTCGGCCAGCAGTAGTGAGGATTGCGCTTTCATCAACTCCGAGAACTCACGCAGCACTTCAGACCCATTGCCGAGACGCTCTTTCGCGACATTCCAATCAATCGCGGGCAGCGTGCCGCAATCAATGGTGTCTGATCGGACCGTTGGTGCTTGCGACTCGCTGTCGCGCAAAGAGGCGGTCTGATGAGTCGGATTCCGGGAGGGCGAGGCTCCCGCCGAGCCGTATTTTTCCGCAGTGCGCGGCTCGGCGGGAGTCTCGCGATCCCACTTCTCGGATCGTCTCTCAGGGAGAGTTGTGCGGCTTTCCGGAGATTTCGGAAGTTCCGTGTCCGCGGCCAAACAGACGGCTGGGAATCGCTCAATCGCGCGATACATCTCGGCGGGAGCGATTGGTTTCGAGACGTAGTCGTCCATGCCGGCGGCGAGACAGCGTTCGCGGTCACCTTTGAGTGCCTCGGCCGTCATGGCCACGATCGGAATGTGACCGCCGGTTTGATGCTCGCGTTTACGAATCGCGGCGGTCGCTTCGTAGCCGTCCATCACGGGCATCTGCATGTCCATCAGGACGACGTCGAATTCCTGTTCGGCGAGTCGATTGACTGCTTCTTGTCCGTTTTCCGCCACGACCGCTTGATGCCCGCGCGCACGGAGCAGCCCGACCGCCACGCGGCGATTGATTTCGCTGTCCTCGGCCAACAGCACGCGGCGCGGGTGAACGTGAGAGGCGGTCGCCGCCGTCGGCGGTTGGGCTGGCTTCGCGGTCGTGTGCTTTCCGAATTGACGCAGCACCTCGTTGAGCAAATCCGTCGCGATGACTGGTTTGGTCATGAATCGGCCAATCCCGTATTTCTCACACAGCTCCGTATCGAGCGGTGACGAACCGGACGAAATCATGATGATCGGGCACTGGCCACGATTCCGAATGCCGCGCAAGCTCTCTGCAAATTGGAGTCCATCTTCGCCGGGCATGTGGTGGTCGAGCAGAATCAGTCGAATGGGACGCCGGGCCTCGTCCGCCTGTTGCAGGGCTTGTCGGGCGACCTCGGCGGATTCGGCCAGCACCGGCTGCATGTGCCAGTGTTGCAGCATCTCACTGAGGACGTGGCGGTTCGTGAAGTTGTCGTCCACGACCAGCACCAGCAGGTCGTGCAGCGAGTTGAGTTCCGCCGGTTCGTGCAGATGCTGGTCGGCGGCAACTCCGAATTCGGCGTTGAAGTGAAACGTCGAGCCGCGGCCAGGTTCGCTCTCGACCCACATTCGGCCGTGCATCATCTCGACGAGCTGCCGCGAGATTGCCAGACCCAACCCGGAGCCGCCGAAACGCCGCGTGGTCGAGGCTTCGGCTTGCTCGAACGGATGGAAAATCTGGTCCTGTTTATCGGCAGGAATTCCAATGCCCGTGTCGCTCACCGAAAAATGCAGCCGGACCAACTCGTGCGTGATCGACTCGGCGTTGACGTTTACATAAATCTCGCCGGCCGCCGTGAACTTCACCGCGTTGCCGAGCAGATTGACCAGCACTTGCTGCAATCGGCCGGAATCGCCGCGCAGATGATCCGGGATCTCCGGCGCGACGCGGCAGGCGATCTCCAGCCCTTTCTCCGCGGCTCGCAGCACGAGCATTTGCGAGGCCCGGGCCACGCATTCCGAGACGCGAAAGTCGATGCACTCCAGTTCCAGCTTGCCCGCCTCGATCTTGGAAAAGTCGAGGATGTCATTGAGCAGCCGCAACAGGATGTGGGCCGACTCATCGACGGTTGCGAGGTAGTCCCGCTGCTGCGATTGCAGTTCGGTGTGAGCGAGCAGTTGAGCCATGCCGATGATGCCGTTCATGGGCGTGCGGATTTCGTGGCTCATGTTGGCCAGAAACGAACTCTTCGCGCGGTTGGCGGATTCGGCGGCTTCCTTCGACCGGCACAATTCCTCCTCGTTCCGCTTGCGTTCGCTGATATCGTGGACGAAAGCGCTGAACCGATAACTGCCGCCGACTTTCGCGGGGCAGATCGACAATTCCGACGGGATTTCGCGACCATCGCGATGCATCGCGCT
>CAZPUJ010000167.1:0-6813 GCA_964589725.1 uncultured Planctomycetaceae bacterium
AATCCCTTTCAGCCCGCGCGACACTGTCAGCAAATGCCCACGCCGGTCCAGCCGATACAAGCCTCCCGCCGCATCCGCCGCCAAGACCTCGCCCGACTCGCGGCCCATGACGAGAGCACTCAACGGCGCTTCGGCCGAGAACGTCCACCGGATTTGCGGCGGGATGCCTTGTCCGTCTCGCAACCAGTTTGGCTCACTTGTGCTCATCGTCGCGTCGACCCTTTCTGGTCCGCGAAGCATGATATCGGCCGACTGGAAAAATGCAGCGAGGCGATCGCTTTCCACACCGGCTTGACATTCCAATACGGTCGTCTGACATTGATCCCGCTTTCTCGTCCGACTGACCGCAATCACATCGTCCGAATCGAGCATCTCATGAGCGGCGACAAGCAGCGGATTCTGATTCTGGGAGGCGGCTTTGCGGGGGTTTACACCGCGATGTACCTCGAACGCGGCTTGGGGTGGGGCGAGCGGGACCGTTACGAAATCTCGCTTGTTAGCCGCGAGAATTACATGGTCTTTCAGCCACTGTTGCCGGAGGTGATCTCCGGCACGATCGAGATGTTGCACGTGATCACGCCGATTCGGCGGCTGGCGAAACGGACGAAACTGCTCACGCGAGAAATCCAAACGATTGATCTGGAGCGTCGCGTCGTGACGCTGGCCCCGGAGTTTCAGCCGAAAATCAAAGAGGTGCCGTTTGATCATCTGGTGATTGCGCTCGGGTCGCGATTGAACTACGACCTTGTGCCCGGAATGCGCGAGCACGCGATCCCGTTCAAATACCTCGGCGACGCGCTGCGGCTGCGGAATGTGATCGTGCAAGTGCTCGAAGAGGCCGATAACGAAACGTGCCCCGTTGAACGACGACGGCTGCTGACGTTCGTCGTTGCCGGCGGTGGGTTTTCCGGCGTCGAGTGCATCGCCGAACTGCATGACTTCCTGCGCAGCGCTTTGCCGGCCTATCCGTCGCTGTCGATGCGCGACCTGCGCGTCATGCTACTGCAAAGTGCGGATCGCATTCTTCCGGAGCTGGGCGAAGACCTGGCGAAGTACGCGCACCACATCCTGGAACGGCGGGGCATCGACATTCGATTGAACACGCGCATGAAAGCCGTCACGGCGAGTGGCGCCGTCATTCAGCGGAAAGATCAGACCGCGCCGGAGTTCATTGGCTCACGAATCGTCGTCGCGACCGTCCCCGCCGCACCGCATCGGTTGATCGAGCAATTGCCGTTTGAGAAAGACAAAGGCGGCCGCATCTTGGTGCTGCCCGAGATGCACGTGCCGACCGCTCCACAGGTCTGGGCTTTGGGCGATTGCGCGGCCGTGCCTCAGCCGGATGGCATCATGTCACCACCGACGGCCCAGCATGCGTTGCGGCAGGCGCGGACTTGTGCCGACAACATTTTGAACACACTCCGAGGTCGGCCGTTGAAACGCTTCGCGTTCACGGGACTCGGCAAGCTGGCCTCGCTGGGGCATCGTTCGGCGGTTGCCGAAGTCATGGGCGTCAAACTGCGGGGCTTCTTCGCCTGGCTGTTCTGGCGAGCGGTCTATCTGGCCAAGTTTCCGGGACTCGATCGCAAGTGGCGCATCTTCACGGACTGGTGTCTGGATCTGTTCCTGCCGCGCGACATCACGGAAGTTCGTATTTTTCAGCCGGAGGCCGTCGCACGCGAGCATTTTCATGCCGGCGAAGTCATCTTCGACCAAGCTGACTTCGGCAACAAAGTGTATGTCATCGTCAGCGGCGAGGCGGACGTCCTGCGCGACGGACGCTCGGTCGCGACGCTCAAAGCCGGCGACGTGTTCGGCGAGATGGCTCTGATCGCCAACATCCCCCGCAGCGCCAGCGTGAAAGCCCAGACGCCGCTCGACCTGATCAGCATCTCGCGCGATGCCTTCGAGAAGTTGGTCACTCACTTGCCGGGCGTCAAAATGTCGATGAACGAAATCCTGCAAAAACACCTCGCCGCCCGCGATGTGATTTTGGAACAACAGAAGCCCAACGAACCGCAACCCTCATGACCGTCACCCCCACGGCTGGCTAGAAGTTCCATTTGGTGAAAGGTTGCGGTCGTGGGTGGCACGTCCCTGACCATCGGGAAGGGCGTGGAAATCCGAGGAGACCACAATCCACACGCCCTTCCCGATGGTCAGGGCGTGCCACCCAAACTCACAAATTAGCCGGCCGTGCCCTCACCCCACCGGGCTCGCCCCGGTGGGGTTGGTGCCAACCATTCCACAAGCGAGGCCACGATGACACGAGACATCCGACTTCGATCCGGCCTGACGGCGTTGACCGTTGGGTTTCTCTTCGGACTATTCGCGACCACAACACACGCGGCCGAGACGGCGAAACGGCCGAATGTGATATTCATTTTCGCGGACGATCACGCGGCACACGCGATGAGCTGTTATGGCTCGAAGATCAACACGACGCCGAACCTGGATCGCATCGCGAGCGAGGGAATGCGGTTTCGGAATTGCTTCTGCACAAACTCGATCTGCGGGCCAAGCCGCGCGGTGATCCTGACCGGCAAGCACAGTCACTTGAACGGCTTCAAGACCAACGACGGCGGAAAACCGTTCGACGGCAGTCAACAGACATTTCCCAAGCTGCTGCAAAAGGCTGGATACCAGACGGCGATGATCGGTAAGTGGCACCTCGCCAGCGACCCGACAGGGTTCGATCATTGGGAAATCCTGGTCGGGCAGGGGCCGTACTACAACCCACCGATGATTGCGAACGGGAAGCGAATGCAACACACCGGTTACACGACCGAGATCATCACGGACCTGGCGTTGAACTGGCTCGACAAACAACGCGACAAGGAAAAGCCGTTCGTGCTGATGTGGCAACACAAAGCTCCACACCGCGAGTGGACGCCAGGGCCGAAGTATTTTCATCTTTACAAGGACGTCACGATCCCGGAACCGGAAACACTGTTCGACGATTACTCCGGCCGAGGCACGGCGGCTCACCAGCAGGACATGACGATCGAGAAGACGATGACTCGGTTCGACCTCAAGTTCGAGCCGCCGAAGAACCTCAACCCCGAACAACTGGCCGCCTGGCACAAGGCCTACGACATCGAAAACGCCGCGTTCGAAAAGGCGAACCTTACGGGCAAGGAACTCGTACGCTGGAAATATCAGCGGTACATCAAGGATTACTTGCGTTGCGTCGCGGCCGTCGATGACGGCGTCGGGCGAGTGCTCAAGTATCTCGACGACCACGGACTAGCCGAGAACACCGTGGTGATTTACTCGTCCGATCAAGGCTTTTACCTGGGCGATCACGGCTGGTTCGACAAGCGGTTCATGTACGAGCCGTCGCTTCGCATGCCGCTGCTCGCGCGTTGGCCCGGCGTTGTGGAGCCCGGTTCAGTCAACTCGGACCTCGCACAGAACCTCGACTTCGCCGAGACGTTCCTCAATATCGCCGGCGCCGAGCTGCCGCCCGACATGCAAGGCCGCAGCCTGGTCCCACTGCTGAAAGGCGAGACGCCTAGCGATTGGCGAAAGAGCATCTATTACCACTACTACGAATACTTCAGCGACCGCGGAGCTCCACACGCCGTCCGCCGCCATTACGGCGTGCGCACCGACCGCTACAAACTGATCCATTTCTACAACGAAGACGAGTGGGAATTGTTCGATCTACAACGCGACCCGAACGAAATGCGCAGCGTTTACTCCGACCCCGCCAACGCCGAAATCGTCAATAACCTGAAGGCCGAGATCGCGCGTTTGCAAAAGCTCTATCAAGTGCCGGACGATCGAGGAAAGTTGAAGGCGTCAGAGCTGTAGGGTGGGCACCGGAACTTTCCAAAACGGACCAGCCGAAGCCGTGAGATTGGCGTATCGAGCGAGCACGTTCGCTCGGCGCGGGCGGGTTGCGTTTCTGGACTGACGTGCGACGATCAGCGAATGGTCGAAGAACAAGGGTGTTGAATGCTTTTCTTTGTTTTGGCGTGCTTGGTGCCGGCGTTTGTGGTGTCGGTTTCGATGACCGGGCTGATGCGGGTGCTGTCGCCGAAGATCGGGCTGATCGATCATCCGGCGGCGCGGAAAGTTCACACGATGCCGAAGCCGCTGGGAGGCGGGATCGGGATTTGGTGCGGAGTTGTCTTGCCGCTGGCGAGCGTGCAGATTGTCGCGTGGCTCGTGCATCGCGGGACGTTGCCCAGTGAGTGGATTCCGCCGCAGTTGGCTCGACATTTGGACGGCGTGTTGTTTCGGTCGGGACAGATGTGGGCCGTGCTCGCGGGTGGGACAGTGTTGTCGATCATGGGGCTGATCGACGACCTCCGCGATCTGCCGTGGAAGCCGCGATTGGTGATTCAAGTTTGCGTGGCTTCGGCGTTGGTCGTGATCGGAGTGCGCGGCTCGGCGTTTCTCGGCGTGCCGGTACTGGAGTTCGTGATCAGCGTCGTGTGGCTGATCGTGCTGATCAACGCGTTCAACTTTCTCGACAACATGGATGGGCTGTCGTCGGGCATCGCGCTGATCGCCGCGCTGATCTTCGCGACGATCATGCTGACGTCGCTGAGTGAACCGCGTTGGCTGGTCGCGGGCGTGTTGTTGATCTTGGCGGGATCACTGCTGGGGTTTCTATGTCATAATTGGCCGCCGGCGAAGATCTTCATGGGCGACACGGGCAGCTACTTCATCGGCTTGCTGCTGGCGTCGATGACGGTGCTCGGCACGTTCTTCGAGCATGCCGGCGAGTCTCAACATGGGCGGCATGTGATCCTCGCGCCGCTATGCGTGCTGGCGGTTCCGCTGTACGACTTCACATCTGTGTTGATCATTCGGTTGTTGGAGGGCCGCAGCCCGTTCCATCCGGACAAGAGTCACTTTTCGCATCGGCTGATGCAGCTCGGTCTCAAGCCAAAGCATGCCGTGATGACAGTCCACCTGGCCACGCTGACGACCGGACTGGGAGCGTTGCTGTTGTATCGCGTCGCCGATTGGTCGTCGGCATGTCTGGTCATCGCGTTGATCCTGTGCGTGCTGGCGATTATCGCGATCTTGGAAACGGTCGGACGGGAGAGTCGAGAGTCGAGAGCCGAGAGCCGAGAGCCGGCGGCAACGGTGCCGGTTCGCTCGCCACTTCCCGGCGAGAGCCAGGGACAGGGGTCGTGAGAGGCTGTTGTTTGGCGGGTGTAAGTTGGTGATGTGAGCTGTTGAAGCGGAGTTGATCTCGTGGGCCGAAAGACTCGAAAGACCCCTCTCCCTAACCCTCTCCCCGGCGGGGAGAGGGGACCGGACATGCGCGCTCGCGCGTTGGACACGCACGCTCGCGTGGAGACCGGGTCACGTGGCATGTTCGCGTGGCTCGTCGCTCTGCTGGTCGCTCGCTGGTTGGTGCCGACAGAGGCTTCGGCGGAGGGGATGACTCTGTGGCTGACGACGCTGGTGTTGTTCACGGCATTTCTGAGTGCGGCATTGGCGTGGCGATTTGACGAGCGTCGACCGCGGTTCGACGCGATTGATGGCTCGATCTGGCTGTTGATCGCCGCGCAAGCGATCTCCGCGATGGCGGTCGTGTTCACAGTCGGCAATCAGCGCGCGGCGATCAACGTGGCGTGGGAGTGGATTGGTTCGGGAGTGCTGATTTGGTTGCTTCGGCGGCAATTGACGTCGGCTCGCGTCGTGCGTGAGCTGTGCGTTGGGTTGTCGCTGACGGCGGCCGTGTTGGCCGGGTACGGGCTGTGGCAGCATTACGTTTGGTATCCGCAGATGGTGCGCGAGTACGAGCGGTTGGCGAACGAGGTTGATTCGCTCACTAAGAAGGCAACGGGTGATGCCAATGTCCGACTGTCACCCGATGACTCACGACGATTGACTCAGCAACGGGCCGAGATGGCTCGGCAAGGCATTCCATCGGAGGAACCGGCGCGCGCGCTGTGGGAGCAACGTTTGAAATCGAGTCGTGAGCCGTTCGGATTGTTCGCGCTGGCCAATTCGTTCGCCGGGCTGGTGATGGTCGCGGTGATGATCCAATTGGGATCGCTCGTAACGGAGTGGCCTGTGAGACATCAGCGCTGGCCTGTGCTCGTCTGTCTCTTCGCCGGCTTTGGGGTGACTGCGTATTGCTTGCTGCTGACGAAGAGTCGCTCGGCCTGGGCGGGGCTATTCGCTGGGTTGGTTTGGTGCGGACTGCGCGCGTTAATGGCCAAGTTCGCAGCGCGGCGACTGGAGGACTCAGTACTCAATACTCAGAACTCAGTACTCAGTTCGCGGACGTCGCCGGATGCTGATCTCAAGCAGTCTCTGGCTGCTCGACGCTCATCACTCGTGGCTTGGGTCGTGGTCGGTATGCTCGTGGTTGGAGCTGCCGTCACGCTTGCGGTAGTAAGCGGCGGACTCGATTGGGCGGTGCTGTCCGAAGCTTCGAAGTCGTTGCGATACCGAATTGAGTATTGGCGAGGGACTTGGGAGACAATTCGCGAGCACTTCTGGCTGGGAACGGGACCGGGCAACTTTCGCGATCACTACCTGAAACACAAGCTGCCCGAGTCGAGCGAAGAGATTGTGGACCCGCACAACTTGGTGCTCGACGTGTGGGCCAACGCGGGCGTGTTGGGCTTGATCGGCTTGTTGGCCTGCGTGGCGTTGATGGCGCGGACGTGGCTGCGTCCGATGCCCTTGGCGAGCGGGGGCTGTCAAGCCCCTGATGTGTCCGAGGAAACACGTCAGCGGTTCACATCTTCGGCCGTTTGGGGCGCGGGGCTGGCGTTTCCGTTGGTGGCGATCGGGCTAGAACTGTTCGGTTATGGCACTGACGAGCGGCTGTGGTGG
>CAZPUJ010000168.1:0-3765 GCA_964589725.1 uncultured Planctomycetaceae bacterium
TCTCTCGCTGTTCGGCTTCGATCCGGACGGAGATCACTATCGCCTGACACGCGAGATGAGCGGCCGCCGCATCAATCTGGCGTTACCCGCGGAAAGTTTGCTGGTGGAGAAGAACGTCGGCATCGTGCCGCACACCGGCGGAAAACGGTACGACGAAAACAGCGAACTGAATCAAACAACGGTCCGCTGGCTGGAAGCGGGTGCTCCGAACGATCAGGGGGAAGTGCCGAAAGTGCTGGCGGTCGAGATTTATCCGCCCAGCGCGGTGCTTGATGGCGAAGGCTCAACGCAGCAGATCACCGTCCGAGCGAAGTATTCCGACGGCACAGATCGCGACGTCACCTCGCTGGCGTTTTTCATGACGAACAACGAAACGTCAGCAGCGGTTTCCCAGCAAGGTCTCGTCACGGCGGGCAAGCGCGGCGAGGCCTTCTTGATGGCTCGCTTTGAGACGCACACGGTTGGCTCACACTTCATCACACTGCCGAAGGGGTTCCAGTACAACGCTCCGCAATTGCCGGAGAACAACTACGTCGATCATCTCGTCAACGAAAAGCTCAAGCGGTTGCGGATCAACCCCAGCGAGCTTTGCACCGATGAAGAATTCGTCCGTCGAGCGTACCTCGACATCGTCGGCGTGCTGCCGTCCGTTGAGGAATACACCAAGTTCATGTCCAACGCCGACCCGAAAAAGCGGGACGCACTTGTGGATGAGCTACTCGGCCGAAAAGAATTCGTCGAGATGTGGGTGATGAAGTGGGCCGAACTGTTGCAGATTCGGACCAACAACCAGATCACCACGAAACCAATGCTGCGGTACTACGAATGGCTGCAAGAGCGAGTTGCCAAGAACTATCCCATGGACAAGATGGTCCAGGAACTTCTTTCGGCCAAGGGAGGCACATTTGCGAACGCCGCGACCAACTACTACCAGATCGAGCGCGACACGCTGAAGACTTCCGAAAACGTCGCTCAGGTTTTCATGGGGATGCGAGTTCAATGTGCTCAGTGCCACAACCATCCGTTCGATCGTTGGACGATGGACGATTACTACAGCTTCGCCGCGTTCTTCTCGCAGATCGGTCGCAAACAAGGGGAAGACCCGCGGGAGATCATCATCTTCAACGCCGGTGGCGGAGAGGTGGCTCATCCGGTCGGCGGCCGGCAGATGAAACCGAAGTTCCTCGGTGGAGCCGTGCCGGATGTCGCCGGCAAAGACCGCCGCGAGGTCATGGCGACTTGGCTGGCCTCGAAAGAGAATCCGTACTTCGCCAAGAACCTGGCAAACATCGTTTGGTCGCACTTCTTCGGTCAAGGCATCATTGACCAAGTTGACGACGTGCGAGTCAGCAACCCACCGTCGAACGCCGAACTGATCGACGAACTCGGCAAGAAATTCACCGAGTACAACTACGACTTCAAGAAGCTGGTCCGTGACATCTGCACCAGCCGCATCTATCAGCTCTCGACGAAGACGAACGAGACCAACGCGCTGGACGATCGCAACTTCTCGCACGCGACACTCCGCCGCATCCGCTCGGAAGTGCTGCTGGACTGCATCACGCTGGCGACGCAAACCCAAGACAAGTTCGGCGGCCTGCCCCTCGGTTCGCGAGCCGTTCAAATCGCTGACGGCAACACGTCCACCTACTTCCTGACAACGTTCGGCCGAGCGACTCGCGACAGTGTTTGCTCGTGCGAAGTGAAGATGGAGCCGAACCTGTCACAAGCCCTGCACCTACTCAACGGCGACACGGTCAACAGCAAGATCCAACAGGGGGGCTTGATTGATCTGCGCCTGAAAGAAGCCAAGACCGCGCCGCAAATCATCGAAGAAATGTACCTCCGCACGCTGACCCGCAAGCCGACGGAGAAAGAACTCGCCGCCCTCAACGGCGTCCTCGTCAACGAGAAAGATCCCAAGCCTGTCCTCGAAGACGTGTTCTGGTCGCTGCTGAATTCGCGGGAGTTCGTGTTCAACCACTGATCGCGAGGCGAAGAGTTTTTGGAATGTGACGAGTTTCGTAGGTTGGGTCTCTGACCCGACCTTGACCTGCAGAACGATCGGCTCAGAGAGCCAATCTACTTGTTGGGAGTTCGAGTCATGACAGCGAAGTTCTTCTCGTGGTTTGGCGTTGCCGGGTTGGCCTGCGGCCTGTTGGTGAGTTTGTCGTTCACCGCTGCTGCGGCGGATGCCCCGAAGGTCACGTACGTTGACCACGTCTTACCGATCCTGCGAGCCAAGTGCTTGAGCTGTCACAACACCGACAAGAAGAGTGGCGGCCTCGATCTGTCGAACTTCACGGCAGTGAAGACCGGAGGTGGATCGGGAGAGATATTTGATCCGGGCAACTCCGGCGCGAGCATCATGTGGAAGGTCATCAACCACGAAGAAGAACCGAAGATGCCGCCCAACACTGAGAAACTGCCGGCGGAGATGCTGGCCGTCATCAAGAACTGGATCGACGGCGGAGCACTCGAAACCACGGGCAGCAAGGCGCTCGCCAGTAAGAAGCCGAAGATGGACTTGAAGCTGGCCGCCGCTCCGACGCAGCGGCCGGAAGGTCCACCACCGATGCCCGAACGCATGAGTCTCGCGCCGGTCATCAAAACGAAAACGACGACGGCGATCACCAGCCTGGCGGTCAATCCCTGGTCGCCGCTCGCGGCCGTGCCGGGGCAGAAGCAAGTTCTGTTGTACAACACGGCGACGATGGAATTGCTGGGAGTTCTGCCTTACCCGGAAGGCATTCCACAGGTGCTCAAGTTCAGCCGTAGCGGCAGTCTGTTAATGGCCGCCGGCGGACACGCGGCCGCTCAGGGCAAGATCGTGATCTTCAACGTGAAAACCGGCGAGCGAGTCGCCGAAGTCGGCGATGAACTCGACACGGTGCTGGCGGCGGATATCTCACCCGATCAAACGCTAATCGCGCTCGGCGGTTCCGCGAAAATGATTCGCGTCTATTCGATCGCCGATGGCTCGAAGCTGTGGGAATCGAAGAAGCACACCGACTGGGTCACGTCGCTGGCCTTCGCGCCAGATAGCGTGCTGCTCGCGACGGGCGACCGCAACGGCGGCGTCTTTGTGTGGGAGGCCGAAACCGGCCGCGAGTTCCACACGCTCAAAGCACACACCGCGATGATCACCGGCTTCTCGTGGCGGCTCGATTCCAACATCCTCGCTTCCAGCAGCGAAGACACGACCGTTCGTCTGTGGGAAATGGAAAACGGTGGCAACGTTAAAGGCTGGGGAGCTCATGGAGCCGGAGCATCCTCCGTCGATTTCGCTCGCGATGGCCGCATTATCTCTGCCGGCCGCGACCGAGTCGTCAAGATTTGGGATCAAAACGGCACCGCAGTGCGAGCCTTCGAGGCGATGGCCGACCTCGCTCTGGCCTGTGCGATCTGCAACGAAACGAACCGCGTCATTGGAGCCGACTGGACCGGAGCGATCCGCGTCTGGAACGCCGCCGACGGAGCGAAAATCGGCGACCTGACCCCGAACCCGCCGACTCTCGAAGAACGCCTCGCCGCCGCAAACGCGGCCGTGCAAGCGACAACCGCCGAAACCAAGGCCGCGACCGATGGCTACGCCGCCGCACAAGCCGCCGCCGACAAGGCCAAAGCCGACCTCACCGCTGCCAACACCAAGATGACCGACTTGACGAAAGTCGTCACCGACACGTCCGCCGCCGTGGTGAAGAGCAAAGAAGCCATCGCTGCCGCACAAGCCGCTCACGATGCCGCCGCGAAGGTCGTCGCCAC
>CAZPUJ010000169.1:0-7834 GCA_964589725.1 uncultured Planctomycetaceae bacterium
CACCACCCACCGAACGAGTCATGCTCGTCAGCGGATTCGAGGCGTGGGTCGAAACGCCAGCCGGACGATTCGCGATCACCTCGCAAACCTATCGCGGCGGAGTGATTCATCCGGACGGCGAATCGCGGCTCGAATCTTTCGTATTCGAGCCGTGGCCTTGCTGGAGGTTTCGGCTGGAAGATGGCACGTGTATCGAGCAAGAATTGTTCATGCCGCATGAGGCTTCGGCCGTGTGTTTGATGTGGCGGATTGTTGGTCGGCAGACTTCGACCACCCGTCGCCCTAACCCTCTCCCTGGTGGGGAGAGGGGACCAGATACCGAAGGTTGTACCGCACGATTGATCGTGCGGCCGTTCCTCGCGGTGCGAGATTATCACTGTTTGCAGCATGAGAACGTCGACTTTCAATTTGACTCCGAGGTGACAACGACGGCGAACGGTGCGGCGCGGCGCGTGCTTTGGCGGCCGTATCCCGACCGCCCGGCAATTGTGAGTTGGTCAAATGGCGACGAGCAGTCTGATCCGACTTGGTATCGACAGTTCTTTTACACGCTCGAAGAGGAACGCGGATTGGACTGCCTCGAAGACCTCGCCGCGCCGAGCGTATTGACGTGGGACTTGTCGACGTCAGACGCCGAATGGCTGTTGACGACGGACACGCGCGAGTCTGCCGTTCGGTTGATCGCCGACGAACCGCTGGCCGACAGCGTGCTGCACCTGCGCGAACAAGAAGCGAAACGTCGTGGGCGATTCTTGAACTGGCAGCACCGCGCGGCGGATCAGTTCATCGTGCGCCGCGGTTCGGGCCAAACGATCATTGCCGGCTATCCGTGGTTCACCGATTGGGGCCGCGACACGTTCGTTGCGCTGCGCGGTTTGTGTCTGGCGACCGGTGACCTGCCAACGGCGAAGTCGATTCTGTTCAGTTGGGCCGGCACGATCAGCGGGGGCATGCTGCCGAATCGGTTTCCAAATCACGGCGAGTCACCGCAGTTCAACTCGGTCGACGCATCGCTGTGGTTTGTGATTGCCTGTCACGAGTTCCTCGCGGCGTCCCAACTTGCTCGCAACGAACTTTCACGCGATGAGCTTGGTGTCTTGCGAGAGGCGATGCGCCAGATTCGGGAAGGTTACTCGCGCGGTACGCGGTTCGGCATTCGGTTGGACGATGATGGTTTGATCGCCGCGGGCGAGGCGGGTGTGCAACTGACGTGGATGGACGCGAAAATTGGCTCGTGGGTCGTCACGCCACGCATCGGCAAACCGGTCGAAGTGCAGGCTCTGTGGTTGAATGGCTTGTGGCTTGAACTGCGACGCGCGAAACAACAGGGGGATCGAGAGACGGTTGCTCGTTGGACTGATCCGTTTGAGCGCGGACTGGCGTCGTTCCGCGAACGTTTCTGGAACGAAGACGCCGGTTGCTTGTTCGATGTCGTGGACGTCGATCACCAACCGAGGCGGGTCGATGCGTTGATTCGTCCGAATCAAATCTTCGCCGCCGGGGGATTGCCATTCACGTTGTTGGAACCGGACCGCGCGCGGCGGGTTGTCGATGTTGTGGAGTCTCGATTGTGGACACCATTGGGCTTGAGATCGCTGGCGCCCGGATCGCCGGGCTACGCGGGTCGGTATCTCGGCAGCGTGTGGCAGCGCGACGCGGCATATCATCAAGGAACGGCGTGGGCCTGGTTGCTGGGCCCGTTTGTCGAGGCCTGGGTGAAAACTCGTGACGATCCTCAGGCCGCACGCGAGACGGCCATTCGCCAGTTCGTCGAGCCGTTGCTGGCACATCGCTATCAAGCCGGACTGAATCACGTCTCGGAAATCGCCGACGGCGACGAACCACAACAACCGCGCGGTTGCCCGTTCCAAGCCTGGTCGCTGGGCGAGTTGTTGCGCGCCATCGAAATCTGCACCTGTTCTACGAAATCTGCACCTGATCTAAGCTGCGGTAGCAGCGACCGATCTAAGCTGCGGTAGCAGCGACCGATCTAAGCTGCGGTAGCAGCGACCGATCCCAGCCCACGGCGCAAGCCGTGGGTTGGATCGCCAACCAACGAACAAGCCCCGGCAGGGGCGACAGAGAGGGACAAATATGGCGCATACGCACACCAGGCTGTATTACCACATCGTCTTCAGCACGAAGCATCGCGCGCCAGCAGGAGCATCATCGGGACCGCCCGTTCGAAGACGAATACCTCCAACTGCTGAAACGGCACGAGGTCGAATATGACGAGCGATTTGTGTTTGATTGACGGCGCCGATCTGTCGCCCCTGCCGGGGCTAGGCACGCACACCGCACAGCGAACCCACGGCTGACGCCGTGGGCTAGGATCTGTCGCCGCTGCCGCGGCTGAACAAATGCCGCTGCCGCGGCTCGACAAGTGATGTTGGTTGTTTTCCACGGCTCACCCCCGTTTCAGTCTCATTTGGTACGTTTTCGGTTTCATTTTGTTGTAGGTTCGAATGCCGCATAGTCAGTCCCAAACCAATGTCAGTCCCAGTGCGCAGGGCTTGCGACAAGACTCGCCGCCGACCACCGAAGAGCAGCGTCTTGTCGCCGCGCATAGTCGGTCGCAGGACTGGCAGCGATGGGGGCCATACCTATCCGAACGGCAATGGGGTACGGTGCGCGAAGATTACTCGGAACATGGCGCCTGCTGGGATTTCTTTCCACACGATCACGCGCGCAGCCGAGCGTACCGCTGGGGCGAGGACGGGTTGCTGGGGATTTCTGATCGGCAGGGACGGCTTTGCTTCGCGTTGGCGTTGTGGAACGAGCGCGACCCGATCTTGAAGGAACGGCTCTTCGGATTGGCGGGGCCGGAAGGGAATCATGGCGAGGACGTCAAAGAGCTGTACTACTACCTCGACTCGACGCCGACGCATTCGTACTTGAAGGGGCTGTATAAGTATCCGCAGGCGGAGTTTCCGTACGCTCGACTCGTCGACGAGAACCGCCGACGTGGGAAGGATCAGCCGGAATTCGAATTGCTCGACACCGGCGTGTTCGACGAGAACCGATACTTCGACGTCACAGCCGAATACGCCAAAGCCTCGCCACAAGACATTCTGGTCCGTATCACCGTGGCCAATCGCGGGCCGGAGGCGGCGACGATTCATGTCTTGCCGACGCTCTGGTTTCGCAACACATGGTCGTGGTTCGGACATGACGAATCGCCTTCCTGTTATCCCGGCATGCAGCTTCAGCCGGACGGCACCGTCTTCGCGTGGCACGAATCGCTGGGTGAGTTTTCGTTCGCGGCGCAGTCTTCGCGCCCTCTCCCGCACGAAGAGGGCCTGGGTGAGGGGGCGCAGTCTTTGCTCTCTCTCCCTCGGAAAGAGGGCCGGGGTGAGGATGTCGAAACCTTAAACCTCTCCCAGAAGGTGAGGGGACCAAACATGCCTGGTCCCACTTGGCTCTTCACCGACAACGTGACGAATGGCGAACGGCTGTTCGGGCTGCCGAACGAGCACCAGCACGTCAAAGATGCGTTTCATGAACGAGTCGTGCATGGCCGGCTTGGCGCCGTGTCGTCCGATCCGATCGGGACCAAAACCGCCGCGTGGTACGTGCTGCGGTTGGAGCCTGGCGTGTCACGAGAGGTTCGGCTGCGATTGACGCTCACAGCCGAGAAAACATGGACGACCGAGACGGCGTTCGGCGAGGAGTTCGATCGCGTGCTCGCGGCTCGCCAGCGCGAGGCGGACGAGTTCTACGACTCGAAGTTACCCACACGGATGTCACCGCAAGCTCGCAACGTGGCTCGGCAAGCGTATGCGGGATTGCTCTGGTCAAAACAGTTTTATCACTATGTCATTCGGCAGTGGATCAATGGCGACGAGGGGCAGCCGAAGCCGCCGGAGGCTCGGCGGTTGGGCCGTAATCGCGATTGGCCGCATGTGTTCAATCGCGATGTCATCTCCATGCCGGACAAGTGGGAATATCCCTGGTATGCGGCCTGGGACTTGGCGTTTCACATGATCCCGTTCGCGCGGATCGACGGCGAGTTCGCCAAGCATCAGCTACTGCTGTTTCTGCGCGAGTGGTACATGCATCCGAATGGCCAGTTGCCGGCGTACGAGTTTGCGTTTGGCGACGTCAACCCGCCGGTGCATGCGTGGGCGTGCTGGCGAGTCTACAAGCTGACCGCTCCGCGCGGCCGGCGCGATCGCTTGTTCTTGGCCCGGACGTTTCAGAAGTTGCTGCTTAACTTCACGTGGTGGGTGAACCGGAAAGACGTCGAAGGAAATAATCTGTTCTCGGGCGGCTTTCTGGGGCTGGACAACATCGGCCTGTTTGATCGCTCGCAGCCGCTGCCGAGCGGCGGTTCTCTTGAGCAAGCCGATGGCACAGCCTGGATGGCGTTTTTCTGCTCGACGATGCTATCGATGGCGCTGGAGCTGGCTTATGAAGATCCGAGTTATGAAGACATCGCGTCGAAATTCTTCGAACACTTCGTAGCGATTGCCGACGCGATGAACACGCTGGGAGGTAGCGGACTCTGGGACGAAAAGGATGGCTTCTACTACGACCAACTCCACATGGATGGAACTGGAATGCCGCTAAGAATCCGCTCGATCGTCGGCATCATTCCGCTGTTTGCAGCCGAGGTATTGGACGAGGAGCGGCTGAATCGGTTGCCCGGGTTTCGACACCGCATGAATTGGTTTCTCAAAAACCGCAAAGATCTCGCCAAGCAAATCACAATCTGCGAACGCGAGCACAGTCATTCCGATCCGAACCAATGCCGGCTGCTTCTCGCGATCCCCTCGCGTGAGCGATTACAGCGGGTGCTGCAACGCATGCTCGATGAAAAGGAATTCCTTTCTCCCTACGGCCTGCGAGCGCTGTCGAACGCTCATGACGCAACCCCGTTTGTCTTCCAAGTGGGCGACCAGCAATTGCGAGTGGACTACGTCCCCGGTGAATCGACGACCGGAATGTTTGGCGGGAATTCGAACTGGCGTGGGCCGATTTGGTTCCCGGTCAATTACCTGGTGATCGAAGCACTCGAGCGTTACCACTACTTCTATGGTGACGAACTCAAGGTCGAATGCCCGACCGGATCCGGTTGTTGGATGACTTTGAAGGAAGTCGCCAGAGAACTCTCTCACCGCCTCAGTGCTCTTTTCTTGCCCGATGCCACCGGCCGCCGTCCATGCCACGGCGACGAAGGTCGCTACGCCGACGATCCGCACTGGCGAGACCTGGTTCTCTTCTATGAATACTTCCACGGCGATACCGGCCGCGGTTGCGGAGCCAGCCATCAAACCGGTTGGACCGCGTTGGTGACGCGGTTGTTGGAGGATGCTTAATCCGCTCGCGGCCTAGACTGACACTAACCCGAAGCGTAAGCGAGGAACTGTTACGTCAGTCCTCGCTTACGCTTCGGGTTAGTGTCGGTGTCTCTCAAGTGTGTCTGACTTTGCCGTGCGAGGTATACGACGTCGACTTCGTGCCGTATGTGGCTCGTTGCAAATCATTACTTTGCTCGTCAGACTTCGCTCGCTATTCGGCCGGAAGCTCAGCCCAGGATGGAGCACATGCCCGAGCAAATCATTCAGACGCACCAGTTACCCAACGGATTGACGGTGGTGATCGAGCCGATGCGGGACGTGCAATCGGCCGCGTTTTGCTGGTTGGTGCCGGCGGGGAGCGCATGTGATCCGGTGGCGCAAAACGGCACGGCGGCGGTGCTTAGTGATTGGATTACGCGGGGGGCGGGGGAGCTCGACAGCCGAGAGCTACTGAATGCGCTCGAGAATCTCGGCGTACAGCGGAGCGAAAGTCCCGGGATCAATCACATCGCGTTCACCGCGGCGACGCTCGGTGCGAACATGCACGCCGCTTTGAAACTTTATGCCGACTTGTTGCAGCGGCCGCATCTTCCCGACGATGAGTTTGAACCGGCGATCGCCGGTATCGAGCAATCGTTGCGTGGCATCGAAGACGAGCCACAACGCAAAGTCATTATCGAACTTCGGCGCCGCTGCTACGACGCTCCGTGGGGCTTGCCCACCGAGGGAAGTCTGGATGACCTCGAACGAATCACGCCTGACTCGGTGCGCGGACACTTCAAACGCGGTTTGCGACCCAATGGAGCGATTTTGGGAATTGCGGGGCAAGTCGATGTTCGCGAGATGCTGGACTTGATCGGTCAAGAGTTTGGTAGCTGGACATCCAAGCCGGAGCCGCAAATCGTCACTCGTCCGCGCGGCCGGAAGATCGACCACATTCATCACGACTCGACGCAGACGCACATCGGCATCGCCTACGACGCCGTTGAATACGCTCATCCCGACTATTACCGAGCCTGGGCCGCCGTCGGAGTGCTCAGCGGCGGCATGAGCTCGCGGCTGTTCACCGAGGTCCGCGAGAAACGGGGCTTGTGTTATTCGGTCAACGCCTCGCTCAACAGTTTGAAACACGAAGGCCGAGTTCTGTGCTATGCCGGCACGACGTCGGAGCGTGCTCAGGAAACGCTGGATGTGACGTTGCGAGAACTCGCGCGCGTCGGCGAGGGCATCGAGCAGCACGAACTGGATCGCTGCAAAGCGCGCGCAAAAAGCTCGCTCATCATGCAGCAGGAATCGACCACGTCGCGAGCGACCTCGATCGCCCGCGATTGGCACTTCCTGAAGCGCGTCCAAACGCTGGACGACATCCACCGCGAAATTGACGACCTGACCGTCGACGACGTGTTGGCCTACGTGCATCAGCATCCGGCTCGCGACTTCACGGTGCTGACGATCGGTCCGAGTCCCCTGAACGTCGTACCAACTGTTGGCTCGTAGGTCGCGGGGCACGAAACAGAATTGCTTTCGCACACGGATGTAACAATCCGTGTGCCTTTCTTACATCCGTGTGCGTCAGCAACCCCATCCGTGAATCCCTCATGAGGTGACGAATGCGTTTTCATCAAACCACGCTGGACAACGGACTGAGCGTCGTCGCCGAGTTGAATCCGTCGGTGCATTCGGTCGCACTGGGATTCTTCGTCCGCACCGGCTCGCGCGATGAAACGCCGGATGTTGCGGGGGTCAGCCACTTTCTGGAGCACATGGTCTTCAAAGGCTGCCCACGTTTCTCGGCTGACGACGTCAATCGCATCTTTGACGAGATCGGAGCGAAGTACAACGCCGCTACCGCCGAGGAAGGAACGCTGTTTTACGGAGCCGTGCTGCCTGAATATCTGCCGCAAGCGTTTGAATTGTTCGCGAACATCTTGCGTCCGGCGCTTCGCCAGGACGACTTTGACATGGAGAAAAAGGTCATCCTCGAAGAGATCGGCATGTACGACGATCAGCCGTCGTTTCTGGCGTACGAGAATTTGATGCAAACGCATTTCGCCGGACATCCGCTGGGGCAGAGTGTGCTCGGTTCGAAGGAAAGCATCACCGCGCTCACCTGCGAACAGATGCGGGCGTATCACGACAACCGATATCTTGCTGGAAATGTGACGCTGGCGTTGGCGGGCCACACGGACTGGGACCGCATCGTCTCGCTGGCTCAAGAGCACTGTTCGATATGGCCTGCCGGGAAGTGCGGGCGCGCGACCCACGAAGCGAAACCGCGCGCCGCGGTCAAAGTCATTACGCGACCGAAGAGCCAACAGCAACACGTCATGCAGATGAGTCCGGCCCCGTCAGCTCAGAACCGCCTGCGATTCGCGGCGGAGATTCTTTCGGTCATTGTCGGTGACGGATCCGGAAGTCGTCTGTTTTGGGAACTCGTCGACCCCGGTCTCGCCGAGTCGGCCGACCTGGACTTCAGCGAGTACGACGGCAGCGGCTCGTACCTGACCTACCTCAGTGGCGAACCCGAATCGACG
>CAZPUJ010000170.1:0-3735 GCA_964589725.1 uncultured Planctomycetaceae bacterium
TGGAAGTAAATGGTGAAGGTGTCGTTGTGCGGCTCCGGCAGTCGCGAGATGTCGGGTTCGCGTTGTGGCCACGGGTCCGCTGGCCCATTCTCCAGCGAGCGGCCGATCGCCGAGTCCGGCATGACGTCGGTCAGCCACTCCGCCGTCAAGCGACCGTCCGGCAGCTTCACGTCGGCGAAGCGATCGCGTAGCTCGCGATAGCAGTCGGCCGCCTCGAGCGGCTCACTGCGGAACTCGTGCAATAGCGCCAGCCGATACCATGCCTCAGCCGCCGCGACTCGATCACTGCCGTTTGCGATCTCTTGCAGCGCGAGATTCGTACGCAAGAATCCAACACCAACGCCTGTGCGGCCAGACAATTGCAAGCGGATTGCGCGTGCGATCGGTAGACACGAAAGCTGTTCCGCCAGTTGCGGCAGAGCAAACGCATCGAGACTGTCAACGGCACGTTGTCGTCGCTCGGCCAACACGCTGTCGAGTTGCTTGCGCGTTGTTTGGTACTCGGTTTTTGTCTGGTTCCCTCGCCCCTCTGGGGAGAGGGTTGGGGTGAGGAGCTTCCCATTCGCGCCATCTGCTTGAGCGAAGAGATCGACAATAAAACCTTGCAGCCAGCGATCACGCCGCAAGGAGCGCTCGCAGACCCCTCTCTCTAACCCTCTCCCCGACGTGGAAAGGGAACCGGGCAATTGAGACAAGGGAATGGGCGATGGAGAGAGGGGACCGGACAACGAGACCGGACCGGGCAACGTGAGCGGATCGGACGAACTCGGGTCGCGATCCGTAGCCGTCACTTCATCGGTCGGGTGCAGATCGAGTAGTTCCAGCGCTCCGCGCAACGCCTCGACGAGCGCACCGCTGCGCTGTGCTGCGACAAGCAGCGCGTGTCGTGCCACGACTTGTTCGCCGACGTCGCGAGACCACGACAACAACTCCTTCGCGAGCTTCGCGCCGTCCGGCGGTTCCACGTCGATTCGCGCCAGCCACGTCTGCCGCAACTCGGCGCGAGCCTCGTCCGCGCGAGTCGGTTCATCGAGCAGCGGACGCAGCATCTCCTCGGCCTTCACCCAATTGTTCGCTTGTCGCGACATCCTTGCGAGTTCCAAGCGACTAGCAGCGTCGTCAGATTTTGTTCGCAATCGTTCGGCCAAAGTACGTTCTCTCGTTGCGATCGCATCGAACACTCGCAGCGTGTGTGAAGACAACGCAACCCAGCGATCACCGGCTCGCGCGAGTCGCCCCATTGCCGATTCAGAAAGCGCGGGCGAGCGACTCAACGCACCGTTGCTGGTGTCGATCACCGTCCAGCCGCCGTCTTGCAGCGGACAGAGAAAACTACGAGTTTGCCGACCTGCCGCGCTTTTAGGTTCACCGCTGATTAACCATTCTCCCGGTCCCGACGGCGCAGGGAGCGGAGTTCGCCACAGAATCTTTCCCGTCAACGGCTCAATCGCCGCGACGTCGTGTCGCTGAAACACGAGCACTGGAGACTCGCCGCTGGCCGTCGCGAACAGCGGCTCGTCAAACGGCACTCGCCAACGAACCTCGCCCGTTCGCGCATCGAGTCCGCGCAACGAACGCGATTCCGGCGTCGCGACGAGTAGCACGGAAGATGACTCGCGCAAGAAGACGTCGCGCCAAGACTCCCACCAGCGAGACGGAAACGGACGATCGCGATCAGCCGCCGTGAATCCGGTTGCCGATGAGATATCGTCACGCTCGAAGCGAAGATTCCACGCGAGTGACCGCGTCACCGGATCGACCGCGACCAAACAGCCGGCTGCCGTTGGGCAGACCAATCGCCCGCCAGACCAAGTCACCGGACATGCAATGTGTCGCCAATCGGATTCCTTGAACTGCTGCCGATCCGTTTCGGCCAATGGCAGAAACCAAGTCGGCTGCCCATCGTCGGCTCGCGAGGCCCACAGCGCGACCATCGTCTCACGCTGCCCGACCACATACAGCCAGCCGTCGCTCACCAGCGGTGGCCCCAAGAAGTACACGCCTTGAAGCTCGGCAGGCGGTTCTTGATTCGCCGTGCCCACGCGCCACAGCCGCGCACCCGTCGCGAGATCCCAGGACTCCAGATGATTCCGCAGCCGAGTTCCCGATCCCGGCTTCAAGTCCAATTCGTCCGCGTCTTGCACGAGAAACAACCGCCGGCCATCGGTTGTCAGCCGCCCGCGCACCGAATCGCCAAACCACTGCCGCTGTATCTCGTCGAGCAACAATCCGCGAATCCCCGGATGCCGCTGCAAGTCCGTCGCTGTCGAACCGAGCTGCGTGGCTCCCGTCTTCTCCCACAACAGGCGAGCTTGCCGCGCGTCCACGGCGACCACTTTCGAAGGATGCACGAACCGCGCGACCACCACATCGCCGATGACCAGAGGCTGCGAACTCGGCAACGCCAACACGCCGTAGTCACGCCAGCCGGCAAGGATTTCAGTCAGCCACGACCGCGGCTCACCATCCGCGCCTGTGGAGAATTCCCAGACCTCCTTTGTCGCCGGACCGTCCGTGAGGGCGTAAGACAGATTGCCAATCCGTTCCACTGGTTTGTCATTTTTGTCATCAATCGCTTCGGACAAATTGCCAATTGGTCCCACGGCAAGCTGTTGCTCAAGCCAGGCCGCCATGTTCGCCGCCGTTGACTGCGACGGGGCTGGTGACTTTTCCAATCGTGTCGTGTGCCGCGCAAGCACGGCTCGCGCCCCGGAGACTTCAGCCGAGTTCGCCGGTCGTTCTTCCCGTCCGAGCGCGAGCACCCAACGCGCGATCCAACCAGACTCTTTCGTCACCGCCGAATGCGGATGACGCGACAACGTCTCGCTGGCCGCCGCCGCCAATTGCCACTCGCTCCGATCGAAGTGTCTCTGAACGATGTTGCTCAGCGCACGCCAGCCGGCGACCGTTTGGCCGTACCGCACGACGACCTCGCCGAGCTTCTCCGGCTGACCGCCGCGACGAGCTTCACGCCACAAGCGTTCCGCTTCCGGGCCGTGAACTCGTTCGTACAACGCTCGCGCCGTGGGCGGCATTTCGGCCAGCAACCGATTCGCCTCGTCGAACACACTCCGCCCGTGTGCTCCCGCCGCCGTGAATCCGTTCGGTCCATCCAGCAGCGGCTGCAGTGCAGCGATCGCGGCGGCGTGGTCACCTTTCGCGAGCTGCGACTTCGCGGATTCAAAGACGACCTCCGCTCGACGATCGCGAAAGATCTTCGCCGACTGCGAGTACGGCTCATTTTCCACCTTCGGCCGAGCATCATCCGCGCATGACCACGCTGACAACATCAACGTCGCCAGTAAACCGAAGCACGTCTCACCAACAATAGCTCTACCGCGCACCGAACGCTGTGCGACTCGAATCGGCAGGGCCAATCGGCGGTGAGCCATGTGCAGCCTTCTTCAAGAACGGCCAAACCGCGGCCGAACACGCGACTCATTCTGGCACACCACGGATTGAGCGGCAACGGGGAGTGGTGAGAGTTGCTGGTTGCTGGTTGTTAGTTGATCGTTGATCGTTGGCGAGGCGTCACACGTCTCTCCGGTCACTAACAACTAGCCCTCCATCAAGCGACCCCGCCGACCTTGCGTCCACGGCTGGCCAATTCGTTGTCTTGGGTAATCTGTAGCCCCGGCCCTCGTGGCCGGTTTAATTTGAATTCGTCGGAAAACAAGCAGAAGTCTCATCACGCAGGCCACAAGGGCCTGAGCTACAGGTTCCGTAGATTCAAGA
>CAZPUJ010000171.1:0-2985 GCA_964589725.1 uncultured Planctomycetaceae bacterium
AAGGCACGCGAACTCATCACGAAGTGGCGCGACTCGACTGACTCGAAACAGCGACTGAATTCCGTCGTCGTGCAGGCATTCGCGGACGCTGCGCCTCGTCATCTCGCGGACGTCGCGGCGCGTTACGGCGAGCTGTTTCAACAGGCTGACGCACGTTGGCAGCAAACGCGGAAGACCGATCCGGCGGCCAAGCAACTCGACGATCCGGCTTGGGAAGAGCTGCGCCAATTGCTGTACGGGATCGGTGCCCCGCCGGTCGTGGCGCTGACCGACGTTGAAGAGTTTCTCTTCGTGGACACGACGACGCAGAATCAATTTCACGAACAACAGCGGCAAGTCGAGGATTGGATCGCCTCGCCCGGCGCGGCCCCTCACGCGCACGTTTTGGTCGATGCCGCGGTTCCTGTGAACCCGCGCGTGTTTGTACGCGGTAATGCGAGCAATCCGGGGGACGCGGTGCCTCGGCAGTTCTTGGAAGTGCTGACACGCGGCGAACGTCGTTCGTTTCGACAGGGCAGCGGACGTTTGGAATTGGCTCGCGCGATCGCTGACAGGAACAACCCGCTGACGGCTCGAGTCTTGGTCAATCGCGTCTGGCTGCACCACTTTGGCGCGGGGATCGTGCGTACGCCGAGCGACTTCGGCCTGCGTGGTGAACCGCCGACTCATCCCGAACTGCTCGACCACTTGGCTTGGCAATTCATGGAAGACGGCTGGTCCATCAAGAAGCTGCATCGACTGATTGTGCTCAGCAACACGTATCAGCAGGCGAGCGGGGGGCGTCAGCCCCCTGATGGCGACGAACGCTTGCACGACACCACTCACAAATCGGACGCATCAGGGGGCTTACGCCCCCCGTTCACCGATCCCGAGAACCGACTCGTCTCGCACATGAATCGTCGGCGGCTCGATTGGGAGTCACTGCGTGACTCGCTGCTGGCTGTGTCTGGTCAACTCGACCTGGCGATGGGTGGTCCGGCGGTGAACTTGACGACGCAACCGTTCTCCGCGCGGCGCACGGTCTACGGCTTCATCGACCGACAGAACCTGCCGAGCGTGCTCCGTGCGTTCGATTTCGCCGCGCCTGACACCAGCAGCCCGCAACGGCATCAGACCACCGTGCCCCAACAGGCGCTGTTCCTAATGAACAGCCCTTTCATGAAGGAACAGGCTCGGCATCTGGCCGCGCGTCCGGACCTGTCGCGCATCGAGCAGACGGAACAGCGAATCGACGGAGTGTATCGACGTCTCTTCAGCCGAGCCGCCGAACCGGACGAGATCACTCTTGGTAAGAAGTTCTTGAACTCGTCTGACAAGGCGATATCGGAGTCTTCGCCAGAGGGACAGCCGCAGTATCTCTCGCCGTGGGAGGAATACCTTCAGACGCTGCTGCTCTCCAACGAGTTTGTGTTTGTGGATTGACCCTGACACAAGCGACCCCGCCGACCTTGCGTCGGCGGTTTACGGGTTTTTGCACTACCAGCGAATTGATTTCGAGTGAAGTCCAAGTAGTGCAAAAACCCGCGAGCCACTGAGGCAAGCTCAGTGGGGTTGGCTGATTGAGGATTGACGGAGGATCTCGCATGTTGACACGCCCTGAAATGTTGAGCCGTTCGGGAGGCGAGCGGGGGATGTCAATCCCCCGAGCCATGTGGACACGCCGCGAAATGTTGAGCCAATCCGGCATGGGACTCGGCTTGCTGAGTCTGGCTGATTTGCTCGGCGGTGAACCGGTCCGGGCGGAATCGACGGCCACTAACCCGCTGGCACCGAAGCCGCCGCATTTCGCGGCGAAGGCGCAGCGAGTCATTCATCTCTTCCTGAATGGCGGGCCGTCGCATGTCGATACATTCGACCCCAAGCCGATGCTCGAAAAGTATCACGGCCAGTCGCTGCCGACTTCGCAACGCACCGAACGCAAGACCGGCGCGGCTTTCCGCTCGCCGTTCAAGTTCGCCAAGCATGGTCAGAGCGGGATCGAAGTCAGCGAATTGTTCCCGTATGTCGCGCGCAGCATCGACGACGTGTGCGTCATCCGTTCGATGTACGCGGACGTGCCCAACCACGAGCCATCATTCCTGCTCATGAACTGCGGAGACAATCGCCAGGCTCGGCCGAGCGTGGGAGCGTGGGTCACTTACGGTTTGGGAACGGAGAATCAGAACCTGCCGGGCTTCATCGTCCTGTGTCCGGGCGGGTATCCGACGATGGCGGGTCAGAACTGGCGGTCGGCATTCCTGCCGGGAGCGTTTCAAGGGACTCACATCGACACGCAACACACTCAGCCTGAGCGACTGCTCGAAAACATCCGCAACGACTTCCTCTTGCCAGGGCGGCAGCGCCAGCAACTCGATCTGTTGCGGCAGATCAACGAGCGACACTTGAGCCGTCGGCCGGGCGACGCGCAACTTGAAGCCCGCATTCAGTCGTTCGAGCTTGCCTATCGCATGCAAACCGAGGCGACCGACGCCTTCGACGTGAGCCGCGAGACGCAAGCCACGCGCGAAATGTACGGCGACACGGTGTACGGCCGGCAATTGCTGATGGCTCGGCGGTTGCTCGAGCGTGGCGTGCGATTCGTGCAGGCCTGGCAACGAGCCGGGCAACCGTGGGATGCGCACGACGAACTGGAAAAGAACCACCGCGACTTGGCGGCAGAGTGCGATCAACCCATCGGAGCGTTGCTCCGCGATCTGAAGCAGCGCGGCATGCTCGACAGCACGCTGGTCATTATCGGCGGTGAGTTCGGCCGCACTCCGACGGTCGAGATTCCAACTCCCGGTGTATCCCGAACGCCCAATGGCCGGGACCACAATCACTACGGCTTCTCGATGTGCCTGGCCGGCGGCGGTATCAAACGAGGCTACATTCACGGAGCCACTGACGAACTTGGCTGGAACGCCGTGGAAAATCGCGTTCACATCCACGATCTGCACGCTACCATCCTACATCTGCTGGGCTTCGATCACGAACAACTGACCTACC
>CAZPUJ010000172.1:0-2693 GCA_964589725.1 uncultured Planctomycetaceae bacterium
CAAATGAGCTTTGACGATGGCGACCTTTTCGTCCGCCGAAATGGACCGTCGAGCTTTTTTCATGATGCGTCCTTTCTGCTGTGGTGACTCTACCACACGCCAGAACCAAGGACGCTCCGGTTAGAAAAAGGGCACTACAAGCGCTCCGCCGGGGCGAGCCCGACGGTGGCGAACACGCTCCGGGCAACAGTGGTCGTCCCTGACAGTTCAATTCGCAGTTGCCGCACTGATTGACGGCGAGTTTCAATCACAGGGCTGACGCCTCGGTGCGGCAGGGGGCGGTATGGAGCAATCATCGCATCCAGGTACAAACCAGGGGCCTGACGGCCCCCGTTCGCCGAGTCCACGACCCATTTCGCGGTCGTGCTTGCCCGGTCCCCTGTCCGGCGGTGACAATCAGCCCGGCGGGAGGCATTCATGAGCGACCCACGATTTCGCGTACGAGTGACCAAGGATCATTTGGTTTTCAGCGCGGCGCACTTCATCACGTTCAACGGCAACATCTGCGAGCGGCTGCACGGCCACAATTGGCGGACGGCCGTTGAGCTGTCCGGACCGCTCGACGAGAACCGCTACGTCTTTGATTTCATCGCGCTGCGAGATGCGTTGCAAAAAATCGTCAACGAATTGGACCATCGCGTTCTGTTGCCGACTCAGCACCAGCAGATTCGCGTGCAAGCCGAAGAACACGAGGTGACGGCGACGTTTGAAGGTCGTCGCTGGGTGTTTCCTCGCGAGGACTGCGTGCTGCTGCCGGTCGAGAACACGACCGCCGAGGAGATCGCCGCCTGGATTGGCGGCCGTTTGCTTGACGTCGTGAAACTGGCGTCAGGATCGAAGATCGAAACAATTCAAGTCGAGGTCGAAGAAAACTTCGGGCAGTGGGCGATCTGCGAACTGCCCGTGAGGAGGATATTGTCATGATTCTGACGCGCTGGTTGACGAGGTTTGTGGTCGTGCTCGCGTTGTTGTGCTCGGGTGTTGCAAACGCTCAGTTCGGTGGCGGCGGTTTTGGCGGCGGTCAGGGTGGAGGGGGCCAAGGTGGACAGGGCGGCCAAGGCCAAGGTGGTTTTCAGGCAGCCGGCGGCATCGTGATTGATGGCGACGGCGTGTTGTCGGCTCCGAAAGCCAAGGTCATCGCGGCGGACGTCGCAAAGAAACGGATGCAGGAGCTGGCCAAAGAATTTCTGTCCGAGGATGTGCAACGCAGCAGTTCGTTGCGCAAGGTGTCGCTCAAGCGCCTGGAGAAAGTGTGCGCGGACATGGTGGAAAAGAAGTCATCGATTCCGGCCGACGTGCAATATCTGGCCGGGTTGCAACGGATTGATTTCGTCTTCGTGTTTCCCGAGACGAACGACTTGGTGATCGCTGGTCCGGCGGAGCCGTTCGCTCCCGATTCGACGGGTCGAGCGATCGGGCTGTCGACCGGCCGTCCCGCGTTGCGGCTGGACGATTTTCTGGTCGCGTTGCGGACCGCTCAAAAGACGTCGCAGTGGGGTTGCTCGATCGACCCAGTGCCGGAACGCCTGACTGAGTTGCAGCAATACATTCAGAAGAACGTCAAGCCTGGCTCGCAGGGGCAAGCTCAGCAGCGGTTGCACCAGATGCAGACGATTCTCGGCAACCACGAAGTCAAAGTCTGGGGCGTGCCCGACGACACGCATTTCGCTCACGTGCTGGTCGAGGCGGACTACCATATGAAGCTCATCGCGATTGACTTGGAGCAGCCGCCTGTTTCCGGGCTGAAGAGTCATCTCGATTTGATTCAGCCTGGCAGCAACAGCATCCAACGCTGGTGGTTCATGCCGTTGTACGAGGCGTTTCGCAGCAGCGGCGACGGATTGGCCTTTCAGTTCTCCGGCCAGCGCTGTCAGTTGATGTCTCAAGAGGAGTTCGTCGACGCCAACGGCAAGCGATCCGACGCGGCATTCACGCAGTTGGCCACGCAAGCTTTCGGGAAGGGTTTCACGGAAAAGTTTCCCGAGTTGGCCAAGAAGATGCCGGTCTTCGCCGAGCTGCAAAATCTGTTCGACATGGCGGTGCTCGTGGCTTTGATGAAGCGCGAACAACTTCCGCAAAAGGCGAATTGGCAGCCAAGTCTGTTTCTCGACGAGCAACGTGCTCCCGTGCTGCGCGGTCCGGTGCCGAAGCACACGAAGACGTTGCTCAACATGAAAACGACTCGTGGCGTGGCGATCGGACTGCTCAGCGGGGGCGTGCTGATCGACAGTCAGCAGATCGTCGACAAGTCGGGCACCACCTCCGAGAATGCTGGTCAAGTCGCCAGCCGCCGCCAACAATCCTCGCCACCGACCGATATGGATGCCGAACGTTGGTGGTGGGATTGAATCGGATTTTCGATTGCCGATTTTTGATTGAACCGCAGTCCGCGTTCGCAATCAAAAATCCAAAATCAAAAATCCAAAATCGGCGCAAGCAAACGACACAATCACGGATAGCGATCGAGCGCCGTTCCTTGCTTCCCGCGATCCGGCTCGGTCTACTGCGTCTCTGTGATTCCGCGGAGAAACAGCTCATTCCTCACGAAGCCCACCCATGCCTGACGCCTCTTCTTGGATCAAAGATTCCACCACTCACACTTTCGAAGCCGACGTCATTCAAAAATCGTCTGAGACACCGGTCGTCGTCGATTTCTGGGCTCCGTCGTGCGGGCCGTGCAAGCAGCTCACGCC
>CAZPUJ010000173.1:0-7895 GCA_964589725.1 uncultured Planctomycetaceae bacterium
CTTCACCTTCTGGTTTGCCGGCGGCGGCGTGAAGGGCGGCACGCATTACGGCGAGACCGACGAAGTCGGCTTCAAAGCCGCCGTCAACAAGGTCCATGTCAATGACCTGCACGCCACGATCCTGCACCTGCTCGGACTGAACCACGTCAAACTGACCTACCGCTACAATGGCCGCGACTTCCGGCTGACGGACGTGGCTGGGAATGTGGTCACAGAAATCTTGGCCTAACGCGGGCTTCGGCCGCAACGTAGCGGCGTCGCTCCGCGACGCCGATTCAATCCGAGTCGCAGAGCGACTCGGCTACGTATTGCGCGCACGGCGCGCATAATTGACAACCGAAGACTCTAACGCGGGCTTCGCCCGCAACGTAGCGGCGTCGCTCCGCGACGCCGATTCCAAGTCGCGGAGCGACTCGGCGACGTAACCGCGTACAGCGCGCATAACCTACGAACGCAGACTCCAGCGAGGCTTTGCCACAAACCAACGAAACTTGTGCCTTCATCCGCGGGCCGTGTCTGAATCCGCGGGGTTGGCTCGAAAGCAGGGGCTGAGCGTCGAACGGACGTTGTCGGATCCTGGCGGTCACGCAAACTCAACCCAGTTTGACAGGCCGGACCGCCGGACGAACGGAGTTTTCGAGAAAATTGGCGTTCTCCCACTTTCCGGTTGAAGTCGAATCGCGGCATCGTCAGCATGTTCGCCCATGCTGACCATCTCGAACGACACCTTGCCCAACAATGCTCTCAGCTATCTGGCCTTTCGAGTCGCCTGCCTTGACACGCTCGAGCGCCTGACGCTGGCTCAACAATTTCCGGACGACGATGCGGAGACATTTGGTTTCCTCACCGAAGTCCCGTTTCTGCGAGCGGTCCCGCCGCAAGTGCAACTCGACCTGCTGGCGACGACCTGGCAAAAGCATTTGGATGACGACCGCGTCGAATCCGACCTCGTGGACGAGAGCGTGATCTTCGCCGCCTGCGAGACAACGGCCCGGATCACGGAACACTCGCCGGAGCTGATCCACATTTGGCAGCAGACGGGACCGCAATGGCTGTCGTTGCCGATCAACGCCGACTTCGCCAAGGAGCTGCGCCATCTGCATCTGTCGCTGGCGAATGAAGGAGATTTCTTGGTGATCAGTCAGTTCGAGGACTTGCCGCCGTTCGAGGCGTTGCGACTGAAGGCTCAGTTCGGAATACAGCCCGGCAAGTGTCAAGCGATGTTGGAGGTGCTCGAGCGCTGGCACGCGGCTCCCGGCATGGCCGGACGGCTGACCGGTTTGCTGACGGATCGCGAGGTCGCGCAAGTGATGTCCGCCGTCGTGCGAACGTGCCGGCGTGATGTCCTGCCCTGGTAGCTGAATTCGCCAGAATTCAGCGACTCGTTGGATCGTCGGAACTCTCGCGAGTCCGGCCACGCCAGTCGCTCGTCTCGTTTGACAGCCTCTTTCGGCCCCTTAAACTGCTCAGGCCGATTGGACGTTCGTTCCGCGATCACGGCGAAGAGTCCAGCGAGGCTCCGCCTCAGACCAACGTAAAAACAAACTTTGGAACACTAATCGGCGCTGATCAACGCTAATGGCACGAGGACTGTGGTTTGATTAGTGAAGATCAGTGCCGATTAGTGTTCCCAAAGCTTGACTCAATCGCAACAACTTTGGAAAGCGACGGAGTCCAATCGCGCGCGGGTTCAGATGTTGTCTTAATTCCTTCTTGTTTCGCACCGCCAAGATTTGGCACCACGGAGTTGAACATGTCGCGTCCCGTTACTCTCTTCACTGGTCAGTGGGCAGATTTGAAGCTCGAAGAGCTGTGCAAAAAGGCCAAAGAATTCGGCTATGACGGCCTGGAACTCGCCTGTTGGGGTGACCACTTTGAAGTCGACAAGGCCCTTTCCGACGACACGTACTGTGCTCGCAAGCGCGATCTGCTGGAAAAATACGACCTGAAATTATTCGCGATCTCGAACCACTTGGTCGGGCAAGCAGTGCTCGACAACATCGACTCCCGGCACAAAGCGATTCTGCCGCCGTACGTTTGGGGCGACGGCAATCCGGCAAAGGTGACGGAACGCGCGATCGCCGAAATGAAGAACACCGCACGAGCCGCTCAGAAGCTGGGCGTCGGCGTCGTCAACGGCTTCACCGGATCGAGCATTTGGCCGTACATCTACGACTTCCCGCCGACGCCCCGCGAAACCATCGATGCCGGCTTCAAACTGCTCGCCGAGCGTTGGAACCCGATCCTCGACGTGTTCGATGACTGCGGCGTGAAGTTCGCGCTGGAGGTGCATCCGACCGAAATCGCGTTTGACATCTACTCGGCCGAGTGGGCCTTGAAGGTGCTCGACCGCCGCGAAGCCTTCGGTTTCAACTTCGATCCCAGCCACTTGATTTGGCAGGGCGTCGATCCGGTCGAGTTCATTCGGTACTTCCCCGATCGGATTTACCACGTCCACATGAAGGACGCTTCAACGACGTTGGACGGCCGGACGGGCATCAACAGCAGCCACCTGTCCTTCGGCGACCCGCGTCGCGGCTGGGATTTTCGTTCCGTCGGCCGCGGAGCCGTCCGCTTCGAGGAAATCATCCGCGCCTTGAATGCCGTCGGCTACAACGGCCCGCTGTCCGTCGAATGGGAAGACTGCGGCATGAACCGCGAACAAGGCGCTCGCGAAGCCTGTCAGTTCTGCAAGAACGTGGACTTCGAACCCTCCAACCGCCGCTTCGATTCGGCGTTTGAGAAGTAAGCCGCCGGAGTATCGACCAACGCAAAGACGGCAAGGATGCTCGGCCGCGTTCATGCGGCCCGTTCAGCCCACGGCCGGCTAGTTCGTCGTTTTGGGCAAACTGTAGTTTGATTTGAATTCATCGAAAAAAAAGGCGGAAGTCTCATCACTCAGGCCACAAGGGCCTGGGCTACAGGTTCCGTTGATTCAAGAATTAGCCAGCCGTGCCGTTCAGCCGCGAAGCTTGCGGAGGCGAGCCAGCGGTGATTTAGTATTGGTCGATCGGCCGGCCCTTTTTGAGTCCTCCTCGATTCGGGAGCGATAATTCATGTCGGCATCGCAGTCAGATCGCAACGTGTTGTTCGGCGTGTTGGCGTTGCAGATGGAGCTCATTACGCGGGAGGGGCTGATCGCGGCATTGCAAGCCTGGACGTTGCAGAAGTCGCGGCCGCTTGGCGAACTGCTGGTCGAACTCGGTCACATGTCGGCCGAAGATCGAGCGGCGCTCGAACCGATGGTCGATCGGCATGTCACGAAGCACGGCGGCAGTGCCGAGCAAAGCCTTGCGGCGCTCAGTTCCGTTTCGGAGGTTGCCGCCGAGTTGCACGACGTCAACGACGCTGATGTCCAGCAGAGTCTACGACACGCCGTGGCGTCCGAGTCTCGTCAAGCGGGATTCAAGTCCAGCGTTCTGCCATTCAACGGTCCATCGGATTCTGTGGCTTCGGCCAGCAACGCCGAGGGTGATGATCTGCCGCCTCAGCTTCAGCCGACGATTAGTTATGGACATGCTCAGGAGCAACAAGGCCTGTTGCGGTTTCAATTGCTGCGGCCGCATGCCGAGGGAGCACTCGGCAAAGTTTGGATCGCCCAGGATCGCGAGCTGAACCGAGAGGTGGCGTTCAAGGAGATCAAACCCAAGCGTGCTCACGATCGGAACAGCCGCGGGCGGTTTGTGTTGGAGGCCGAGATCACCGGCGGATTGGAACATCCCGGCATCGTGCCCGTGTATGGGCTCGGGCATTTCGCGGACGGTCGGCCGTTTTATGCCATGCGATTCATTCGCGGTCGCAGCTTGCGAACGGCGATCAAGCAGTTTCACAAGGCGAACGGAGGGCGTCAGCCCTCTGGTGATGGTGATGTCACGTCGAGATCAATCGAGCAGCCGGCTAACGCTCGCCGTTCGCCGGACTTTGCGAGCATCGCGTTTCGCAATCTGGTGCAACGGCTGATCGACGTCTGCAACGCGATCGCGTATGCCCACAGTCGCGGCGTGCTGCACCGAGACCTGAAGCCGGGCAACATCATGCTTGGCAAGTATGGCGAGACGCTGGTGGTCGATTGGGGATTGGCCAAGGCCAAAGGTCAGTCGTTTGATCCGGTCGCGGCCACCTCCCAGGCTTCGCTCGATCGCGAACCGAGTCTCATCCCTCAATCGAGTGCTGACGTCGCCTTGACGCAGATGGGCAGCGCGATCGGCACGCCGGAGTTCATGAGTCCCGAACAAGCGGCCGGGCGGTTGGATCTGCTGGGGCCGGCGTCCGACGTTTACGGCCTGGGGGCGACTTTTTACGAACTGCTGACCGGACAGGCTCCGATTGGTGCCCGCCCGGGCGGCGAGAGCGAGAAGTTGACGACCCCCGAACTGCTGCGGCGTGCCGAGCAGGGTGAGTTTCCCGCGCCGCGCGCTGTGCTGGCGGCGGTCCCCAATCCGTTGGAAGCGGTGTGCCTGAAGGCCATGTCGCGCGATCCGGCGGCGCGCTATGCCACCGCGCAAGCGCTGGCCGAGGACTTGGAACGCTGGCTCGCTGGCGACCCGGTCAGCGCTTGGCCTGAGCCGGTGATCGTGCGCGCACGGCGGTGGGTGAAGCGGCATCCGACGTTGGTTGTCAGCACGGCCGCGACCGTGCTCATCTCGCTCGTCAGCCTCGCGGCCATCGCCTCGGTGGTTGGCCAATCGAACCGAACGCTCGCGACGAAGAACATCGAACTGGAGCAATCTAACCAGCGCGAGCAGGAAGCCTCGTCACTCGCCCAGGAGAATGCCCGGAAGGCCCAGGAGAACGCCACGAAGGCCGAGCAGAACGCCGCCGTCGCGCGGGAGCAGAGCCAGCTCGCGCTCAAGTCGCTCCAAAGTGTCATCTTCGACATCCAGCGGAAGCTCAAAAACGTCCCCGGCGCGGGCGACCTGCAACGGTCACTGCTCCAGACCGCGTTGGCCCGGCTTCAGGAGGTCTCCGACCAGTTCGCCTCCCGCGGCGCGATCGACCGCAACACGATGACCGCCCTCTATGACCTCGGCGACGTCTTCCTGCGAATCGGTTCCGAAAGTAGGACGGGTTTCCAACCCGTCCATTCCGGCAAAGACGGGTTGGAAACCCGTCCTACGGACGACGGCCCGCTCGCCTCCGCACGCAAGGTCTACCAGCAGGCGTTCGACATCGCCCAGAAGTTGGCGGCGGCCGATCCGAGCGACGCCCGGGCCCAGCGCGACCTGTTCATCTCGTACAACAAGCTCGGCGACCTGCAGCTTCAGTCCGGGCGGGTGACCGAGGCGCTGGGGTCTTATCAGAAGGGGCTGGAGATCAGTCAGAAGTTGGCGGCGGCCGATCCGAGCGACGCCCAGGCCCAGCGCGATCTGTCCATCTCGTACCAGAGGCTCGGCAGTGTGCAGCTTCAGTCCGGGCAGGTGACCGAGGCGCGGGGGTCGTATCAGAAGTTTCTGGAGAACAGTCAGAAGTTGGCGGCGGCTGATCCGAGTGACGTCCAGGCCCAGCGCGATCTGTCCGGCTCGTACTCGATGCTCGGCGACGTGCAGCGCCGGTCCGGGGAGGTGACCGAGGCGCGGGGGTCGTACCAGAAGGGTCTGGAGATCAATCAGAAGTTGGCGGCGGCCGATCCGAGCGACGCCCGGGTCCAGCGCGACCTGTCCGCCTCGTACATGTTGCTCGGCAGTGTGCAGCTTCAGTCCGGGCAGGTGACCGAGGCGCGGGGGTCGTATCAGAAGGGTCTGGAGATCACTCAGAAGTTGGCGGCGGCCGATCCGAGCGACGCCCAGCTCCAAGGCGTCCTGGCCGGCTTGTACGACTTCCTCGGGACCGTGCAGCTTCAGTCCGGGCAGGTGACCGAGGCGCGGGGGTCGTATCAGAAGTTACTGAAGATCAGTCAGAAGTTGGCGGCGGCCGATCCGAGCAACGCTTTGGCCCAGCGCGCCCTGTCCATCTCGTACTGTAAGCTCGGCGACGTGCAGCGCCAGTCCGGGGAGGTGACCGAGGCGCGGGAATGGTATCAGAAGTTTTTGGAGATCAGTCAGAAGTTGGCGGCGGCCGATCCGAGCAACGCCCGGGCCCAGCGCGAGCTGTCCGTCTCGTACATCTCGCTCGGCGACGTGCAGCTACAGTCCGGGCAGGTGACCCAGGCGCTGGAATCGTATCAAAAGACACTGGAGATCAGTCAGAAGTTGGCGGCGGCCGATCCGAGCGACTCCCAGGCCCAGCGCGACCTGTTCAGCTCGTACTCGAGGCTCGGCAACGTGCAGCTTGAGTCCGGGCAGGTGACCGAGGCGCTGGAATCGTCTCAGAAGAGTCTGGAGATAAGTCAGAAGTGGGCGGCGGCCGATCCGAGCGACGCCTGGGCTCAGCGCGCCGTGTCCATCTCGTACGAGAAGCTCGGCGACGTGAGCCTTCAGGTCGGCAAGGCAACTGAAGCACTCGAGCAGTATCAGAAGGGCCTTGAAATCTATCGGACGCAGGCGGCCACGGACCCGGCGGACGCCTGGTTACAATCCGCCTTGATGGTAACGCTTTGGCGGCTGGGTGCGGGTAATCAGCAGGTTAAGGCGTACGAAAGAGCAATCGAGTATTACGAGCAGGGACTGGATGTGCTGAATCGCATGGATGAAGCAGGGCGCCAACCTGTGTCGCAATCCGAATGGATTGTGACTTACCTCAGCGCACGGAAATCCCAGACGGGGATTGTGCGACTGCCACCGATGCAAAAGGAATGGGTTAGGATCATTCAGAGACAGATTCAGCATTGCAAGCACGCGCCGACGGCAGAGGGTGAATGGAAGGCTCTGCTGGAACAGCCGGCGGATTTGCTGCCCGTGCTGCTGGAGATGCGTGGGACGCAGTTCGTTCAAGACGGTCGTACCAGCGATGCCGCCCATGCCATCGCCAAGTTGCGAGAACTGGGCACGGCCACGGCGGACCAACTCTACAACGCCGCGTGCGTCTACAGCCTGTGTGCCACCGGGATCAAGGCGGAGAAGGACGAACTCACCGCCGAACAGGCCGCCGCGCGGCAACAGCACATCGCTGATGCACTCGCCACGCTGCGTGAGGCGATCAAGGCGGGCTGGAAGGACTTCGCCAACATGCAAACGGATCCCGACGTCGCCATCCTGCGAGACCTGCCGGAGTTCAAAGCGCTGATCCCGGCAGCAAAGGACGAATGACGAAAGACCCAATGTCGAAAGAATGACGAATTGCTTTCCGAAACAAGCACGAAATCCGAAAGGACAAAAGGACCAATCCGCCGCGGCGGACAGCGCCGTCGCTGTGCGGTGTTTCGAGTCCGACGTGGCCAGCCCTTCGCTGGCGCTTCGGGTGAGTGTGCAGAGTTCACACGCGGCAGCGAAGCCGACGACCGGTGGGACGGGCAATGTGCCGCTGCGGAGATGCTGTTCGTGCCCGCCACCGTCGACGAGCGGTTCCAGTCATTGTTCACGTCCGCCGCCGGCGCGATCGCTTCGCGGATGATCGGGCTACCGGCGCGATCTTCAATTTCAATCCCGGCAGCAGCGGCGTTTCGTAGACCGCGTCGGGAGGAAACTCGCGGATGTCCCAGCCGCCGCGCTCTCGGCGATAGACCAACAACTTCGGCCGCCGAGCGTCCTCGCGAATGTCGAACACCCAATACTCCTGGATCGACGGCACGCTCCAGTAAAGACCCACGTTGCGAAACAGGTCTTTGTCGATGTCTTCGCCCCGCAACACCTCGCCGGAGCATGAAAAGGTGTCAGGCACGAATGGCACTGTCGAGCGAGAATTGGCGGAGTTGTGCGCGAACCTTCGGTTGACGCTCGTCGGAAGTTTCTGGTAATTCTCCGACAGACGAGGATTGGTCTTGGATTGTTGGGCCGTCCTTGGCTACGGTTTTGAAGTGC
>CAZPUJ010000174.1:0-3411 GCA_964589725.1 uncultured Planctomycetaceae bacterium
GCCGTCGAGCCGAATCAACTTGGGAGGCAGACAAATCCCGTTGGTCGGACGCAGGAACAACAGCACCGCACCGTTTGCCTTGTTCGTGTTGATCAGTAGCCGGACTTTTTCACCCGGCGCGTACTCCTTCTTGTCGGTGACCAGTTCGAGATCATTGAACCGGAATTCCTGGCCCTTGAAGCCATCGCCGCGAACGACAAACAGATAGCCCCCCTCCTGCGTGTGTTGTTTGGCATCGGTCAGTTTGTAACTCAAGCGATACTGTCCAGCCTTAGCGGCTTTGAGTTGCTGACGTGCTCGGCCTTCTTCGTTCGTGTCGAGCTTCCAAGTTTGCACGGCCTTCTCGACCGGCTCGTTCTTCTCGTTGTAGCTGATCGCAAACAGCGTCAGCTCGCCCGTGCCTTGGATCGGCTTTTGATCGAGCGTGTGCGCCGTGAAGCTGGCTTCGATATCGTCGCCGGCTCGGTAGTGGCCGTGATCAACCCAGGCGAACACGCGGAACGGTTGCCGCGCGACGAGGACGCTCCCCTGTCCCACGATCGTGCGTCGCGATTGATCGACGACCTCGACCGTGATCTGGTACGAGTGATCCGTGTTGGAATGCACTTCCTTCGCCAGCGCCGTGTCGATCTCGACCTTGATCGTGCCGTCTTCGCCGATCTCGCCCTCGCGTTCGGCGACCACTTCGGGAGGCTCGCCGCCACGACCCCACCAAATCGGGATTGGCCGCTTGCAGCCCCAGCGCGACCAGCCGGGATACCAAGCGTAATCGCTCGCGAACCACCAATAGCCGCGGCCGTAGAACCAGTCCCACGCCGCGTACGGATACCACTCGCTGCTATGGCTGGTCCGCAGGACTTTGTACTTCACCTTGGCCTTCGTGACCGGAGCACCGAAGAAATACTTCGCCTGAATCGTCGCCGTGATCTTCTCCCCGAGCGCGACCGGTTCCTGCGGGGCCTCGACCTTCACCTCGAACTCAGGTTTCTTGTATTCCTCGACGCGGAAGCTGCCACCGCCGTGATTGACGATCTGCGCGTGCCAGACACCCAACTGAGCGTCCTTCGGAAGTTCCAGGTCGCCGCTGAGGCCGCCGAACTCGTCGGTTTTGAAGGACTTTTCGAGGGCCTTCTCACCCTTGGGATTCTGGATCAGCACCGTGAAGTCGCGGTTCGCGAAGCTGGACGTGTCGGGCTGATCGTACTTGGCGTGTTGAATCCAGAACTTGAACTGCACTTTCTGCCCCGGCCGGTAGACCGGCCGATCGGTGATCGTGAAGACTTTCGTCGCGTTGTACTCGGCGTCGTGCCGCTCGCCGAACCAAACGTTGGTGAAGCCGTGATATGCCAGCCGCCCGCCGGCGGTGCGAGCGATCATCACCCACTGATGGTCATTCGGCTGCTGTCCGGCACCAAGCGTTACTTGACCGTCGGCGTTTGTGAACTCCGAAAAATTCTTTGTAATGACTTTCCACTGATCCTTGTTCGGCGCGACTTGCTCTTGCTTCCAGCCGAACAATTCGAGATTGGCCTTCGCGACCGGTTGCCCCGTGACCGCATCGCAAACGTAATAGAACGCCTGCTTGTCGAGGTTCTTCTTGACGATCACGGTGTCGGCCACCCAGACGATGATGCGGCTGAGATTGCCGTCCTTCATTTTCGCTTCGACGAGATACGCCCCCGGCTTTTGCAGCGGCGTCGTGACGGTGACGCGATCGTCGACGTATTTCGGTCGTGGCGTCAGTTTCAGTTCCCACTCGGCCACCTTGTTGCCGAGGTACTGCTGCTGGTTTTCGTGAACGATGCGATGCCCGACTTCCTGAATGTTGAGTTGCTGCCAGTCGAGCTGCGGCGGACTCTTCTTGAGATACGCCTTCACGTCATCGAGCAGCTTGTCGACTTTGACCTCGTGGGCCGTGAACGTCACGGCGTTGCCGTTGCGGAAACGGTAGTCCAGCGTCGCCCCTTTGCCGGCCGCTTGCGTGGCGGAGTTCTCGAACCGTCCCCAGTTCTTGACAATCTGATCGAGCGCCTTTTGGCGATACGCTTCCACTCCCGGCCCGTACTCGGCGAGCGCCTGTTTCCACGCCTCGACCGCCTTCGGGTACTGGCGACGGTTCTCATAAAAGCGAGCGATGTTGTCCCGCGCGTGCCCTCCCTGCTCACTTTTTCCATTTGCGATGATCTGCTGCCAGACGCGGAAATGATTGAACTCGTCAGGCAGCTTGAAGCGTTTCACTCCTGTTGCCAGTCGCGCGATCGTCTCGTCCTCGCCGAGCGTGTGCAGCGCGAACGTCCCGGTCTTTTCCTGCTTGCCGTCACCGTCGTCCTTTGCGGCATCTTCCGCAAAGCGACTGAACCAGCCGAAGTGAGCCATCGTCTCCACGCCGAATTGGCTTTGCAGAAACGCGGCGAAGTTCGCCAAGACCTCATGGCGCCGAGCCGGATTCAATTCAATCGTCTGAGCCAGCATCCAACGCCAGCGCTCGCCGTCCGACTTCGCGTCGGCATAGCTCTTCGGGGCCGAGTGATAAATCGGATTCCCGTCCGCATCGACCGGAGCACCCGGCGTCTGCTGGCCTCGCCACGACCCATACCCGTCTTCGTAGTCGGGCAACTGCGCGAGGTCCGTCAACGCCTGCAACTGCCACGCACCGGAACCGCCGTGACCGTGCAGCAAGCTGTGCGCGAACTGCCAATGAAACTCGGCCGCCGCCGCTTTGTCGTTGTCCTTCAGCGCCAGTGGCATCGCCTGCTGCATGAGCTGCATCGCTCGGACGCGATCCCGCTCGGACGCATGCACGTGCCGCCCATCGCCGCCCCGCTGATGCCCGCGCTGAAACTTACCGGCGATGATGACGCCATTGTGATCGACGCTCAGATACGACACTGCGGCCGCTTGCAGCAGTCGCCAGTTCGCTTTATGAACCTCGACCGTCTTCTCGCGGAATTCATCGACATCGGAGACGCGATCCAAGCTCTGCAAGCACTGAATGCCGTTGTTGAGCGCGTCCGGAACTTCGCCTGCAAGCGAGTTCGCATCGAGGCACAACTTGCGCAAATCCTCGTAAGCGTCTTTGAAGTTGCCGGCGGTCATCTTCTTGACAGCTTCCTGTAACTGCGGCGGCTTTTGATCGGCGGCTGAAACCCACACGGCCAAAACTAACGCCACAAGACATCCAAAAGCGATCCAAGCAAACGGACGCATGGTTAATCCTATCGCAAGGAAATTGAAAGTGGAGAAGCCGAGTGAGACGCCCGGCTTTTCCCAAAAAGCCGGGCTTCTGGCCGGCATGTCTCGATGCGAGACAGCGCGAAACGGTTGCCGAATTGCGGCCGTTGGACAAGCGGTGGTGTGACAAAGTTCCGCCGATCTGTCGAGAGTTCCTTTTGAACCGCGACATCATGCCGT
>CAZPUJ010000175.1:0-19299 GCA_964589725.1 uncultured Planctomycetaceae bacterium
TTTGATGCTGACGCCGGTCGTTTGCAGGCCGGAGTTGATCTTCTTGCCGGTCGACGCCGCGTTGATGAACTGAATCAGCTCGGCGGTCTTCGCTTCGCCGGCTTTGAACTCGACGCCGGCGTACAGGTCTTCGGTGTTCTCGCGAACGATGACCAAGTCCACGTTGATCTTGTCGTAGTAAGAGCGCACACCTTTGTAGGTTTTGCACGGCCGAACGCAGGCATACAGTCCCAGTTCCTGCCGCAGAGCGACGTTCACCGACCGAAAGCCTTTTCCAATGGGCGTCGTGATCGGCGACTTGATGGCGACCTTGTTCTTACGGATCGAAGAGAAGACCGAATCGGGAATTTTCCCCTGAGCTTCAATAACCTCGATGCCGCATTCTTGGACATCCCAGGCAATCTTCACGCCCGTGGCGTCGATACACTTACGAGTGGCTTCAGCGAGTTCGGGACCAGTTCCATCTCCGGGAATCAGCGTGACGTTGTACATGCGGGCCTCGATGTCAGTTCTGAGATTTGCGGTTTGAAATTACGTCAATTGTTGAGCGTCTGAGCAAACTGGCGGAACGTAGCAGAGGGTTTCCGGACGAGCAAGCAACGAGATTGAGCGCTCAGTCGAACGAAATGAACTGCTTCCAGTTCTCGAAGATGATCCGCTCGATCGCCTCTTCGGGAAACTTCGGGAAGCCGGTCCCTTTGGCGATGTCGTTGACCTTTCTCAAGCCAGCCAGCGCTTGCTCGGGAGTGGCCGAGGGGAAATCGGAGCCGAAGATCAGCTTGTGCTCGACGCCATATTCGAGCGCCGTCAGGAAGGCTTGATAGTGTCGCAGCGGCCGGTAATGCAGTGCGCTCGTGTCGGCATACAGGTTCGGGTGCTTCCGGATCAGCACAACGCACTCGGTTTCCCACGGATGGCCCATGTGCGAGACGATCATCCGCAGGTCGGGACACGCGACAGCGATGTCTTCCAGCAAGATCGGGTTTGAGTACTTCAGCGGCCCATTCCGCACGAACGACGTCCCCTGATGCCAATTGACCGGAATGCCGAGCTTCTCCGCCTCTTTGAACAATGGCAGATGCCGCGGGTCGGACGGATCGAAGTTCTGATAGATCGGTCCCAGCTTGAGACCTCGCAGTCCGAGATCGTTGACGTAATGCCGCAGGCGTTCGATGCAGTCCGGTCGGTTCGGATCGACCGAGCACCAGCCTTGGAATTTATCCATCGCGCTATGTTGCCGCACGAACTCGGCAACCGTTTCCTGCGAGCCGTTGATCCCCGTGAACGGTGCGTCGATGGCGAAGACGATGACCTTGTCGCAGTTCTTCGTCGCCGTCAGCAACTGCTCCGGCCGGCAATCGAAATTGTGCTTGTAGCTCGTGTCGCTCACCGCACAGTGGACATCAGGCGTCAGCCGCATCTTGGCCCGCTTCGCCGCCCACGATTCGTCGACGAACTGCTCGGACAGATGATCGGGATACCAAAACAGGTTGGTGTGGATATCAACAAGCATGAGTTGGCCCTCGGTAATCGGCACCAGTGTAGCCTGCTCTCGCCGCGAGGAGGACTTAGCGGAGAACGTCGCTCGCCGCAACCGCTCCGGCCGAGAGTGGACTACTCGGGCGCGGCCTCGCCGGCCACCGTGAGCAGCCGCGCGTGAATATCTTTGTGAATGGCCGCGTCCCATTCGGCCGCGATGTGCGCCTTGACATCGAACAGCGAGTCATACGCCGGTCCCGGTATTCGCAAGAATCCGCTCTCCGGATTGCCGAGGTCCACAAACTCGGAGCGCGGTTCGTCGGCCCACTTTCGCCAGCCGAGCGCATTGCGAGTCGCGAAGCTAACAGCGCGACGGATGTTGTTCGGCAGCTTGTCCGGCTGGGATTTGTCAAAACGCCCGACCGAAGATGGATCCAGAAACACAACCAGATTGAGCGGCACGGCCGGCTCTTCAGCCAACAACGTGCTGACTTCCCAAGCCGTATGCCCGCCCCAACTGTTGCCGACGATCGCCAACCGGTCGGCGGGATGTTCCTGATGATGTCGCCGAATCCGTTCGGCGATCCCTTTCGACAGCGGTGCCGGTTGCTCCTTGATCTTGCCGGCAACCGTGCCGTTCCAGTTGACGTACTCGGCGCGGACGCCGTCCTGCCGCAAGTCGCCCGCGAGCTGAAACAACCCGCTGTTCCCAACTCCTCGCGGAGCCTTGTTCGCGATTTGGTCGGCGGTTGGTTCTGAATCAAACCCACCGATGAGCACGACAATGAGCGGCTTCGATGGCGACTCGCCGCAGACCACCGTTCGCAGCACAGTCAGCAGGCACAGCACGACCAACAGAGATTTCGACCAAGGCATGATTCGCCCCATTCTTTGAGGCCAACGTCCTTTCATGTTTTCGTCTCTCCGGCCTCTGTTGCGGGCCGCTCGATCACCGGCTGCTGCGAGGCGGCGACGCCGACTACCGGCAACAACTCCGGCTTCGGCGGCGGGCCAGGTATGTAAACCTGATCCAGCGGCGTCCCGTCTTCGCTCTGCCGCAGTAGGAAGTAAATCACGGTCGTGGCAGACCAGAAGTAGCTGACAAGCACCGCGACAAATCCCAGCTTGAACGCTTCTCGCCAGAAGAAAAACTGTGAATTTGCGAGAAACCCTTGACCGAGACTCCAGTCGGTTAACCAAGCCGCAAGATCGAAAAACAACCAGACGAAAGCTCCCGTCAACGCTCCGATCAGCAACGACGAGACGGTCAGCGACAACAGATACCACGGCCGATTCATTACATAGCCGAATGAGCGACTCAGCCCGTCGAAGCCGTCACTCCCCTCCGTGCTGATCGCCGCGACCATCAGCGGCCAACTGACGGCCATCAGCACCAACAGAAATGCCATCGCGAACCCGCAAGCGATCGGTAAAAAGCCGATCAACCAAAGGGCCGTCTTCAATCCATCGTTAATGACGAGGTTCGCGCTGTGTAGGGCATAGGCCACGAGCGCAAAAAAGCCCACGCCCAACATCGGCAGCAGCGGGCCGTATAAATAACTCTGCCAGTTGCGGATCGAAAACGTCAATGCTGCCCGGAGCGAAAGCGATTCTTCCCGAGCGAATCGCACCGCCAGCATGCGCACGCCGGCACCGGCAAAAATGGCCCAGATCAATAGGCTCCAGAGCAAGCTTGTCCACGCGGCGGCAATGCGCGGCCAACTGCTGTTCAATTGAAACAACCGGGCCGCCGGCACGACCACGGTTTGCAAAGGCCAGGTGAGTCGATTGACGATCCGCTCCCAGATAACGTCTGAGCGGAGAGATTGAAACTGCTCTGGCTCCGGTCCAAAACGCGAGACGTCCGACAGCAGTGGAAACAGCTCTTGATCCCCGCTGCTCTTCACAAAGGGCAACTCACGCAGCCAGGAATTTCCCGTCGTGAACACGATGACGGCCAGCAACGACAACACGAGCACGCGGATCCGCAACGCGAGATCCGCCGCTCGCAGCAATTGCAGCCACGGGAGCACGCTGCGCCAGCGGATGCTGTCTACCGTGAAGTGCTTGTCGGTCATCGTCGCCTCCTGCGAGCGGCGGTTGGTCGGGATTTCGCCGAGGATGATAGCCAATGAAATGACGAATGACGAAAGACCCCATGACGAAGGAAATCCGAATGACGAAATCGGGCTCTCCGCCATTTATGACGATTTCGCGGAATGGCTCGTCACGCGGAGCGTGACGACTACGTAGCCATCACGTTCCGCGTGACGAGCCGGCCATACATTCAACACGGATGACGGAAAGCCCGAAATCCAAAGGCGACCCTCCCAGCGGCTGTTAGCCCGTTCGTCATTCGAGCTTCGTCAATCTTTCGTTATTGGGTGTTTCGTCATTCGTTATTCCTTCGGATCCTTCGTCAATCGTGACGCCCAGCTTTATACTCCGCCGCGTCTGCAACCTCACCCCACACCACGGAGTCGCCTCATGGATTTGCTCAGCACATTGTCCGGTTCGTTGATGGAAGGTTTCTTTCCCGCGGGTTGGGACTTGAAAAAGATTGATGCCTGCGTCGATCCAAACCCGGCGAAGATCACCGAGCGGCAGAAGTTCTGGCACCGAGGCTTCGAACCGATCCCGTGTGCGTCGGTCGCGGACTTCGACATGATGCTCGGCCACGAGATCGCGCTGACGATCAAAAAAGCGCGCGACGCCAACGAAGAATTGTTGCTCATTCTGCCCGTCGGCCCGATGGGCATGTACCGCTGGGCCGTTTACTTTCTGACGGAGTGGAATATCTCGTGCAGCCACGTGTTTGGCTTCAATATGGATGAGTGGTCCGACGCTGCCGGCAACACGCTGCCCCCGGAGAATCCCGGTGCGTTCCAATACGCCATGGAGCAAGCCTTTTATGGCCCTCTGGGTAAGCTGGCGCCTCCCAAGAGTCAGCGATATTTCGCCACGAAAAAGCTGCTGCCGACCTACCCCGGCCGCATCAAGGAACTGCGTGCCAACGGAGCCAAGCTGACGGTCATCTTCGGCATCGGCCGCGTCTGCCACATCGCGTTCTGGGAGCCGCACTTTGCCGCTGAGTTTTCTTCCGAAGCCGAATGGAAGAAACAAACCCACCGCCTGGGAGCGAAACTGCACCCGCTGACCATCGAGCAGAACGCCCTCACCAGCTTCAAGAGCCGCACCACGCTGGTGCCCGCGTTCGCCAACACGATCGGGCCCGGCTTATTCTTGGGTGCTGACAAGATTATCGGCGGCGCCGACGGCACGTTTTCGCGCGGCATGATGTGGCAAGGTCTCAGCTTGTGGATGACGCTGCGTCACGGGCCGTCGTCGTGGATTCCGTCCACCTACATGCCGACTCAGCCTGGGCGGCTGTTCTTCCTGAAAGAATTGGCGGGACCACTCGTCGCCGAGTGCAACTAAGTAGCCTCAGACAAAACTAACCCGATGCGTGAGCGAGGGACGGATTCGCGCTCAATTCCTCGACGCCCTCGCTAACGCTTCGGGTTATTGTTGGAGGCTCTAAAGATTGCTGATGCCGGTCGCAGTGCCTTATTTTTTCAAAAAATAACTCGCGGCTCGTGGTGCGCGGAAGTTGGTCACACTTGTTTGTCTCCTCGACCTCCCATGGGCAAAGGGGATTGGGGAAAACCGACCGTCAGCAGATAAAGCACTGGCTCCTCGCGCGAGTTGATCCCCAGTTCGGCGGCCAGCGCATCGTCTTGAAAACCGGCGATGGGACATGTCGCCAAACCGAGTGATGTCGCCACCAGCATCAAGTTCTGCGCAAGGTGGCCAGCGTCGAGCCACAAAATTCGGTAGCCGCGTTCGCCGTATTTGATCAGCGGACGTTGCCAACGTCCCGTCAACACGATCATGGCCGGCGCGTCCATTCGATTGGTCGACGTGAAGACCAACTGTTCGAGAACCTCGCGCGGCAATTCCGAACGCACGATCTCCAGACAGCGATCAACCGGATGAAAATGGTAGACGCCCGGACGGAGCGTCGCAGTCGTCGAGGCAGGACCACCGTCATTCGGCCAGACGACCAGATAAATTTCGATCGGATACAGCGCGCCGCCGGACGGGGCCGCGCGCAATGACTGGGTCAAGTCGCCTCCATCCAATGCAACATCCATGCGAGCCGTCACTCCGCAGGCATGCTCCAACAGCGAACCGATCAGCCGCAGCGGGATCGGCTGCTCAGTCAATTCGCGGACGCTGCGTCGGCGTTGCAAAAGGTCTGCGAGAGAACCTTGTGGATAAGGCAATTCGTGACGCGGCGGCAGCAGAATGCGATCGGCTCCCGGATAGGTTTTCGTCCCGGTCAACGACTTGCGCAACTCGGTATCGCTGTCGGTGAATTCGCTGATCGACTCCGCCAGCCAGTCGCGAGACGCCCGCGTGATCTTGGAGTTTTCATGGAATAACAGTGCCAGCGGAGCTCGCTTCGCCAAATCGTCAGTGGTATACGCATCTTTGGTCATAGAAGTCACCTTGAGCCGTTGGCGTCAAGAAAGTTATCGGCTCCGAGTTTGTCGGAAGGCGAGTCGCTGACTCAAGCGAAGGGATGCGGCCAAGGATTCCACCGCCACGGCTGTCGAGCTCGCGGTCCGAAAATGTGTCGCAACTGCCGCAGCCGCGGCCCGCCCAAATGGGGCCACTTATGATTCCCGTGCAACGGTTGCAAACCAGGGACGATCACACGTGCCACATGCAGCCCTAGCGGCCGAATGTCGGGCGAGGTCAGATCGACGGCAAACGGTTCGTAGCCGCCACGAACGAGTCGTCCCACGACTTTACTCAGTTGAGACTCCGCCGATTCATCATAGCAACGAAGCGAGTCGTCCGCGGGTGACATCTCCACTTTCTCAGAAGCGTGCCACCACGATGCCAATGCTCGGGCATATTCGGGATGCGTTGAATACAGCCGCGCGTGATCCGCGAAACTCACGACGTTTTCGAATCGCTTTCCACAGCGCCAACCGGGTGTCTCACGCGTCAGCGACTTGACGAACATCCGGCAATGAGCGGCTTCGATCAAGGCTTTGGTCATCGCCTGCCGCGGATCGGTGTGGCAGGCTGAACCACACGAGACAATCAGGCCAACGGCAGAATGTCCGGCCAGGAACGCCGCAAACGCTGGAACGCGAAACTCGGTCGTCAGTTCGAGAATCACCCAGCGAAACCGCATCGAGTCCAAGTGCCTGACCAGCGGCTCCGAGTCGGCGTCCTCAAACTTCGTCGGTGACCGATGAACGCGCATCGGCGGAACTTGTCCCAACCACGCCAGTGCGATCGCGTCTCGTTCCAAGACCTCGAGCAAGCCTCCCAAAGCCGCATCCTCCCACCGAGAGTGACACGCCAACCCAGTGGAAATCGTGGGAGCCAACAGCGGCTCACCGGGTCGCGGAGAATACGGTTGAAAGACAAAGGCTGCCGGCAGCCAGGCTGATTCTCCCGTCGCCAACGATTGACCTTGGACCCACCCGAGAGCGTCTTCCACAGACCACTGCGCGAACGGAAACCGCTTGTTACGAAAGAGGTGCTGGCTCGATCGGAAAAGCGCGAACTGATTGGGCAAGACAACTCTTCCCGAAAGCTGATGGGCCGCTGCGAAAGCCACTGCCCCCGGAGGCACGAGCGCGGCGCAATACCGTTCGACGGATTCTCCCAAGCAGGCCCATTGAGCTGCGTCTTCCGTCAATCCCGCCCCACTGGTAATTCGCGGCGCCGACTGCCCCGCGAATGCGGCGGTGTCTCCCAACCGTCCGGCAAAGACCGAAAGCGGTAGATCGTCGGGCTCGGGAGACACAAGCTCCAACGCCTCAATCACGCCAAAGTGCGGCGCGACCAGCGCATCGGTCACGCTCTCCAAGGACGGCGAATCCATGGTCATCATTGGGACGCGGTCTCCGGATTGGCTCGATCCACAGCACAGATGCTGCACCACGGCACGCGCACGACCGTTTCCAAATCGAGTCGGGTCTCGTCGGGTTGATATACCAAGACGCGTCCTCGGATTCGGCAGGGACGGACGCGCGTGACAAACGCGAACACTTCCAGCGCGGACCATGCGGCGGCCAAGTCGGCAATCGCCGGCAACAGAGGCTGCGATTCGGGGGGCTCTTCCCGAGCACGCAGCCATTCGTCCAGCGATGAATACGCGCTGAAGTACTCGCGATGGCTCGCCAGCCGCTGACGATAGCAGACATAGCACCCGGTCTCGCCAGGTTCGAACAATGGGCCGACCAACACGCGCCGGTTCCACGCGGCCACCAACAGCCACGGTTGCCGCTGTTCGACGGCGAGTGCATTGAAGGCCTCCAATTCCTGCGGCCGCCAGTCGGTTTCCAGCACCACGGGCAGTTTGGTTTGTGCTCGGCCATCGCCGGAGTGAGCTGAGTCCAAGGCCCCTGTCAAATCAGTTTGGGATGCCGACAACCCGTTGTCAGACATGGCTCGGACGATTCGCTCCGCCAACGGAGACCGGCCGCAGACCGCGATGCGAAACGTCGACAATCGGTCCGCGAATAGCAAGTCATCCGACACGATGGCATCGCACGCGCGAGCCAACTCCGGTAACGATTCGCACGCGCGGACAGCTTCTTCCGTCAACAATGACGAAACGGCCAGCAACCCCTGCTCATCCAGACAATCCAGGACGCTGCACAATTCGTCCGGATCGCATCGTCCGGCCGCTGCCAGTTGCAGTTGGGCAATTGTTCGGGATCCGTCCAACAACCGCGGCAGCCACGGCAGCACGACGTTGCCAGCCTGGCCGCTGAGAAACGTGACTTCGTCAAAATCCCATCGCGCTTGCCAACGCTCAGATCCCGCCGGCGCGATGATGACACCTGGCCGCAAGCGGGGCCGCCACGTCGCGTCTTGTCGTCGGTTCATTGCAGGAGGCCAAACCACACGAAGTCAATGGCCCCTCCGAAGGCGGCTCCCAGCAGCAGGCCTCCCATTGCGTAACACACCACGAATGCCAGAAACCTGATGGTCGCCAGCAGGATGTCGATCAACACGTTGTCGGTGCTGGTGCTCGAACTGCCCAGGCCCGCGACGATGCCTTTAACGGCGCCACCGATCAGTCCAATGCCACCGCCCAACAGCGTGAAACAACAACAGGTGCAGCAACAACAGGCCAACCGAACGCTCCGCCGGCGAGTGTGGCCAAAGTCGCCACTCGTCGGTTCTGCGAAGATGCGCGGAACACCGTCATTCCTTTCGTCAGCCGTCATTCCCGCGACTCCTCAATCCCGACCGATCGTGGAAGAAAATAGTCTGGCTCGTGTTCCTGCAATTCGCGTGTTCGTTTTTCGACCGCCTCCAACAGGCGATGGAGCCGCGGACGCAGCGCATAGTTGACCGCGAACTGCGGCACCCATCCCAAGCTGGTCGACACCTGATACCGCAAAATGCTGCGTTCATTCACTTTCTCGACTATCCAAGAACCTTCGTTGAATGGCAACACGCCTTTGACTTGCCTCCAATCGGCCGATCGGCGGTTGCCCGAATCTCGAATGCGGATTTCCAGTTCCAGTTCGTAGTCGGCGTGCGGCAGATTGAGCACCTGGCGTTCCCGAATTGATCCGTCCGGACCCGGCCGCACCGTGGTCTTTTGAACGTACGGCATGAACTCGTCGAACCGGCCCTGATCGGTGACGACTCGCCACAGATGATCGGCCGGCAAATCCGTCAACCGCGAAATCTGCACCGCCGTGTGCCGCCCGTCAGGCCATTCGACGATTTGAGAAATCGGCCCCGACTTCAACTCCTCGGCCGAATACACATGCGCATCCACTCGCCCGCCACGCCACCAGGCCCGAGTGAGGAACATCGCGCCCAACAGCAACGCCCCGACAAACACCCAGCGTTTGAAGCCTCGCCATTGAACGCGCTGTGGCGGCGGCACTACAGCGTTCCCGCTGTTCGAGGCCGCGACCGAGCCATCATTCGGCGGAACCGTTTGCGCCTGGAGCGGTGACCGCGGGTCCGAGCCCATGACAATCGCTCTCTTCTTGAGGATGATCCGGCCAAATCTGGACCGCGAATCTACTGCCAGCGATTCCACGGAACAAGACTCGGTCACCCCGACCTTGAAGTGTCTGACGGTGGAGCTCGACACGGCCGATGGTGCGAACAAACGTCAGGAGTTCGCGATGAAACAAGTCGTCTTGCCCAAGAAAACTCTGCGAGCAGCATTGGTTCTGCTCACCTTCAGCATCCTCCGACTCGTCATGCCGTCATCTGCGCATTCGGCCGACCCGATCCCAATACGGGAGTCTGTTCTGTTTCGCGAGGGCTTTGACGATCCGCGACTGCTCCAGCGTGATTGGTACGACGGCGACAAGTTCGCGATGTCCAACGCGCAGCCCTACGCTGGCCAAGGTTGTATCGAGTATGCGTGGAAGGCTGGCTCGACGACCCCGGCCAGTTCATCGGGACTGCGCCATCTTTTCGAGCCGACCGAGACCGTCGCTCTGCGTTGTTACATCAAGTTGTCGAAGGGTTGGGGCTGGACGGGTCGCGACTATCACCCGCACCTGATGCACTTCATGACCACCGAGAACGCCAAGTTCCACGGCCCGGCGGCCAGCCATCTCACCGTTTACATCGAACCGCAGAATGGCAAGCTGCGACTGGCGGCTCAGGACATTCAAAACAAGAACCAGCCTCATGGCCTGACACAAGGCCCGCTCAAAGGGGGCTACAATGGCCGCTTCTACGACAGCCGCGAAGTGCTCTTCAAAGACGACGCCTGGCACTGCGTTGAGGCACTGTTCCAGCTCAACACTCTCGACCTGAAAGCGGACGAGCCAAACGCCGACGGCGTCGTGCGCGGTTGGTTCGACGGCGAGTTGGTGATCGACCGGACCGATGTCGTTCTCCGGTCAACCGATTTCCCGAAGATGAAGTTCAACCAATTCCTGATGACCCCGTACTTCGGGCCGGGATTGCTTCCACACGAACAAACGCTTTGGATCGACGAATTGGCCGTCGGGACGAAACGCTTGGGACCCTTGGATCAATAAGCGCGCCGCATGATTCGTTCAAACTTGACTTGGCAAGCACTGCAATGTCGGATCAGATGCAAAGGCGAACTTAACAGGCTGAATCAGCGGCGGCTATTTGACACCGTTGCTGAGCGACCTACGATCATCGGACAAATGCGATGCTTGAAGCGGCTCTCCAAGGAGAATTCGAGTCATGGCGGCACCTTCGGCTGATCCGAAGATCATTCACGAAATTCGACGACTTGCATTGGCCACCGACGATGTTGTGGTGACTCGAACTGCCGAAGACGACCTCCTGGCTCGACGCCTTACCGTCGACGACATCTGTGCGGCGATTGTGAATTGGATCGATGCCGGCGAACGTGTCAAGCCGACCAAACTGCATTCCTTTCCGGGTCTGCACGGCGAACCAGCCTACGAAATGAAGCCTCGGATTGACGGCGTCGTGTTCTATTTGAAAATGGCGTTGATCAAACTCCATCAGCCGGGAGAATACCTGTTGCTGATTTCCGCTCATCCCGACCATTGAGTGAACCAGCCAGAGGAACCAAACGATGGTTGTCACACGTTGCCCGCTTTGTGGAAGCGAATCGCTCGAAGAGCGTCGCGGAGCGTATTCGTTGAAGGCTCCCACCAATACGCCTGGAGGCATGATGGTGATCCCGCATGCTACTTGGCATTGCTGTGCGAACTGTGGTGAAGAGCTTTTGCCGCGGTCATTAACCAAGGCCTTAGAAAGCGAACAACGGCGACGCCTTTCCGTCGCAGTCTCGGCCAATCCTTGAACCCGATCTGTGCTTTGGCCCCACGAACGTCTGGACCTTCCAGCCAATCGCACAACGTGAGCGGGTCAATGCCCGCCGCGGCGGCGATCTGTGGGACTTGCTGTCCGCTTTGGTGAACGGCTTGCCGGAGTTGACCGGTCAGCGAACTCTCGGCGGCGGCTTCGTCCATGCGGGAGAGCCGCGCCATTTGTTCGGGAAGTTCGGCTTCAATCTTGGCCCAACTGGCTCGGATGTCCGCCATGTGTTCCGGAGAAATCGTCATGGCTGTGATGCTACGTCGCGGTGGACTCATGAGCGAGTCCTTCTCGCTTCAACTCTTCATCCAACTCCCGCACGTACTCGCTAAATGGTCGGGTTCGAGTCGGACAGGACCGTGCCTCTAAGAATCCCTGAAATGCAGGACTAGCACGCAGAACGTTCACTTCCGCATCGAAGTCGTCTGCCACGGACAAGACAAATTCTCCGCCCATTGGTTCGACGAGCAAGACAGGCTCACTGCGCGCGGCTTGGAATAGCTCGGCGAGGCTGGGCTGTTGGTCTTGCAGATTGATGGTCTTCATAGCTCAATCTCTCCTTCCCGGAAGTAAAGTCGATTGTGTCCGAGATCAGGATTTCGTAGGGCATCGCTCAATTCTCTCCGGCAGATTGCGCCGAACAGACCTGTTCGCCAATCTGCCACTTCGCTCCCTCACGAATCACTCGCCGATATAGCGTGTCCCGTTCGACTGGTTCGCGGCCGGCTTCGCGGATGAGGTGGTGGAGTTGGGTGATGGTCAGGCCTTCGGGGGTTTTGGCCCCGGCGTCGTGGTAGATCAGTTCGTGGACGACTGTGCCGTCGAGGTCGTCGGCTCCGAAGTTGAGCGCGATTTGGGCGGTCTTTTCGCCCAGCATGATCCAGTAGGCTTTGATGTGGTCGAAGTTGTCGAGCATCAGCCGCGAGATCGCCATCACCTTCAGGTCCATCATGCCGGATGGCTTGAGCAAATAGTCGAGCTTCGTGTTCTCCGGATGGAACGCCAGCGGGATGAAGGTTTGGAAGCCGTGCGTCTCGTCTTGCAGTGAACGCAGCTTACAGAGATGGTCGATGCGGTGCTCGGCCTGTTCGACGTGGCCGTAGAGCATCGTCGCGTTGGACCGCAGGCCCAGCTCGTGAGCGGTGCGGTGGATTTCGAGCCAGTTGCTGCCGTCGGCTTTGTGCTCGCAGATTTGCGAGCGGACGTCGGGATGAAAAATCTCGGCACCGCCTCCGGGCATACTGCCCAGGCCCACGTCGATCAACTGCTGCAAGACCCAGCGATACGGCTGCTTGGTGATGTGTCCGAACCAGTTGATCTCGACCCCGGTCCAGGCCTTGATGTGAATCTCCGGGTACGTCTCGTGGATGACTCGGATCACGTTCACGTACCAGTCGAAATCCTTTTGATGATGCAAGCCGCCGACGACGTGAATCTCGGTCGCGCCGTTGGCCTTCGCTTCGAGCGTTCGCTCGCGCAGCATGACGTCCGTGAAGGTGTAGCCCTTCGGGGCCTTCAAGTCCGATCGGAACGCGCAGAACACGCAGCGATAAACGCAAACGTTCGTCGGGTTCAGGTGAATGTTGGTGTTGTAGAAGGCCAGGTTGCCGTTCTTTCGCTCGCGGACCAGATTGGACAGCCGGCCGAGCGTGAGCACATCCACTTGCTCGTCGAGGAATACACCTTCGTCAAAGGTGAGCCGCTCGCCCGCTTCAACCTTGTCGGTGATGCGGCGGAGCAGCGTGTTGTGGGTTGGGATGATCATGGGGTCTCGGATTGCGGATTGGGAACGTGATTTTAGGACGCAACGGAGGACTCGGCCACCAACGGACGAAGGACGCGAGCAATCCGCAATCTGAAATCCACGATCCGCAATTGCGGAACCGCAGTCTCGGCGAACTCTTCACCGGCGATTTGACACGCGGCAAGTGTGACCTATGTTTAGGATGTCGGAGCTAATCCCGTTGCCTCTGCGGTGTTGGCCTGACCTAACGAATTTGACTTTGGGCGCGGCATGGGGAGCTGGGAGCTTCGAGGGGACCATGCCGCGCTCTTTTTTCATGCGCGGTCGTAAAACCATCACCATTGTCGCTTGTGCTTCGACTCGCCCCATTTTAGATGTTCGTCTCCGGCAATTTCCGCCGCATCACGTCGCTGCTGATCGGGTGGGAGTCTCAACTGACCTTGTTTGCCGTCGACCGGCTCTCGTTGAAGCGTGAAAACGAGCAGACTGGATTGCCGTTGTGAGCCGACATCACATTCTCGGTCCACGTGACACGGGCAAGCTTTGCGGGTTTTACCGAAAAGAGCGACAGGCCGACTCAAACTCAAGCCGATGATTCGTAGATGGAACAGAGGTCAACGACGGCGCGCCGAATGACGACGACGCCTCTTAAAACGGCCGCACGCGTGTTGAGCTTGGGCACCTTGGTGGTGGCCTCGTTCGCCGCGTGGGGCATCGGCATGCAAGTCTTCTCGCGGCGCGAGTCGGCGAGCGGTCCCGTGACGGCTGCGGTTGAAAGTCATGACGGCGGAAAACGCGATGCCGTCCCGAAGGAGTCTCCACGGCCATCTCGTTCCGCAGCGTCGGACAGGACGGCGGCCGACAAAACCAAAGTGATGACGGCGCGCGAGACGCGTCCAACAGCGGACATCGCGGACGCCCAGATCTTGGCAAAGACCTTGAAGCAGACTTCGCAGCCGCGCATTCAGCCGGAGGTCGGCCGACTGCCAACTCCGGACGAACAACGGTCGAAGGTCGAATCGATCACTTCCGAACGCTTTATTTCGTCAGACCCATTCGCCGCTGATCCGTTGGCGGATCGGACTCTTAAAGTCTCTCAGCAAGCGTCCCGAACCGGCAACGAAACGAAAACGACGCTGGAGCTTCCAACGACGTCGGCAACCGGCTCGCGCGAGACGTCGCGTATCACCTCTCGTCTGTCTTCGATGCAGCGCCAACTCAATGAACTCGCGCAAGTTCAGGAACTCGCGCAAGATCAGATCGAACGACAGGCCGACGAATTGGAGCAAGCGACTCAACTGCTGCAACAACTCCATCGGCAAAAGCAGTTGGACCAGATGCAAAAGCAATTGAAAGAAGTTCGGGACGCTCGGCAAAAGGACGTCCAGAAACCATTGGATCCGACTGACACGAAGCGTCGCACACCGGGCGATGAACCCGATCTGGCAGCAGAAGAAGACACCAAACCTCATTCATCCAAAAAGCCCAGCTTGCTGCGAGCCGAGCCGGTCGAAGGACATCCCGAGAAATTCTCGATTCAGTTTCAAGACGCCGAAATCGGCGAAGTGTTGGCCATGCTGTGCCAACTGTCGGGCTTGAACATCCTGGTTGGACCCGGCGTCACAGGTAAAGTTCCAACCGCGAACTTGCAGGATGTCTCCGCCGAACAAGCGTTGGACGCGATCACCAAGTCGGCTGGGTTCATCTACGAACGCGAGGGACAGTTTGTGTTTGTCTCGACATCCCAGGACGCACTGCAGCGCAAGCAGTCCGCGCGAAAAACCGTCACGAGGATCTTTCAGCCGCGGTACGTCGCCGTCAAAGATCTGCAGGCCTTGATCACGCCGCTGCTCACCAAGCCAGGGGGATTGATCGCCGTTACCAGTCCCGCGGAATTTGGTCTCGAACAATCGCGAACGAAAGTCGGCGGCGATAGTTTGTCTCAGACAGATGCCCTCGTGGTCGTCGATTTTCCCGAGGTTCTGGAACGGATCGAACAAGTCGTCACCGAGATCGATGTGCCGCCTTCACAGGTTGTGATCGAGGCCATGATCCTCAGTGTCAAGCTGACCGACTCGATGAAGATGGGCGTCAACTTCGCGCTGCTCAACCGAACGACCCGACAACCGGCCACCAGCGACAACGGTTCGATCATCAACTCGACTCCCGGCTTCCCCGGTCCCGGCAAGACCTCGATTCCGCCGGCGGCGGGTGAGTTTCTTGCCCAGACAGCCGGTCTGAAGTACGGCTTCATTCAAGGAGACATCTCCGGTTTCATCGACGCGCTGGAGACACTCACCGACACCAGCGTCGTGGCGGCTCCCAGTTTGCGAGTGTTTAATAAGCAGCGTGCGGAATTGATCATCGGCGAACGGCTGGGCTACAAGACCAGCACATTCAACGGTACGCAGACGATCGAAAACATCAATTTCCTGGAAGTCGGCACCAAGCTGCTGCTGCGTCCGTGGGTGGCTCAAGACGGACTCGTCCGCATGGAGATCCACCCGGAGCGCTCGGACGGCCAAGTCACCGATGGGCTGCCGTCGTCGCGCACAACCGAGGTCACATCCAACGTCGTAGTCCGCGACGGCACGACGATCGTCATCGGCGGCTTTATCGAAGAGCAGGCCAATCAGTCACAGTTTCGAATCCCCAGTCTGGGTGCGTTGCCGGTGGTCGGCAATCTGTTCAAGAGCAAGGCCAGCGACTCGACGCGGACTGAGTTGATCGTGTTGATTACTCCGCGCGTCGTACCCGCCCTGGATGCCGAGTATGAGGGAAGTGTCCTACAAGGCGAGAACGAGCGACGTCACGAAGAATTCCGCAATCGCCAATCGTCGATCAACTGCCGCAGCTTGTCGCAGATCGAATACGAGAAAGCCGCGCGAGACTTCGAGGAAGGGCACCTGAGTCGAGCGAAGTGTCACATCGAGGAATCGTTGCGGCACAATCGCAACGACGTGCAGGCCCTGTGCTTGAGGAATACGATCGACGCCTGCAACACCGAGCGAAGCGGCTGGTTCCGTTGGCCCGTTAACTTCTGCCGAAAACCTGCGGAACAATACCACCGCGTTGGGTCCGAGTTTTCCGTCTTGGTAGAACCGCTCGATTTTCAAGACTCACCGCCGTGCATGCCGCCCAATGTCTGGCCACCGATGGTGCCGCCGCTGCCCGCGGAACAGCCCTAGCCGACGCCTCTGCCCGCGGGTACGCTCGATGAAACTGCTGCGGCTTGGTGGGCAGTCGATTCGGCAACATGTCGACCACCCGCCCATTCGTCGTGAAGATGTGGTCTCCCGTGCTGTGCCGAGCGCCGGCGATCGAAACCACTTTCGGCTCCGCGTCTGAGCGAATGCGGGCTTTGCCCGCAACGAATGGAATCGCAGCGAGTCGCCCCATCTCCCGAAGACATGACCACAGGCACTGGAGTCCCGTATGCGAATCGACCGTATCGAACTGTTCCACGTGGCGATGCCGTTGATTTATCCGTGGCGAACGGCGTACGGCGAGGATGCCACGATTCATTCCGTCTTGTGTCGCTTGGCCTGCGGCTCCGTTGAGGCTTGGGGTGAGAGTTCTCCGTTAGCTGCTCCGTGCTACAGCCCGGAATGGGCCGGCGGAATTTTCGCCACGTGCCGCGATTGGCTCGCTCCGCAAATCGTGGGGCAAGACATCGGTTCAGGGGCCGACCTGCAACAGCGATTGGCGATCTTCAAGGGGAATTCCTTCGCGAAGGCGATCCTCGACACGGCTTGGTGGGCGCTTTCCAGCAAACTCGCGAATCGGCCGTTGCACGAATTGCTGGGAGCGACTCGCAACGAGGTTCCCGTCGGCGCCGACTTCGGCGTGATGGACAGCGTCGACGAACTACTGACCGGTGTCGGTCAAGCGATCGAAGCGGGCTTTCCACGTATCAAATTGAAGTTTCGACCAGGTTGGGATCTGCCAATGCTCCGCGCGGTGCGGCGTCAGCATCCCACGCATCCGATCCACATCGACTGCAACAGTGGCTATCGGCTCAGCGATTTGGCGTTGTTTCAGCAAGCTGATGAGTTGGATTTGGCGATGTACGAACAACCGTTGCCGCACGACGATCTCGTCGATCACGCGGACCTGCAACGGCAGGTGCAGACGCCCGTCTGTCTCGACGAAAGTGTCTACAACGTACGGCAGGCGGAACTCGCGATCCGACTGAAGAGCTGTCGTTTCGTGAACATCAAGCCAGGGCGCGTTGGTGGGCTGACGAACGCGATCGCGATTCATGATCTCTGCCGCACCGCGAGCATTCCCTGCTGGGTCGGCGGCATGTTGGAGAGCGCGGTCGGCGCGGGCCTGTGCGTCGCCTTGGCGATGCTCGACAACTTCACGTATCCGGCCGACATCTTTCCCAGCAGCCGCTTCTATCACGAAGACCTCGGCGACCCGCCGATCGAACTGATCCGGCTGCCGAATGGCACTCCCGGCGTCCGCGCTCCGCGACGTTTGCCCGAGCCGCATCCCGAGCGACTACGAATGCTCACCGTGCAATCGGCGGTCCTTTCGAAGTCGGACAGCGTGTGAGCAGCCGCTTCTATCGCGGGCTGTCCCAGAGGGTTGTGGCCTCAACACTAAAGCAACGTGCGGAAAGCGACAAGTTTCTGCTTTGATGAGACGGATCCAATTGGACTCTCGTTGAAATGGGGCTAGGTTTCTAATAGCAATGCGACAGCTTTGAGAGTGATCACTAATGACAATCGTCGCATCAATTCAGCGGGCCAGTGGCGCGACGGCGAACACTTGCCAAACGAGGAATTCGGAGAGCCACCGAATTTCTGATGGCGGTCAGCTTGTTGCTCCGACCGCCAGGCTAATCCCGCAACTTCGAGGCCTCCGTTTGAGAGAGCGGAGGAATCGGGCCGTGGGAATCAGGAACCATCCGAGCCTGAGAGAGCTTGGAAACAACTGCCACACTCGCAGAATGAAAGAGAGATACCATGAACCTCATCAAGAAATTCCTCACGTCGGAAGATGGCCCGACCGCCGTTGAGTACGCCGTCATGCTGGCGCTGATAATCGTGGTCTGCATCGGCACGATCACCGCGATCGGCACGAAGATGAACGGCACGTTCGACGCCGCCAAGACGGCATTGCCGTAAGGCGAAGCGGGTTGCCCCGCAAGTATCGGTGCTTGACCACGAACCGTCTCGTCGGAGCCATTCCGGCGAGACGGTTCTTATTTTTGATGCAGACTCGATTCTCCCAGCTATGCCGATTCTGCGTGGTGCCCGTCGTAAAAAGTCACCGACATAATTTTTCTCAAGTCCCCAATTTGACTCCGTTCGTACCTGACTTACCTTTGTGGTGACAACGCTGAACGCAGCAACCACGCGGGTGATCACCAAAGATTTCTGCTGCGAACAGTTCAGTGGGCGAGTGATCCTATGCGATCACCGACCACTGGGAAACTCGGGGGCCTCCGAGTTTGCGTTGTGATGGCCAGTCTGCACGCAGACTGCCATCTCGGTCCCGCACGTCCGAAAAGCAGCCGGTGAGAGAGCTGGTTGAATCGTCGGATGGTCAGGACACAGGCACGAATCGAGCCTGAGAGAACTCGGAAATCCCTTTTCAAAATCATCAAAGAGAAAGAGAGATTGTCATGAACCTCATTAAGAAATTCCTCGTTTCGGAAGATGGCCCGACCGCTGTTGAGTACGCCGTCATGCTGGCGCTGATTGTCGTGGTCTGCATCGGCACGATCACCGCGATCGGCACAAAGATGAATGGCACATTCGACGCCGCCAAGACGGCGCTGCCGTAAGGTGACGGGGGTGATCCCCCGCCAAGATACGCTTCCGCCGACCGTCTCGTCAGGATGTCCCTGGCGAGACGGCTCGGTCGTTTATTGCGAAGGCTTTGAACATGTTTCCCTTTTGTTTGGATATCGAACTCTCGCATTTGCACGAGCTGTTGATGACGACTTTCGTCGCCGTGACCTCCGCAGTCAGTTGGTTCTGGTTGGGCGGTCGGGCTTAGGACGTGTGATTGCCACGCCGTCGGATTCGCGCGGCAGGGTCTCTTCTGACGATCGTGCATTCGCCGGAGAGAATGTCAGTTTTTCCCCTCGAATCGAACATCACTGGAAAGGCCCATTGATCATGGAATGGCAAGAACTTCTGCTGAATCACTGGCATGTGAAACTGGTCACGGTCGTACTGATCGTGGCCGCTTACATTGATGGCAAGCAACTCCGCGTCCCGAAC
>CAZPUJ010000176.1:0-7831 GCA_964589725.1 uncultured Planctomycetaceae bacterium
CGATAGTAACCGCCGCGAGCTTTCCCTTCGGCGGGTTCGTCGGTGTTCGTGAGCATTTTTTTGTTGACGGCGGCCAGCGCTTCATCGCGCGCGACGGGGACTCCGTGATGAGTCGATTTGGTGCGCGTCCACTCGCCGTCGATGTCACCGTAGCCCCAGTACGCCACAAGAGCCGTCGGCTTGGGCGTGACGATCGCTCCCGACAGCATTGTGAGGAACCCGCCCGCCGAGCCGCCCGTCACGACGATGCGTCGCGTGTCGGCGGCGAACAGTTTCGGACCTTGCTCGTGCAGCCAGCGGAAGGCGTCCTGCACGTCGGCCGCGATCTCCGGCAACTTCACTTCCGGAGCCAGCCGATAATCGAGCGACACGAACACGAATCGCTCGCGAGTACACAGCTCCAGAATCTGCCTGGGCACCTGCGAGCGGCTGCCGACGATGAGCGCTCCCCCATGAATCCAAACCACCACCGGCCGAGCCTCCGCCCCCTCCGGCCGATACACGTCCGCCTCCACCTTCACGTCCCCTACCGTCTTGTAAACGTGAGTTGTCTTGACCAGCGGCTGGGCGGCGGGCTTGGCGTCATCCGCGCCGAAACAGACCGCAGTTGCCACGAGAGTCAGGGTCAACGTAATGCCGCTGACGAAATTGGATCGAAGGTGAATGTTCATCGTTGTGTGCCTTTCGCGAGTTGTTTGGAGAGTTTCAGAAATCGGGTGGCCGAGCTTCGGAGAAGCTGGGTGCCGCAGGCACAGGAAACTTGAATTGGGTGTTCATGTCAGAGTTGACACCGCTGTTTTGATCGAGCGCTACTCTCTAGTTTCCGATTCTTCAAACACACAGATTGCGGCAAGCTTTGCCACTCCGCGATCAATCACTTCTTACAATGGCCGCAGGCAACTCCATCCCAAGCATAAGTCCAACCACAATGCAGACAGCGGTCTCCCTCCTGGTATCTTCCTTGCTCGTTCGCAATTCGTCTTCGGGCCGCAAGTTCTCGGTCCCGCTCCGCTTGCTCAGCCGCATCCTTGGCGATGTTGCGATCGGCCTCTTTCTTGTCTTCCGCAGCCTGCTCTTGGATCTTCACTGCACGTACTTCGGGCCATGTCAAGTATTCATCCGACTCGACCCAAGACAGCAATAGTTGCAAACGCAACCGAGCAAGCCTCAATAGCTCCTCGTCTGTGTCCCAATCAAATCGTCGTTGTGGTGGCTCCAAGTCAAACTGCGCCTCCCGAAGTCCGTGCAGGAGGATGCCCTCTAGTTGTGAACGTCGTTGGACTGCCTCGCCATCAAAAATTAAATCCCCCGAATGGTTGCGCAGTACGAGACAGTGCTCCGGCACCCAAACCATGTGGGTGCGCTCAAGCGCATCCACGAAGTAGACTTTGATCGTGCCTCCATCCGTAAAGTAAAGGACATTCCGAATCAAGAATGGTTCGAATGGCTCATTCACCAAAGTTTCTCCAATTTCCGAACACATTTTTCCGGCTGCGGGACGTCGAAAACGTCTTGGTCCGTGTCTCGTCCCCAGTCCAGAACCGCTGGCTGTCCCCGCGGGAGACGTTCTAACCAGTCTCGCATTCACCGGCCACGCCCTGGAGTGCGGTGTGACCCAGGGGGTGCCCCAACACCGCCCGCCATTCATTTGGAATGACGACGTCGATGAACCAAAATACGGCGTTCGTCAGTCAGCTCTTGTAGCAGCGATTCTTGAACTTTGAGGATTGCTATTTCAAATAAATGGACGGCGGCGTCGAGCCGCAGCACTCCAGGTTTGGTCCGCGTCTCGTCCTCAGGCCAGAACCGCTGGCTGTCCCCACGCGAGACGTTCTAACCAGTCTCGCATTCACCGGCAAAGCCGCGTCACGCGTCCGTTGCTCGCTTGATATCACGGCAATTCTGCAATTGGTTGGCTATCAGACGCGGAACACTGACCAGACATCGACCGTGCGATCGTCTTCGTGAACATCGAAGTAAACGGCCAGCGGAGCCACGGTCAGCAAACGAGCCTCATCGCCACGCGATTCGCCCGCGCTGGAGGCGCGAGACTGGAGTTCTGACTCAATGGCGTCGGCGGCTTGTGAGACGGCGAACTTGTCCGTCGCTTCGTTCCAGATTTCGTTGAGCTTTCGTTCGGCGGTCGGACGCCAGCAGACGGTGTACCTCATCCGCCGACCCAATCCCACTTGATCTCGGTCAGCGTGCGGCCATCGGTTTCGTTGCGCATCGCATCGAGTTCGTCGTCCGAGTAGGGACAATTGTCAGACGCTCGGCGAACCTGCCGTCCCGAAAGCACGGGACTGAACCGGCCGAGCAACCGACCTTGGCGATCCCGCAATTCCACGGGAGCTGTCAGCGATTCAAGTTCGTGCTGCAGCAGTTCATCGACAACGACCACAGACATGATCCGCTCCCCCAGGAATAACGCGCACAAGCCTCAATGCTCGTCTCGCCTAATGACTACATGATGCTATCCACTCATCACCGACACGGCCACGCCTTTTTTTCGAGCGCTTTGAGTGATGCCTAGCTGCTGACTCGTGGATCCAATCGCAAAAGCGTCTTGGTCGGCGTCTCGTCCCTAGGCCAGAACCGCCGGCTGTCCCCGCGCGAGACGTTCTAACCAGTCTCGCATTCACCGGCAAAGCCGCGACAGAGTGCTCTCGGAGGATGGTCACTCCTGCCCGTCTGCCCGGAAGCGCGGAACGGGCAGGAGTGCCCATCTTCCTCGAACGCTCAATCACGACGAAGGAACGCGGGCTTTTCTTAACGTGTCGCTGCATCCAATTCCAGCTTTGTCGCCGTGGATTCAGCGTCGCGGAGTTCGCGAATCGAGGTGATATTCTTCCAGAATGAAGGGTCTTCCTCGAACGCGGTATAGCCCAAAGCAGCGAGCAAACAATACGTCGCCAAGTTCGGGCCAAGCTCGTCGCCGAACAGCTTCATCGCGGTCCCAAGTGACTTTTTCGCACGCGGGATGCCGGCTCCGAAGTCGATACTCCAGATTTCGTCGAGCACCAAGTGGATGAGATAGCCCAGCGTCACCGCGAGGGCCTTGTAGTATCGCGCGAAGGGCGTGCCCGAATCGCAAATCAGGAATCCCATCAAGCCGGCAATCACCGCCGCCGGGATGCTGTGAAACATGCCGCGATGCACCGACAGAGTCTTAAGCAACCAGCCGATTCCAAATCGAATGCTCAAGTAAATGGGGGCACCCGCCAGCACCATCTGCTCGATGCTGAATCCATGAGCCTGCATCCGGTGCAGCATCAGCATCGGCACAATGGCGGCCGCAAACCCGATCGTCTCGCGCGCCGGCACGCCGCTGTCGCTATCCAGATCGGGCATCATCCCGGCGATCGAGCACAAGCCACCTGCAAGCACACACGTCGGAATCGCCAAGCCCAACTGAACGCCCGCGTACCCGTAGGCCACGCCACCCAAAGTGCTCACCGTGATGTGTGTCCGAAACCCGGCCATCGGCATCCCTGCCTGAATCAGTTGGCTTGCAAATCGTGAATAGGGCACAAACGTGCGGAAACCGTACGTCTGAGCCAAATTCCGGTCAAGATGGAATCGCTTCAAAAAATTCAGCGGGTCAGGGAGTGGCGTCCCGCGGCCTCCCCGTTGTCGCGAGAGGGTTGATACCCTCGAATTACGGCGTGCGGCTCAACGACAATGTGGCTAATGTTTCCGTGGTCGCGAAATCGCGTCGATCATCGCGTCGCAACTTGGCCGCCGCGTGGTCGGGGTCGTGATCGCACAAGGCCCACCAATGGCGGTCGGCGACCGTTCCCAAGACTTCGGGCTTGATGCGTCGCAGCTTGAGTAATTCGAGATCGTAGGCGATGCACCACAGCGTCGGCAGGTGCCGGAACGTCGGACAGACATCGCCCAAATAGATCGCTCCTTCGCCGCCGCTCTCGATGACAATCGCCTGATGAGCTTCCGTGTGCCCGCCAGTCACCCAGGCTCGCAGGCCGGGAACGATCTCCGCGTTGCCGTCGATCAGCCGCAGTTGGCCAGCCTCTTTCAAAGGCACAAAGTTCGGCAAGTGATAAGCCGCGCGGAGTTCGGGATACTCGGCCGATGCGGTCACCCACTCGTGCCGTTGCACGACATACGTGGCCTGCGGAAATGTCGGCACCACACGACCGGACTCGTCAACGCGAGTCGCTCCGCCCGCGTGATCGAAGTGTAGATGCGAGAACACGACGACGCCGATATCGTTCACGGTCAGCCCGATCTCCGCGAGACTCGCGACGATCGGCTCGCCCGGTTCGGTGCTGAAGTTTCGACGTTCCTTCTCGGTCAGCTTCGAGCCGTAGCCGGTGTCGATCAGCACGTTCTCGCGGCCCGTCCGGACCAGTAAGCAGTTCGTGCGCTGCGCGATGCGGTCTTGCTCATCGACCGAAATATATCGCGTCCACACCGTCCGCGGCACGACGCCGAACATCGAGCCGCCGTCGATCAAGTACGTCCCACCAGAAACCGTCAGCAGTTCAAAGTCACCCAGCCGCATGAATGGCCTCAGTTCTGTTTCTTCTTCTTTTTCGCGTTCTTTGTGTCCGCTGAGCGAGCCACCTTCCATTGCGGGTCTTTGAGTTCCCCGTTCCACGCGTTCCACAACGTCGTCAGTTCCTTGACCTTGTCCGAGTTCGAACCCGCGCAGTCATTTTGTTCACCGATGTCCTTGGCCAAATCGAACAGCATCGCCCCTTCGAGTGTGAGGGCACCGGCACGGCGCGTGCCTCGCGCAACGTCCGCGCCGCGTGCTTTGACCAACTTCCAATCGCCATGGCGAATCGCCATCTGTGCGCCGAATCGCCAGTACAGGGCCTCGTGCGGCGCGCCGGATTTCTCGCCGCTGAAGTACGGCAGCAGGTTCACGCCGTCGAGCTTCCAGTCCGGCGAGACTGCGATGCCCGCCGCCGCCAATGCCGTCGGCAGAATGTCGAGCTGAATGACCGGTTGATCATAGACCTTGCCCGCCGGCAACCTCCCGTTCCATTGCACGAGGTACGGCACGCGAACGCCGCCCTCCCACGTCGTGGCTTTTTGGCCTCGCAGCGGCTGATTCGACGAATGATTCGCATTGGTCGGCCCGCCGTTGTCGCTGAAGAAGAAGATCAGCGTGTTCTCGTCCTGCTTCTGTTGCCGCAGTTTATCCAGCACCTGCCCGATGGCGTCGTCCATCGCGGACATCATCGCGGCGTAGGTGCGGCGGCCTTTGTCTTCGATGTTAGCGAAGCGCTGCAGGTATTTGTCCGTCGCGTGCATCGGTGTGTGGACCGCGTTGAAGGCCAAGTAAAGAAAGAACGGCTTGCCGGTTGCGGCCTGCTGGTCGAGGAACGCCAATGCCTCGCGAGCGAACGCGTCGGTCAGGTAGTTCGGCTCGGGCACCGGTTCGCGGTCACACAGAATGCTGCGGCCGGCGGTGAGGTATGAATGTGCGCCTCCCAGGAATCCGAAGTATTCCTGAAAACCGCGATTGAGCGGATGAAACTTCTCGGCGTGACCGAGATGCCACTTACCGATCATGCCCGTCGTGTAACCCGCGGCTTTCAGCCGGTCGGCGATCGTCGTCTCTTGCAGCGACAGCCCGACATCGATGTTCGTGTCGGTGGGCGGACCGGGATTGAACTCGTGCCCGAAACGCTGCTGATACCGGCCGGTCATCAACCCCGCGCGAGTCGGACTGCAATATGGCCCACTCACATATCCGCTACGGCACTGCACGCCGTTCTTCGCCAGCGAGTCGATGTGCGGCGTCGGAATGTCCCGGCAACCCTGCACACCGATGTCGGCATAGCCCATGTCGTCACCGAGGATTACGAGGATGTTCGGCCTCGTTGGCTTACTCTCCTTCGTGTCGGCTCCAGCCAGTGACACACTCGCCGCGCACGCGACAACCACGAATTCGATGAGCCGAGAACGCCAGATCGAGTGGGGATTCATCGGAGCTCTCCTTTGACGACCGTCTGCCGGGCCTTCACACTCCAACAGCGTGACGGCCCGATGTGAGCCAAGCAAGCGACATCAGCCGATCGACCGCGCGAGACTCTCATGGCCCATTTCTTCCGCTACAGATCTCAGGACGATTTGGTGACCGATGCGAAGCGACTTGGACTCGATCACATCGCGATGTCGGACGACCTGGCGCCGCTGTTCGCGCCGCTCCAAATCGGTTCTTGCACGATCGGTAATCGCTGGACGATTCAACCGATGGAAGGTTGTGACGGAACGCTCGACGGCCTGCCGGACGAGTTAACCTATCGCCGCTATCGCCGCTTCGGCGCCGGTGGGGCCAAGCTGATCTGGGGCGAGGCGACCGCGATTGCCGACGACGCGCGGATGAATCCGCGGCAGTTGTGGCTGCACGATGGATCGGCCAGCGCGATCGAGCGAATGCTGGCGGAGTGTCGGCAATCGCATCGCGACGCATTCGGTTACGACGGCGATTTGCTCGTCGGACTGCAACTGACGCATTCGGGACGGTTCAGTTGCCGCCGGCCATTGCTGGCGACTCACGATCCGCTTCTCGATCCGCTGACGAAAGACAAGTCGACCGGCCGCTTCGTCGACGAGTCGTTTCCGCTGCTTAACGACGACGACCTCAAACGAATCGAGGACCAATACTTCGCCGCCGCGAAGCTGGCTGTAAAGATCGGTTGCGACTTTGTAGACGTCAAACAATGCCATCGGTATCTGCTGTCCGAGCTGCTCGCGTCGACGAACCGTCCCGGCGAATACGGTGGTTCGCTGGAGAATCGCACGCGGCTAATTCGCAACGTCCTTGGTCGAATCCGAGTCGAGTTGCCGGACTTGTTGATCGCCTCACGGTTAAACGCCTACGACGGCATTCCGTATCGCGGCGGAGGAGACGATTTCATCGGCGTACCGTGTCCGCACGAACTGCCGCTCGTCACGGCGTTTGGTACTGACCCGAACGATCATCGTCGCGAAAACCTCGCCGAGCCGTTGCAAGTCGCGCGTTGGCTGCGCGAGTGGGGCGTGTCGCTACTCAACGTGTCGCTGGGCAACCCGTACGCGAACCCGCACGTCGTTCGTCCGGCGGAGTACCCGCCCGTCGACGGCTACAAGCCACCGGAGCATCCGCTGGTCGGCATCGACCGCCACTTCCGCATCGCCGCGCGCGTGCAGGAGGAATGTAGCCCTCTCGCTCCGCGAGAGGATCAGCCGAACGCGCCCTCAGAGACCGAAGTTCCCGAAGTTCCATCCGCGTTGGACGAGCACTCGGCTGTCCTCTCGCGGAGCGAGAGGGCTACTTTCCCCGTCGTTGGCAGCGGCTACAGTTGGCTGCAAGAGTTCATGCCGCAAGCCGCCGCCGCGAATGTTTCGTCCGGCCGCATCGCGCTCGTCGGTCTTGGCCGAGGCACGCTCTCGCAGCCGGACTTCGTCAAGCAACTTCAAGACACCGGCCGTCTGGATCGCAAGCGTGTCTGCCGCACATTCTCGTACTGCACGAACCTGATGCGAACGAAAAATCATCCGCTCGGCCAATACGCCACCGGCTGCCCGCCATTCGACAAAGAGGTCTACGGGCCATTGTGGAAAGAGGCGGAAGCGAAACGGGCCGCGACCGCGACGACATAGTCCGAAACTTCTACTGTTGATGTTGATACCGGACTGGATGAGGCCGATGAATTCTGCTCAGCGGCGGACTCACGGCCGGCTCATTCGTCCGGTTGCGTGGTCTGTGGAGGCCTACAAGCCCGAAGCGCAAGATGTAACGTCGAAAGTCAAGTCGGGCGGGGGTGATGCCCCCTGATTTTTGGTGTTGGCTTTTGAGTCGCGCGGGAGGATG
>CAZPUJ010000177.1:0-7513 GCA_964589725.1 uncultured Planctomycetaceae bacterium
AGTTTATTCAGCCGGATGACCGTGTGTTGGCCTGGATTCGCGGAGCACACAACGGCGGGGCGATCTCGCTGCGGCATTTCCTGTCCGCGCCACGAGTCATCAACGACACGTACGGGCTGTTTTTCTATGACTCTGACGGCGGCTATGTCGCGGCGTACAAAAAGGACTACGGCTACGAGTTTCATGGTTGGCGCGGCGGCGTGATGGTCGTGAAAGGCCGCGACGGAACGCTTTGGTCGGCGCTCAGCGGCCGCGCGATCGAAGGGCCGCAAGCCGGCAAACAACTGACGCGCATTCCCAACGTGATGACCGAATGGTCTCACTGGCTGATGCTGCATCCGGAGTCGACGGCGTACGACTTGTTCGACGGCCAGAAGTACGAGGTCAAAGAGTTGCCGACCGGGATCAGCGAGGAAGCCAAGCAGTCGATGGGCGCGGTCAATCCGCGATTGAAACCGTTCGCGCCAATTTATGGCGTCGAGGTCCGTGAAGCGACGAAAGCGTTTCCGTTGGATGAGCAAGTCGAACGCGCGTGCTTCCTCGACGACTCCGGTGGCGAGCCGATCGCCGTGTTCTGGTACGGGCCGACCAAGTCGGCGGTCGCGTTTCATTGCAAGCTGGATGACCGCGTGTTGACGCTCCGCGCGGATGACGATTCGCCCGAGACCGCTCCCTTCAAAGACCAAGAAACCGGCAGCCGCTGGACGCTTGCCGGCCGCTGCGTCGATGGACCGCTCAAAGGCCGCGAGCTGACTTGGATCAACGGTCTGCAATGCCGCTGGTACGCCTGGGCAGCGGAATTTCCAAAGACAGATGTGTTCCACAAAGGTCAAAGGGTGAAAGGTGAGGAGTGAAAGCAGAAGGAATCAGACGCCAACAACAATTCATCTCTGAGTAGTTCCAAGTTTTGACTCTGCACTGCAAGCGTTCGAAATCGTTTCGGCGCGCGAAAATACTCGGTGATTGATTGCGGTCCTTCATCATTCTGCCCTTCCATCATTCTGCTATCCCGGTATAGGCAGAATGATGGAAGGGCAGAATAACGACGGATTGGCTTGTGTGCTTCACTCTTCCAACTTCAGTGTCAACCATGTCTTTGCTTGATCGACTCGAACGCCGGTTCCGACGGTTCGCGATTCCGCAGCTCACGCGTTTTTTGGCGATGGCTCAAGGAGCTGCGTGGCTGTTGGCGAACGTGATGCCGCCGCAACCGGGCAAGCCGGATTTGCTGGCGACATTCTCGCTGTTGCCGGACAAAGTCTGGCAGGGCGAAGTCTGGCGACTGGTCACATTTCTGTTCTATCCGCCGGGGACCAGCATACTCTCGCTGTTCGGCATTTATTTGTTCTGGCTCATGGGAACGGCTCTCGAAGGTCATTGGGGAGCGTTCCGCTACAACATCTACGTGTTGATCGCCACATTGGCGACGATCGCCGTCACGTTCGGGCTGCCTCAAGGTGGTCCTGCGACCAACATCTTCATTGGGACGTCCGTGTTCCTGGCATTCGCTTTTTTGTATCCCGAGTTCGTGCTCAATATTTTCTTTTTTCTGCCGGTCAAGATTAAGTGGCTGGCACTGCTCACGTGGTTGGGATATGGGTACACCGTGATCATGGGAAGCTGGCTGTCACGCTTGTACGTCGCCGCGTCCGTGTTGAACTTCTTCCTGTTCTTCGGCAAGGACGTCTTCTGGCGACTGAGGTTCGGTAAACGCTCGATGGAATCCGCGTTCCGTACCGTGACCAAAGGCTCCCAACCGTTTCATCGTTGCAGAATCTGCGGCCTGACCGAAAAGGATGACCCACAGGCCGACTTCCGCATCTGCTCGAAGTGCGACGACGGCACGTTCGAGTATTGCTTGGAGCACCTGCGTAGCCACGAGCATCGCACAAAAGATAAAGATGTGGCCACGATGTCGTAAGTCGGCGAATTCAGGAGCGAGCCGAATGGCCTCTGCACGTTGGTGGCTTCTGCTGTCAGTTGTGATTCTGGTGTGGCCCAAACCCTGTTCGGCAGCCGAGCCCTCATTCGTGATCGACGCTGAGCTTCGCGCTCGACTAGTCGATGCTTCGCAAGCCGACGATGCCTTCTTCGCCTCGCTGCGAGCAACGGACACGAACGCGATCGTGCTGCGAGTGGGCGAAGATTCTTTCACGTCGCGGCGCGAGATCGCGCGAGTGGTCCAGCAAGTCCAGCAGGAGCGACTGCGATTGTTCTATTGGATTGAGGTCGCTCGCTGTCCCGAATTGGCGGATGCTCGACCGGAGTTGATGGCCAGTCTGCAAGGGCATCCGGAGTGGCGTCGGTTCTTTCCGAAGTGTCCTTTGCCGGCGGTCGATGAGGTTGTGAAGACGTACCCGTGGGTGCCAGTCCTCTCGCGCGAAGGCTTTGACGCGCAGTTGACTCGCGTGCAGAAATTGCTCGACGGGCTACCGAGACCGGTCGGCGTGTTTCTCAACGACCTGCAAGCCGCTCCATCGGCGTGCGGCTGCGGGCATCTGTTGTGTCGTTGGACGACCGACTACGGCCCGAAGCGAACGACGAAGTCACTCGGCCCCGATGCCGCAGCGCAGTTTGTCGATGAGGTCGCTGCGTCTTATCCCCCTCTTCCGAAGGAGGGGCCAGGAAGAGTAGGTCGAGTCCAAGTCATCCCCGTTTGGACGACGGAATGCGAAGCTCACGACGAACACGAACTGTGTGCCGGTGTCGGTTGCTTCGAGGGTCTTTGCTGGAAAGAGTTTTCCAAGCAACTGTCGCCGCTAGCGGAGCGCCCCGAACCACTCGCGCTGTTGCTGCCGTTCCGAGCGTTTGGCCGCGACTTGCCGCACTACGGCGACCGAGCTGGTTGGATTACCGAAGCGATCGACCTAATGCGAACGCAACCCGAGCGGCATTCTGGAAAGCCGGTCTCGCCGAGTCGCTTCATCGCCGTCTTGCAAGGTTGGGACGTGACACGGCGCGAGATCATGGCTCAAATCGCACAAACGCGGCGTGCCGGTGCGGCGGGTTTTGTGGTTTCGTACGTTCCGATTGAACAAAGTTGGGAACCGCGGATTGTGAAATGGAAGTGATGTCGCGTGGGCCTCGCGAAGCGAGACTCACCAAGGTTCAACTCCAGGAGGTCGTTCGATGAGTTTGATTCGCCGTGTGATTCGATTCGGTTTGGTTTATCCCGTGTTGTGTTTGTCGCTCGGCGGCAGTGTCGTCGCGGCGGACAAGTCTCCGGCGCAAGCGGCTCGGCCAAGTCGCGAGGAATTGGAGAAAGCGTTCTCCGACAAAATGACCGGCAGCGTGCTGGTCGGGCATTACTCGGTCGTCGGCAAAGACGCGAAGCCTGCGAATCCGGAGCGGTACGAACTGAAGAAGGTTGCGAAGGTCCGGGACGACTTGTGGATGTTTGAGGCGCGGATCAAGTACGGCCAAACGGACGTCACGCTGCCGTTAGTGTTGCGAGTCGTGTGGGCGGAAGACACTCCGATGATCACGCTCACCGACGCGACGTTGCCCGGTTTGGGCGCGGCGTTCAGTTCGCGAGTGATCTTCCACGAAGACCGCTATGCCGGCACTTGGCAACACGGCAAAGTCGGCGGACACCTGTGGGGCACGATCGAGAAGGCGGATACAGCGATTGAGTCCACGGAGAAGAGGGAGTCCACGCAGAAGAAGGAAAATGGGACAAAGAAGGAGTAGAGTGATCGTCGCCTAGCAGACTCCGGCTGCCCCCGCCGTAACGCGGGCTTCGCCCGCAACCTTGCTCCCTCTCCCCCGCATCGGGGGAGAGGGTCGGGGTGAGGGGGTTCGTGGGCGGGTGGAACGCTCGGCCCCCTCACCCTATCCCTCTCCCCCGCGGCGGGGGAGAGGAGACCGGACAGGAATTGGCAAAGACCGACGTCAGGAGTGTTTGCGGACTAGCGACAGTTCGACAATCGAGGCGTTTGCGGGAGGTGAGTCATGGCTCGCGTGCGAATGGTGGTGAATCCCTGTGCGACGAAAGTTATCGCCGTTCTGGCGGCGGCTATGGCTCTCGGCGCAGCCCCGTCCGCGACACAACCTGGCTATGCCGTCGAAATTGTCGAAATCCCGGCGGAAAAGATCAGAATCAAGCCAGGAGACCCACTGAGCGGTCGGGCGTTGGTGTCACGTCCGCCGACGGTTCCGGGTGTGATGAGTTGGTCGCTGGAGACGCGGCGCCATCGCGGAGCCATCTATCACGTCGCCATCAGTCCCGACGGCAAGACACTGGCGACAGGAGGACTCGACGGGACGATCCGGTTATGGGATGTCGACACCGGCAAGTTCATCAAGTGTCTGCTGGGGCATAACAGTTATGTCTATCGCTTAGTTTGGTCACCTGATGGTCGCACACTGGCGTCGTCCGGTGGGTCCGACTCGATCGTGGGGTTGTGGGACGTCAAATCGGGACGATTACTGCGCGCGGTACCCAGCCCGAAGGGATATGTCACGTATGTCGCCTGGGCGCCGGACGGAAAGCGAATTGCCTACGCCAGTGCCGCCAGCGGATACATCTTGGTGTATGACGTCGTCCGTGGCGAGATTTTCAACAAGGACAAAGACGTCGGTTTGGGAGTGGGGATCTCGTGCGTGGAGTGGACTCCGGACGGTACGTACGTGGGATTTTCGAGCACGGCCGTGCCGGTCCTGAGTTTGTGGGAACCCTCGGAGGCTTCGAAGACGAAAGCGTTTCCAGGGGACGGCGATGTGACGTATTCGTTTTCCTTCGCTCCCGATGGGAAATCGGTGGCGTTAGCGGGAGCGAAGAACATTCGCGTGTTCGACTTCGAATCCACCGACGTGAAGCGCACGATCGAAGCTCCCGCGTATACAGTGGCCTACTCCCCCGATGGAAAAATGCTGGCGTCGGCGGCGTTGAACGGCGTGGTCCAGCTTTGGGAAGCCGAGACGGGCAAAGCGATCAAGACGCTGACAGGTAGTGCCACAACCTCTCTCTCGTGGTCGGCTGACAGCAAACTGCTCGCGACGACGACATATACGACGGCGGTCGTGTGGGACGTGGAGTCGGCGAAAATCAAGCAGTCGTTTGATGCCTGTGGCATTTACCCGCCGATCTGGACGCCGAAGAAGCCATCCATCAACGGCATCTACACCAACACACCAATGGTCTGCGACCCCAGTTCGGGCAAGCGGATTTGCAAACTGGAAGGACATCAAGGACTGGTCACCGCATTTGCCTGGTCTCGCGACGGGAACACGCTCGCGACGGGAGCGAACGATAATACGGTGCGTCTGTGGGAAATGCCGTCGGGCACGCCATTGGTCACCTATCAAGGACACAAGGGTGCGGTGAATGCCGTGGCCTGGATGTCTGACAGCAAGGCGGTGGCGTCGGCGTCGTCGGATCAGACGATTCGTCTGTGGCGAGTACCCGATCGAAAGCCGGCCTCCAGCAAAAAAGCGGCCGGAGACAAATCCAACGGCAGCGAGGCGGACGGGGACTCGAAGTTGGCGGCGGATGTCGCTCCGAAATCCGTTGGCAAAAAGGATTCGGCGGACCCGCTGATTCAAGAATTCAAAGGACACTCCGGGCCGGTGACGCAGCTTGTGTCCCCCACGATTGGCAAATTGCTGGCGTCGGGCAGTTCCGACAAGAGCATTAAGCTCTGGAGCCTGACGTCGAACAAGCTGATCACGACGATCAACGTTGGGTATCCCGTGCTCGTCGTGTCGTGGTCGCCGGATGGAAAGGTATTGGGGTCCAGTGCTGCCCTCGAGGGGCTGAACTTCTGGAATCCCACCAGTGGCAAGTTGATCAAATCCATGCAAGAAGGTAAGAGCTCACCGACGCTGACCGCGCTCACTTGGTCGCCCAATGGTTCGATCATCGCAGTCGGGCGTCATGGCCACTCATTGCAGTTGGTGGACAGCCAGTCGGGGAAGGTGCTGCATAGTCTGGGGGCGATGGCTCCCGTGATGTCGGCCACGTGGACTCCCAGCGGGCAGACCGTGGGCAGCGGCTGTCATGATCGGACGGTCCGATTCTGGGATGCCGCCACGGGAGATCTCCGCGGCCATCTGATCGCCGAGGAAACTCAAGTCGCCGCCATCTCCGCCGACGGACATTTCAAAGCCGAACCGGGCATCGAAGCCGACTTGTTCTACGTGGTCCAAACCGACAAGACGCAGGAGACGCTTTCGATCTCGGAGTTCGCCACGAAGGCCAAGTGGAAAAACAATCCCGCACAAGTCGCCGCGATCGGCAAGTGAAGACCACGCGCGGCGGTGAGCGAGGTGAATGATGACTCCGAATCCGACGCCCGACGATTCGCTCGACGATCGTATCGACGCGCTGTGCGACGCATTCGAGCTTGAGTGGCGCGCGGGGCGGCGGCCGGAGATTCAGAAGTATCTGGATCGCGTGCCGGTCTCGGAGCAAGCGGCGTTGCTGCGTGAGTTGATTGCGCTGGACGTTGAGTTCCGTGTTCAACAGGGAGAGTCGCCCGCTCGCGAGGACTACGGTCTGTTGGTTCTCGACAAACCATCGGTGCTGACCGAGTTCTTTCCGTCTGCCGAGAACATCACCAACTTCGCTGACCAATCGACTGTGCTGCCGAAAGAGCAGAGTTCCGTCTCGACCGATGCGGCTGCTGCTGAAGACAGTCCGGGACCGGTCAACCCCAGCGAAGTGGTCACGATCATTGGACGCGCGGACTCCGACACAGATTCAAAAGGCACAGCACTCAGCAGACGATCCGCCGTCACACTCTCGATCCCCGGCTATGAAATTCTCTCTGAGCTTGGCCGTGGCGGAATGGGAGTCGTTTACAAAGCTCAGCAACACATGCCGAAGCGCATCATCGCGCTGAAGATGGTGCTAGCTGCCGCTCATGCCGGCCCGGCCGAGCGAGCGCGGTTTCTGGCGGAAGCCGATGCCATTGCTCGGCTGCGACATCCGAATGTTGTGCAGGTCTATGAAGTCGGCCAGCACGACGGTCAGCCGTACTTCTCGCTGGAATACTGCGAGGGGGGATCGCTCGCCGAGAAACTCCGAGGCGGCCCGCTTCCGCCTGAGGACGCCGCCCGAATGCTGCGCACGATCGCCGAAGCCGTTCATGCCGCGCACTTGGCGGGAGTCGTGCATCGCGACCTGAAACCGGCCAACATTCTGCTTACCGTAGGTCAGGCTTTCCAGCCTGACTCACACGATGCTTCGAAGACGACGCGTGCGACTTCCCAAGGCAGGGTCAGGCTGGAAAGCCTGACCTACATCCCCAAAGTCACCGACTTCGGACTCGCCAAACAACAAGGGAGCGACCTGACCGCCAGCGGCGCGGTGATGGGGACTCCCAGCTACATGCCGCCCGAGCAAGCGTCGGGCAAAGAGCATGCGATCGGCCCCGCCGCCGACATCTACTCGCTGGGAGCGATCCTGTATTGCCTGCTCACCGGCCGCCCGCCGTTCCAAGCCGCCAGTGCGCTGGACACGTTGCTGCAAGTCTTGGAACAAGAACCGGTCTCGCTCCGCCAACTCAACGCC
>CAZPUJ010000178.1:0-16519 GCA_964589725.1 uncultured Planctomycetaceae bacterium
ATCGCCCGCAAAGTCTTTGGCCAGCGCGAACGTACCGAGCGACAACAAATAGCCAAACGTGTACGGGAAGTTGTAGAACGGCAAACCGGAGATGTAGAAGTGCAGCTTGGAAACCCAGAAACGCGGGTTCCAGCCATCATCGGCGAGGGCGTTGAGGTACGTCTCCTTCTGCGCCGCGAGCATCAACTCGCACAGCCGAGCCGCGCTGACTTCGCCGTCTCGGCGTTCCAGATGAAAACGGTCCTCGAACACGAACCGCGCGTGAATGTTCATCAGGAAAGCGACTGCGTCAGACAGCATGTTGTCCAGCAGCTTGAGTTCGTCCGCCGGTGACTTCGCCGCGCGAAGTTGCTGCTCGCCCAAAACCGCTTCGGCGAACGTGGACGCCGTCTCGGCGAGGTTCATCGGGTAATCCTGCAAGAAGAACGGCCGGTCGCGCAGCACGTGCGAGTGATACGCGTGCCCCAGTTCGTGAGCCAGAGTGCTCATGCTGTCGGCCGAGTTCGTGTACGTCATGAAGATGCGCGACTGCTGCTTCGTTGGCAGCCCGGTGCAGAATCCCCCTTGCCGCTTGCCAGGACGGTTTTCGACTTCGATCCAGCGCTCGCGTACGGCCGTCTCCGCGAACTCGCCAAACTCGGGACTGAACTCGCGAAAGGTGCGGATGACAGTGTCGCAGGCATCGTCGTAGGAGAGTTCGTCTTCAAGAATCCCGGATTTTTCCGCCAAGCCGGGTTTCTGCCTTGTCGATTTTGACCGCACTGGCAGCGGTGCGGTGAGGTCGTACCACGCGAGTTGTTTCAGTCCGAGCAACTCCCCCTTTTTGGCAAGGTATTTCAGCAAGATCGGCTTCCGCTGGGTGACCGCGGCCCACATGGCGTTGAGCGTTTCGCGGCTCATGCGATTGAACCGCAGGGGAGTGTCGAAATGACCGTCGCAACCGAGATGCCGATACTTCGTCAGCCGAAACCCGGCGATGTGATTCAGCGCGTCGGCACAGGTGTCTTGAATCGTCGCCCACGCTTTGTCGGCCGCAAAGAAATTGTTTTCGCGCACGCTTCGCTGTGGCGAATCAAACATCACCTGACCGGGCGATTTCTTGACAACCTCGCCTCGCTCCATGACCTCGATCCGCAACACGCCCGACAGCCGGTCGTACAACCGCCCCCAAGCATGAATCGCATCGACGGCCAAATCGTTCGCCAATTGCTCATGCTCCTTCGGCAACCGCAACGCCGCATTCCGCCGCCGCTCGTCAAAGAAAAACCGCAACTCACCCAGCCACGAGTCGGCTTTCAACAACTTCTCGATCGCTGCCGCGTCGGCTTCCTTCACCGCGAACTCGACATTCGTCGCGATCTTTGCCCGCAACGGATCGAGCGCGGATAACTCCGCCTCCATCTGCTGGAACAATTTGTTCGCCGCATCTGCGGCCGCGTGGCATCCGATGAACGACGCCAAATCGCTAGCGAGCTTTTCGACCGCTTCGTACTCCGTGAGCAATCGCTTCCAACCGGAGACGTATTCCGCGTTGGCCGAGATTGGCGGCAACCGATCCGACTCGTCCGCCAATTTGGTCAGCCGAGCCTTGTAGTCGCTCAACACCGACCGAAATTCTTTCGTCTCCGGATGTGGCAGGATCGAGTCGAGTTCCCAGTTCAGCGGGTACTTGGTTTCAGACATCGGGCTTTGGTTTCGGTAGTTGATGTCGCAATAAAGTGAGTCCGAGTCGCAAACGCTTCACACCAACTCGGCTGCAATTAAGTCGTCGTATGTCTCTCGACGACGGATCACTTTGACCTGGTCGCCATCGACGAGCAGTTCGGTCGCGCGGGGGCGGGAGTTGTAGTTGCTGCTCATGGCCGTTCCGTAGGCTCCGGCACTGAACGTGCAGAGGAATTCGCCGCGATGAACCTGTGGCAGATAGCGGTCTTTGGCGAGGTAGTCGCCCGACTCGCAGATCGGGCCGACGACGTCGGACTTCTCGCAGTTGGCGATCTCGCCTTCGACGTTGTCGGGCATAACGACTCGCGGATGGACCGGCCAAATGCGGTGGAACGAGTCATACATCGCGGGACGCACGAGGTCGTTCATCGCGGCGTCTTGAATGATGAAGAGCTTTCCGCCTTCGCGCTTCGTGTAGATCACCCGGCTAACCAGGATGCCCGAGTTGCCGACGATGAATCGGCCTGGTTCGAGAGCTAGTCGGCAGCGAGCTTCCAATACGCCGGGAACGATCACATCGGCGTAATCCTTCGCGGGCGGCCCTTCGTTCTGGCGATAGCTGATGCCGAAACCGCCGCCGAGGTTCATCCAATTGATGTCGTGGCCTTTAGCTCGGTAGCCGTTGACGACCTCGATCCCCTTGCGAACCGCCACGGCATACGGCTCGGTCGAGAGAATCGGCGAGCCGAGATGCATGTGAATGCCCTTCAGCGCGAGGCTCGGCGTGTGGAGCATCTTTGCGGCGAGTTCGTCGGCCCGTTCGATGTCGATGCCGAACTTGTTCCCCTTCTTTCCGGTCGTGGTTTTGGCGTGTGTCTTGGCGTCGATGTCCGGATTGAGCCGCAGCGCGACGGGAGCGACCACACTCAGCGACTTAGCCACCGCCGCGATCGCGTCCAGTTCGGCTTCGCTCTCGACGTCGAACATCAAGATCCGCTCTTGCAGCGCGAGCCGAATCTCGTCATCAGTCTTGCCGACTCCGGCGAAGACGACTTTGGTCGTGTCGGCCCCCGCCTTCTTGACGCGATACAACTCCCCGCCGGAGACGACGTCAAAGCTGCTGCCGCCGTCGTACATCAGCTTGAGTATGCTGAGATTCGAGTTCGCCTTGACCGAGTAACAAATCACCGGGTCCACCGCCGCGAACGCCGTCTGAATCTCTTTCAGCCGTCCGAGCAACGCTGCCTTGGAATAAACCCAACACGGCGTCCCAAACTCCTCGGCCAATTCGGCCACCCGCTGCTGCTCACAGAACAATTCACCTTTTTCATAATGGAAGTGGTTCGTCGTCATGGTGCCAATCCAGAGTGAATCAAGAAGAATTGAGAGTGAAAAGTCTCTACGCCCATCTCTAGCGATGGTCGAGGCACGCGACCCAGCACATTACTGTTACGGGGCTGCCGCGAGTTCGTCCTCCGGCAACATGAAGCGTTTGATCTCTTCGGTTGGGCCGTCGACGCCAATCTGTCCCATCGCAGACTATAAACGCCGTGCGGTCATCCAGCGAGGCTTCGCCTCACACCGACCGGGGGTGTGTTGACGCTTGAAAGGACAGGCTCTACTGGCACGCTAACCCAAGTTACGAAGCGACGAGTCCGTTCGCCATTGGACGTGAATCCAAGAAAACGAGGCGATGCAGCACCCGACGCTAAGTACAGCTTCATGTTCACGGTCGTGTGGGAGATGCCGTACTTCGACATGGGCTCGACGTTCCACTACGCCGAGATGGTCGCGCTGCACGCCCCGCGACCGTTCATGGTCGAACGGGGCCACTGGGACGGCGTCGCTCCCGACGAATGGGTCGTCTACGAATACGCCAAAGTCCGCCGGATGTACGACACGCTCGGCCTCGGCGAGCGCATCGAAATCGAATTTTCCGACGGCCTCCGCGAGATCAACGGCAAGGGCACGTTCGAGTTCCTGCACAAGCACCTGAAGTGGCCGAAGCCGTGAGTCACTTCATTCGAGCGTCAGCCGAGCAGATCGATCAATCCTGCTTCTTCACTGAAAAGGTTTCGCCTCACGGCAGGAGCGTCATGCCGATGGCCACGGCGGCGTCTCTTTGGCGCAGGTCGTTCGAGACGAATTCGGTCTCTTTCGCCGAGAGCGCATCCGCGACGTGCAGAGCATCGAGTGTGCGAATCGAAATCGGAGTCGCTCGATTCATACAGGCTTGCACGACTTGCTCGAACTCGGTTTCGATCGCGAAATCGGCGGCGACGATTTCCACTTTGCCGTTGGCAATGTCTTGATCCAGTCGCCGACTGAGCACAACCGCCGCATGAGCGGCGATCGCTCCTTCTCGCTCGCGGCGCAGGAACGTCAGCCGAGCTTCATATCGAACCAGCGGCGAGATTCGGATCGGGACTGCCCGCTGCGCCAGTGCATCGAACTTCGCCGAGTCCGGTTCCACGAGATACAGCTTGGCCAGCGCGGACGTGTCCCAATAGCTCATGGTCAGATTCGATCCGCGCGAAGGTCGTCGAGAATCTCGGAAAACGGCGTGCCCTGAGTGCCAGTGGTGACGCTTTCTCGCAGTTGGCGCAGCTCGTCCAACCATTGAGACCGCTCGACCTTTGGGGCCTGCGAATTCTCCGGCAGACTGCCCCCTTGAGCCTCATCCGCCAATTGCTGTCCAAGCAGCCGCAGCAACGTCTCGCGTTCAGAACGAGGCAACTGCGAAATCAACGATTGAATTTCCGGCAAGCTCATGATGTGCCTAGCCTACGCCAGCCCGACGAATCACTCAAGAACGGTTTCTAACCAACGCGAACAAGAATTTCCGCTTGCTGGCGATGACATGCGATCCCTCGCTACAACGATTGTGAAGTAGTGAAGCCAACAAGTCGTTCCAAAACGGGAAGCGCAACGCCCATGAAAGACGCACAAAAGCCTGACCATGTGAGCCTCAACACTCTCATCAACCGTCTCAAGGAAGGGCGTTTCGTCATCCCCGATTTCCAGCGCGAGTTCGAGTGGAAGCCGTGGGACATTCGTGAACTGATGCGTTCGATCTTCCTCGATTACTACATTGGCAGTCTGCTGCTTTGGAAAGGCAAGACGGACAACTTTGATGCCCTGAGTTGTGAATCTGTCTATGGCTACTCCGGAGATCAGCGGCCCGAATACATCGTGCTCGACGGCCAGCATCGGCTCACCGCGATGTACTACGCCTTCCTGTCGCCTGACTTGCCACTTCCCAATCGGTCAAACCGTTTCTTCTATTTCGTCCACGTCGAAAAGTTCATGGCCGAAGAGTACGACGAGGCATTCAACTACGATTGGCTGACTCGTCGATGGGCGAAGGTCTTGGAAAACCGCGAAGCTCAATACGCCGACCATATCTTTCCTTTGGCGGTGATCGGAGCAGGCGGGTGGGATTTGCCAAACTGGGTTCAAGGGTACGAGCAGTACTGGCTTACTCAGGTAAAGATCGCCGAGTCATCTGTGGATGCTGTCGCGATCGCATCTGCAAAACGCCATGCGCAAAACGCAAAGGCATTTGGCGAACACCTAAAAGGCATCACTGAGCAGTATCAGATTTCCTACATCGAACTCGACCAAGATCTCGAAGTCGACAAGGTGTGTGACATCTTCACTCAAATCAACAGCCGTGGCGTTCGCCTCGACGTCTTCGATCTCGTGAACGCACTGCTCAAACCAAAAGGGCTGCAATTGAAACAAATGTGGCGTGATGCTGCGTCGCGTTTGGAATTTGTCGATACCGAGAAAATGAACGTCTACATCTTGCAGGTCATGTCGATTCTGCGGCAAAGCTATTGCTCACCGAAATACCTCTACTTTCTCCTGCCGGGCCAGGAGAAACAGGTGCGTGATCCCGACGGAACCCGACGAAAGGAAGTCTTGATTCCAGACATTGCGGATTTCGAGCAGCGTTGGAAACAGGCCGTTGCCGCACTCGAAGTCGCCATCAAGCTGCTTCGTCATCCGCAGGAATATGGAGCGATTGCCTCCGGTTATTTGCCTTATGTTTCCATCCTGCCTGTGTTCGCGGCATTGCAGGCTCAAACGAAGTCCATCCCACCGCAGCGGCAACTCGATGCGCAGCGGAAAATTCGACATTGGTATTGGGCATCGGTCTTCACCAACCGCTACTCCGGCTCGGTCGAGTCAACCAGTGCCCGCGATTTCCTCGATGTGAAGACTTGGATCGACGACGACTTGGCTGAACCGCCGCTCGTTCAGGAGTTCACGAATCGTTTTCGCAATCTTGAACTCCGCAAAGAAACCAAGCGAGGCACGTCGGTCTATAACGGTATTTTCAATCTGTTGGTCCTCCAAGGAGCGCGCGACTGGATGAGCGGAAATGTTCCGCAACACGGTGATCTCGACGACCACCACATCGTTCCGGCTTCATGGGGCGCGAAGCAAGTGAAGGGCGGTCTCATTCATTCGATTCTGAACCGAACTCCGCTGACGGCCGACACGAACCGGCATGTCATTAGCGATCGACTGCCAAACTCCTACCTGCCGGAATTGATTCAGAACAACGGCGAGGAGACTGTCCGCGCCATCCTGGAGTCGCACTTCATTTCTGGAATCGCGCTTTCCATCCTGCTTCGCGATCCATTTGGTCCCGACGACTTTGAAGCGTTCATCGCAGAGCGACAGCGCACGATTCAGGACGCCATTGAGAATCTACTCATCAAAGAAAGGCTCGATCTCCAACCACAGCTTCGTGATCTCGACTCTGCGATTGAGCAAGTGGAACTTTCCGTTCGCACGACGGTAGACAAGTCTCTCAATGGCGATGCCTCGTTGGTCCCATCGCATATCTTGCCGAAAGTCGATGAGCGAATCAGCCGCGCAATCAAGAAGAACGCGGCAATGGATGCGGATAAGTACGTCACGTTGGCTGGCAAATTGGAGTTCTTTGATCTGCGTGAGTTGCAAGACACAATCATCAGCAAAGCCCTGTGGCCTCAATTCGAGCCGCGCTTCGCCAACAAGGAAGCGCTTATCGCGAAGTTCGACCAACTGGCAGAACTCAGAAATGGAATTCGTCACAGCCGCTCGGTGAGTGAAATCACTCGTAAAGAAGGCGAAGCCTCGATCCTCTGGTTCAAACAAGTTCTCGGTAAATAATCGAACTCACTTGCGTGTTCCGGCGGAAATCGACGGCACGGGTTACGAAACCGTTCTTGAGCGATTTCTCTGGTTGGCATAGGCTGCGGTCCGTCCTGGACACGACGAATGACGTTGGCGCGGAGCCGATGATGAGTTTGAAAGAATTGGAATCAACGATTGCTCAACTTCCGCAAAACGAGAAAGCGGAGTTGCTGCGGTTTTTGACTCGCGAACTGCGTCAGTCATCGGCCACGGAGAATGCCCCGAAAGCGCCGGTGACACCCGTGGACCGCACGCGCTGGCTGCAAAAACTGGATCGGCTTCGCGCACTCACCGCTTCCGATTCGCTCTGTCCGACTCAGGAAATTCTGGATGAACTTCGTGAGGATCGGATTTGACCCATGAACTATTGGGACTCATCCGCCTTAGCAAAGCTCTATTTGACGGAGCCGGATTCCCTGGTGTTTCGCGCCATCGCCGATCGTCCGACGACCTTGCGGACTTCTCCGCTGGGACAGTTTGAGACCATCCTGACAATCCGCCGGCTTGAAGCGGATGGCCGCCTCGATCCTCAAAAGGCGGAATATCTCGCGGATGAACTGTTGATCGATCTTGGTGACGGAACCGTCGAGTTGATCGCGACCGATTTCGATATCCACGCCGAGTTTCAGCACGTCGTTCAAACGTGCCTGCAACGACCGCAGCCGATTTCGATTCGCACATTGGACGCGCTGCATCTGGCGGCGGCATTGTCAGCAAGCGAGACCGAATTTGTCTCCAACGACAACCGACAACGAGCCGCTGCCGTCGCGTTGGGGCTGACCGTGTTACCTTGAAGTGAGATTCATCGTGACGGACACGCCTCACACATCGCAGACTTTGGCGGCGTGGCGCAGCGCTTCGATTTTGTCGGGCCAGGTGGGGATGAATTCTTGGGCGACGAAACCGCGGTAGCCGGTGGCGAGGATGGCCTGCATCACGGCGGGATAGTTGATCTCTTGCGTGGCGTCGAGTTCGGCTCGGCCGGGGTTGCCGGCAGTGTGGTAGTGAGCGATCACGTCGTTGTATTGGCTGATGCGGCGGATCACGTCGCCGTTCATGATCTGCACCAGCCCATCACCGATTGCCGAATGCGACCGTTGCGAATCTTGAAATCCGGCTCGATCGGTCGGTCAGCAGCGATGCTCGTCGCCGCTCCAACGGCAACTGTCCCGGCGGCCAACGTGCCAACCGCGGTCTTGATGAGGTCTCGTCGATTGAGTCGTGCAGTCATGAGACGGCTCCTGGAATCCGCTTTCTGATCGGGTCGAGTCGGTCGCTACGCTGGCCGCAGGTTATGAAGGTTCTCTCGATTGTTCGAGACCGAGAGCCGTTTGCTGAACCGTTGACGATTCCGAAGAGGCGGCCATCGCCAAGATCATCAGCAACTGACAAAATCATCCAACCAGATTGCGTTTCTCGTCGTCAGTGATTTTGCTTCTCCATGATTCGGTTGACTCGTTAGGAGACACCACAGCGGAACGTCTGCTCGTTCGCCGCTTCGCCGTGTGCTGGATTGTCGTGATGGTGGTGGTGAATTATTTCGACTGACGGCAGCAGGGAGATTGGCATGAGCCGAATCCGAGTTGTGTTTTGTCTGGCCTGCGTCTGTCTCATCGCGAGCGAATTGTTCGCTGGTGGAGCACCGGAGAATTCGGTGCTCGTCGTGAATGCGGACAGTTGGGCCTCGCGAGCCGTGGCGAATGAGTATCTGCGGCTGCGGGCGATTCCCGACGTCAACGTGGTGCGGTTGGAGGGGCTGCCCAGTTTTGAGCAACTCTCAGTGGTGGACTTTCGGCAGCGTGTGTTGCTCCCCGTGCTGAAGACGCTCAACGATCGCGGGCTGTCGCCGCAGATCGATCAGGTGCTGTATTCGGCGGACATCCCTACGGCGATTCATGTGGCTGGGGACATTGGCCCGCAGAAGCTGCCACAGATTCTTACGCCGGTGGCGTCGGTCAACGGGCTGACGTTTTTGTATCAATTGGTGTTGGCCAAGGATGTTCGCTATCTGGATCTCAACTCGAATTTGTACGCGCGGCGCGTCGTCATGAGTTCCTCGGACACGCCGTGGTCGCCGGACGAGCAGAAAAAATATGCCGAAGCACTCCAGCGACTTCAGGAGCACTCGCGGAAAGAACGGGAACGAAAACCCGATCAACCACCAACGAATGAGGAATGGGCCGCGCGGGAAACATCGTTCAATGAAGTCCTCGGTGTGTTCGACGAGTTGAAGACCGCGCATCCGAAGTCCAGTGAGTTGCTCTACAACGTGGCCTGCGCGTCCGCGAATTTGGGCCGACCGGAAAAATCGCTGGCTGCGTTAAGGGAAGCGCTTCAAGCCGGTTGGTGGGATCATCGGCACACGGCGAAAGACGACGACCTCAAGAGCCTGCGCGAGCGAGCGGACTTCAAGGCGTTGCTCGACGAGATGAAGTCCGTGACGTTTGAGATCCAACCGACGTTGGGTTTTCGTGCGTCGGTCGGTTGGCAGCCGAACGGAGCGCCGGTGCTGCCCGATCGTGGGATGAGATATTTGCTGTCGACCGTTCTGGCCGTGACCAGCGGCCGAGGAACGTCGGTGGCAGAGTCCGTTGAGCAACTTCGCCGCTGCGTCGCCGCGGATGGGACTCGGCCGGACGGCACAATCTACTTCGAGCGAAACGACGACGTGCGTTCGACGACTCGCGAGTGGGCCTTCAAGACAGCCGCGGCCAAGCTGGAGAAGCTCGGTGTGAAAGCGGTCGTTGAAGAGGGTGTCTTGCCGATGCAGAAGTCCGACGTCGCCGGCGCGGTGCTTGGCACCGCCGACTTTCAGTGGTCCGGCAGCGGCAGCACGATCCGACCGGGAGCCATCATCGAACATCTCACCAGCTTCGGCGGAATCATGACCGCCGGCTCGGGGCAAACGCCGCTTAGCGAATTCCTGCGGCACGGTGCTGCCGGCTCGTCAGGCACGGTCACCGAACCCTTTGCGATCCAAGCGAAATTTCCCAGCCCGTTCATTCACGTTCATTACGCCAGCGGTTGCAACTTGGCGGAGTCGTTCTATCAGTCGGTCACCGGCCCGTACCAATTGCTGATCGTCGGGGACGCTCTGTGTCAGCCGTGGCAAAAAAAGCTGGATGTGACCGTGGAAGGACTCAGTACCGGTGCGGCTCTGCATGGCGACGTCTCGCTCACACCGCAACATCGCTCGACGGATGGACTGGGAGTCGCCGCGTTTGAATTGTATGTGGACGGCCGGCGCGTCTCGGTGAGTCCTCCGAACGGTTCATTGACGTGGAATACGCGCGAGCATGGCGACGGTTCGCATGACGTGGTGGTTCTGGCCCGCGGCAATGACCCGGTTCTGACGACCGGTCATTGGCGGCGTTCGGTCATTGTCCGCAATGGCGACCGGACGCTGACGATCACTCCGAAAGACTCGCCAGCCGAGCACCCTTGGAACGAGCCGCTGACATTCCAAGCAGCCTCGCCGGGTGCGAAGGAGATCGTATTCCAGCATCACGGCAGCATCGTGGCTCAGATTGCCGGCGAGGAAGGGACCGTCCGCCTTGATCCGCGCACGCTGGGACCGGGCCTAGTGAGCCTCGTGCCCATCGCACGTTTCGAGAACGATGTCACTGTTCGAGGCCAGGCCATCCGCATCAATGTGATCCTTCCTCCGTTGCTGCCCGCGATGACGCTGCCGCCAGATAAACCGCTGGCCGATGGTTGGCAACTGCGGGTCGGCGATGGTTCGCCCATCGTGATCCAGAAGGCCGAGAGCAACTGGCTCCTCACGGCCGGCGTCACGAAAAAGACCCGCGCGGTGCTCGAAGCCTGGTTTGAGGCGACCGACAATGGCCTGTGCCAATTTCAGATTCACGGCAACGTCGAGGTGACGTCACTGAAGATTGACGATCAGCCACAAACTTGGCCGAAGAAGTCACCGTGGTGGTTTGTCCCGATCCCTTTGGCCAAAGGTTGGCATCGACTGACGCTGGAGCTTGCCGGCTCCGATCAACCAACGCTCGACGTCCGATTCGGAGACCGCGGAACTCGGCCACTGGACGCCTCGCAGTTTCGGCATGCCGCTGAGCATCGAGTCCAGTAGTCGAGCGGCGTTCGTTTTTATGGTGCCGCCAACGAAACGCAGACGAGTTCTTCGTCGTTGCGAGCGAAGACGTGGCGCTGAGCGAACGCGGGATGCGACCAGACGATTTGGCGTCCGCCGGCGTTGCCCGTTGGCTTGAGCAAGTTCGCACGGCTGAGTTCCTCGTAACCCTTGGGAGTGAGTTTCGCGATGATCAAGTCTCCCTGCTCATTCGCGATGAAGTAGCGGTCGGCCTGTTGAATGAGGAACGCATTCGCCCAGCGAGCATTCCGGGCCTTATTCGCGCCGGTGGCGGTGAGGTCTTCCCAAATGCGTTTGCCCGTATTGGCCTCCAAGCAACGAAGTTGACCGTAACTGCAAATTCCATAGATGTGTCCGTCTTGAATGAACGGCGTCGGCATGATCGAGTGCAGGCCATCGGTCTTTTTCTCGTCCTGACCTTTGCCGCGCCAGAGTTCCGTGGCGCCCGGCTGATCGCTCGAGAGCTTGAGCATCATCGGGCCGTTGTAGAATGAGGTGAGAAACAACCGATCGCCCGCCTTGCGTGGCGTGGGAGCGGTCAGTCCTTCACGCGAACCGAAGGGGAACGACCACAACACCTTTCCAGTTTCGGGATCGAGCGAGTTAACCGCATCGGGCAACCAGACGATGAGCTGCCGAATTTCGGCGGCTTCGTAAATCATCGGCGGACCGTAACCCGAACCATGTGGGCCGGTGGCGGAGAGTGCTCGCCACAGTTCTTTTCCGGAATCCTTGTCGAACGCGACGACCGCGGTTCCCTCGCCACCGACGAGGCAGATCAGCTTGTTGCCGTCGATCAACGGATGCGACGCGAAGCCCCACGTCGGCGTGATGCGAATGTCGTAGTCCTTCTTGAGTTCTTTGGACCAAGCCTCCTTGCCGTCCTTCGTGCTGAGACAGAACAGGTGCCCTTCGGCACCAAGCGTGTAGACCTTGTCGCCACTCACCGTGGGAGTGCAGCGCGGGCCGGCCGGATAGCTGACGGTGTACACGCACGCGTAAGCGTGCTTCCAAAGAATGTCGCCAGTATCGCGGTTCAGACAGAGGACTCGTTCGGAGGACGGGACCGGCTTTCGCTCAAACGGATTCGCCGAATCAGCACCTTCGACAATGATGCGATCGGTGACATAAACGTGATCGCCGACGACTGCCGGGCCAGCATATCCCGATCCGATCGCGGTGCGCCACTTTCGCGTGAGACCCTTTGCCGGAAGTCGATCAACGATTCCGGTCTCACGCCAGACACCGTCACGCTGCGGACCCAACCACTGCGGCCAATCATCTGCATGAATAGTGGCCGAACTGACCAGCAACAACAACATCCACAGCAATGACGTTCGTGACATAACTGACTCCTGAAGATGGGCGACGACTCAGTGGAATGTCGGTAGTAGCTGAACTCGCAAGAGTTCAGATTTCACGGAACGCACTGAATTCTTACGGATTCAGCTACACAGAGATCTCTGCGGATCCCGATTGAGCGAAAGGTTACCCTCCGATGGCCGCCGAACAAATGAGGATTGCTCGTGTCACGAAGCACTGCCTCCTGTTCACGTCCGAGCGGAGATGCTTGGCTCTCGCGATTTGACCGTGACCTGGTCACACTGTTCGCGATCTTACCGTTTCGTCGGTGATCTCGACTGACCGCTTGCCCAATTCTTGCCGCGGAGCCTCCGGCATGATTTCTATCCGCGATTTGCGGGTTGACTACGCTGATCTGTGTGCGGTTGATCACGTCACGCTCGAAGTCAAGCCGGGCGAGGTTTATGGACTGATCGGTCCCAACGGTGCAGGCAAAACCAGCACGATGAAAGTGCTGGCTGGACTGCTGACGCCGACCTACGGCGAGATTCAAGTGGCCGGACTCGATGTTCGCGAACAACCGCGAGCCATCGGACTTGTGCTGGGCTATATGCCTGACTTCTCACCCGTTTATGATGACCTACTCGTTTGGGAATTCCTCGACTTGTTCGCGTCGAGTTATTTCATTCCAAAGCCGCAGCGCCGGCCGGAGATTGAGCGGCGACTGACGGAAGTTGGGCTGATGGAAAAACGCGACGTGCTCGTGGTGGAGTTATCTCGCGGCATGAAGCAACGGTTGATGCTGGCCAAGACGCTGCTTCCCGAACCCAAGATCCTGCTGTTGGACGAACCTGCCAGCGGCATGGACCCGCATGGCCGAGCCCAGATGAAGCAAGTCATCCGCGACTTCGCCGCCAATGGAGGTTCGGTGCTGATCTCGTCGCACATCCTCGCGGAGATGGACGAGTTCTGCACGTCGATCGGCATCATGCAGCGCGGGAAAATGGTCGTCAGTGGGCGTGTCGATGAGATTGCGGCTCGCGTGTTAGGGAAGTCGATTCTTGAGATCGAGTTCATTGAAGGCTCCAACGTACTCGAAACGGTGCTGCCGCGATGTCGGATCAACGCGCGGGCTCAAAAGCAGGATCGTCATTTTGAGTTGCCGTTTGAGGGCAACGATGCCGCTGCGGCCGAACTGCTCACGGAGATCGTTCAGGCGGGCGGGAGAGTGTCGCGGTTCCAGCGTAAGCGCGAGTCACTGGAAGAAGTGTTTCTGCAAATCGGAGCCAAGGAGCTGTCATGATCGCCCCGTGGCTGTTCGATAATCCGATCTTGATCAAACACCTGCGATCCCGGCTGCGGCGGACTCAGGCGACGTCGTTAGCGTTGGTTGTCCTGGTGGTCTGCGTCTGCTTGCTGTGGGCTGGTTTCCAAGGTTTGGGCATGAAGGACGGCGGCTTGTTTGTGGCCTTCTTCTCGCTGCAAGGATTGGCTCTGCACTTAGCCGGGATGAGCCAAGTGGCGTCGTCGATTGGTCAGGTCAATGATTCCGGCGTGCTGGACTTTCATCGCATCTCGCCGCTGTCGCCCACGACAACGGCACTCGGTTTCGTGCTGGGTGCTCCAATTCGCGAGTACTTCGTGGCGCTTTTGATTGTGCCATTCTCGCTGTTCGCCGCGGTGGCCGGCAAACCGGGCTTTCTGGGCTTCATCGCGACGGGACTCGTGCTGCTGTCAGCCACGTGGTTATTTCATCTGCTGGCGCTGACCGCCGGACTGCTGGCGCCTCGCGGCAAGACGCGCGGCACCAACATGGGGCTGACACTGTTTGTGGTTTTCTGCTCTCTGAGCTCGCCCAATGTGGCCAAGGGCATTCCCATTCCAGGACTTCTTACCGCTGGCCCCAGCATCATGGAGGCCATGAGCTGGAATAACGTCCGAGGCATAGGGGGGCCCAATTGGCCGACGTTCTTCGGCATCGAGTTGCCGTTGTGCGTTCAGTCGCTGATCTATCAGTGGCCTCTAATCGTGTTCCTGGCGATCCCCGTCGTGCGCCGCATGCGGTCGGCAGAAGCCGCGCTGTTTTCGAAACGCACGGCCGTCGCCTTCCTGGGCACGATCTCGCTGCTGAATATGGGCGGGATCATTGGCCACAAGAATTTGCAGCCCGAGTGGGTCATCCCCAGTCTGCTGTATCTCAATTTGGTGACCGCCCTGTTCATCACGATGGCGATCACGCCGACAGCGAGCACTTTTCACAACCACCTGCGGCGATCCCACAAGCAGAACCTGACGCGGCCGGCACTCTGGGCGGACGAATCGTCGAACCGCGCGGCCGTGCTGTTGCTGGCCGGTCTGACTTACGCGATGGTGCAATGTGTCGAGTCCTTCGTGCCGAAGGCTCCGGGAGTGGGCCCGAACCGCGACTTTCTCGTGCCGACGATCACTGCGGTGGCAACGATCGCGTACTTTGGCTTCGCGGCGCAGTTCTTCGCGATTCGCACGGGCCGACAGGGGAAGACCACTTTGTTCGTGTTTCTGTTCTTCGTGTGGCTGATGCCATTGATGCTGGGAGGCCTGTGCGCCGCGACGTTCGGGGCGGATGTGGGGAATACGGTCGCGGCCGTTTCGCCCGTGTGGGGCATCGCCACGCATTCGCCGATCGCCTTGGGGGCGAGTTGCGGATTGGCAGTGCTGTTTGGCAGTGCACTCCTGCGCGAGGAAACTCGGCTGTGGTCGAAGGTTAAAAAAGAAGGGACTACAGCGGTCGCCGAGCCTGAATCGGTCTGGCTATGAGCGATGCCGGTTTGTACGCAACCAGGTATCGGTTCTTCAGCCGCAAGGCGAAGACAGCTGTCGGCATCCCGCCGCTCGTATATCGGTATTGCCTGTCGATCTGCTCGGCCGACTTCCGCGAAGCGTTCGGCGTGTCGGTCGTGGAGCACGTTGGCCGATGCCAACCACGATCACGACTGGCGGATCGATGCCGACTTCGCGAAGGTCTTGATCACCCGTGCTCGCGAGTTGTCTGCTCACGACACACTGGCCGTGGAGTTGGAGCAGACGGTTTACGCCTTGGACTCGACCACGATCGATCTGTGCCTGAGTCTGTTTCCGTGGGCTCGATTCCGTCGTCGCAAGGGAGCCGTGAAGCTGCACACGCTGTTGGACCTGCGTGGCAATATCCCTTGTTTTGTGCGGATTACTCATGGAAAAACGCACGACGTCATGGTGCTCGACCATCTGCCCGTCGAGCCGGGCGCGTTCTACGTGATGGACCGCGGTTACATCGACTTCGCGCGACTCTACACGCTGACAACACGTGCTGCGTTCTTCGTGACGCGAGCCAAACGCAATCTCGACTTCACACGCCGCTCGCGACGTCCCGTCGACAAGACGACCGGTTTGCGCAGCGATCAGACCATCGTGTTGGCCGGCGTGAAGTCGGCCGAGTCGTATCCCGACCCGCTGCGCCGCATCACCTTCTACGACACCGAGCAGAAGCGCCGGTTCGTGTTCTTGACGAATAACTTCACGCTTCCCGCGCTGACCATCGCACAGTTGTACAAATGCCGTTGGCAGACTGAAGTCTACCAGTCGGAATACCCCTCAAGCGCAGGCTTGTATCAACTCGCCGGCTGAGGTAAGGCTTTCGGCCTGTGTGTTGCTGCGGTTGGCGTGCTGGTGTCGGCAGCGGGCGGCTGACCACGGCGTTTCTGAGAGCGATGTGGCTGCCGTCAACGACGAGCAAGGAGGCTCAACATGTCAGCACCGGTCCCTCCCCACGCTGACCGATCGCCTCGCTGCAACCGGCGACGGTCGTGCCGCTCGACCAACTAACGCCTTGTGGCTCACATGACACGGCCATCAACATGAATGGCAGAGAGCCATTTTTCAAAAATCGAATTCGGACGGCGGGACTCGTGCCCAGAAGCACGGACTTTCGTGGCATATCAGTCGGTTTGCCAAGCATCACTCATCCCTCCTGAGCTCCATAAACTTTTCGCGAAGTCGCGAATCGCGGCTTGAACGGACGCACGGCCCGTACTAGCATCGGTTCCCTTGAGCTTTGGCTCACGACCTCTGCCATGTTCGACAGGGCTAAGTTGCGGTTGACCCTACAAGCATGACCTTGGGAGCACCCTCAATTCCGGCCGCGTGAATATCCGATCGCTTCGGCATCGGCTTCCACTAACCGGATGAGCCGCTCCCCCTTTACAGGTTTGGGTCATCATCCACCACAGC
>CAZPUJ010000179.1:0-3061 GCA_964589725.1 uncultured Planctomycetaceae bacterium
CTCGTCCTTGCGCAGGAAAATGGCTTTGAGTTCGATCCGCTCGATCTTCGCTTCGATATCCGCGTAGCGCAGGGTTTCGCCCTCGTGCAGCACCAATTGCTTGTTGGTCGACTTGTCGGTGAGCCAGAATTCCTTGCGGCCATCCTTCACCAAAATGCCGGTCAGCTCGGTGAACTGCGCCAGGTCGTCGCCGACAGTCAGCGTAAATTCCTGCGTCGTGGACATCGGCGGCAAACCAGAGTCCGTGACTTTCACGGAGACTTTGACAGGCCCTGGCACAAACGTGGCCGGTGGGGTCCAACGGAACTCGCCCGTCGATTCATCGATCTTGGTTCCTTCCGGCCCGCCAGAGCCCAACGAGAACTTCAGCGGACCTTCGGAGTCATCGTCCGTGGCTTTCACCTTGAACACGAATTCCTTGCCGAGCACCGCGTGTCGTGCGCCAATGGACACAATCACCGGCGGCTTGTTGGTCATCTTGAGTGTGATCGTCACCGCATCGGAAATCGGCGACTTCAGTCCCGGAGCTGTCACCGTTACGCGCACCTCAACGTCGCCGAGCGGCAGTTCGTCCGACGGCTTCCAGGTGATCTTTCCCGTGTTGTGTTCGACCGCCATCCCCTCCGGCACGTCACCCGCCAGCGCGAACGACGCAGCGCCCAGGGAGAGATCAAACCCGCTCGCTCGGCACGCCAATTCCAGCAATTGCCCGCGCGAGACCGATTTGGAACCGACAAACTCCAGCTTCGGCGCGTAGGCCACCGGCTTGAGGAACGGATTTTGTTTCAGAATCGCGTCGAAGTCGGTCAGCGTCCGCTTTTCGAACTCCGGATGCACCCGCACGAGCTCGATCGTTTCATCCACCGGAATTTGGTCCGTCCGCTCCTCGGCCTCCAAAGCTGCGGAAGTTTTCGCCGCGCCGGTCTCCGGCTTGAGACTCCAAATCGTCCCGTTGGCATCGCGCACTTCGAAGTACTGTCGTCCGATGCGAACCAAGAACGGCGTCTTGGTCGGGAATGCTTCGGCGGATTTCACCCGCAATGGCTTCGTAGCATCCAACCAATCTTCGGCCACTTCAGTACGAGCGAATAACGACGGCCCGCGCGGCGGCGCGTCTTTCAGCGACAAAGCCTCAAATTGCATCACCAGAGTGAGCCGTGGATTCCCGGTTGTCGAGGGACTTTCGATGCCCAACCGCGTGATGCCGTGCAACACGTCGGCCTGATGGAACCGAAACAAGAACATCCGTAACTGAGCCAACGTCGCTTCCGCATTCAACCGGAAGCGAACAGCCACATACGGTTGATTCGCCGCCGCCGCCGACGGTTCAGGAGCGACCTTCACGTTCGAAAACTCGGCCACGACTTCGGCCAAGTCGGTCAACCACTGCTGGTACTGCAACGCTGCTTCTTTGTCCTTGGGCGACAGGCTGCGACTCTTCCATTCCTTCAAGCGACGTTGCTTGGCGAGCGTCTGTGTCAGGTCGAGGTCTTTTTTCTCGCGCCGTTCCAGTTCGTCATCCAGCCGCTTCTGAATTTCCTCAACCGGACCGTTGAACCACGACCACATCTTCGGAACGACGACGAACAGCACCAACGTCGTGCCTAAGAATGTCGCCAAGATTTTTTCACGCTGCTGCATAGTTCGTCGTCTATTTCTTCTCGTCCTTCACAGGTGTCGTTGCCGACTTCGTGTTGACTGCCGCTTTCGCCACGACCGGCTTCCAACTCAAATCCAAGTCAAACCGAAACGGATAATCGCCGTCCACGCCGGGGCGAGTGATCTCGTGCGCTGAGACCGTCATTCCCTCGGCGCGAGTCAGTCGAGCATTCAGTTGCTCCACGTCATCGCGATCTCTGGCGAAGCCCGTCCCGCGCAACGCGGCCACCATGCCGGCCGTGCCCGGCTGACACGTCAGGTTCGTCAAATAATGCGTTCGCGTTCCCTGCATGGTCTGAGCCAAATCGTTGAAGCGTTCAACCCACACGACGCGCTGATCGATCCACCGCTGAATCGTGTCCGCCGATTTGACCGAGGGCTGCGAACGCTTGAGCGTGTCATCGAGTTCTTTGATCTCTCGTTGTTGCTTCGTGACGTCGGTCTCTAACGCCCCCAGTCGCGAGGCTCGAATGGCAAACGCTCCGCCGAAGAGCAGCACGGCAGCCGCGGTTCCGGCCGCCCACCAGATTCGACGCAGATCGCGGGGCACGATCGGGCGACGCGGGTTCAAGAAGTCGAGCGACGGAGCCATCCGCTCCGATTGCCCCAGCAGCAATCCGGCCGGACCGGTGAACAGCACATGCGATCCGGCGTCTCTCGCGCCGTTGAATTCGATGCTCGGAATAGTCAACGGATCGACGATGCGCACGTCGCAACCGAACCGCTTCGCGATGACATGATCTAGATCGCGATATTCTTTAGCGTCGCCCCACAGCCAGGCGCGAGACACGATCAGTTCCGGATGCTGACGCCGCAAGGCCACCAACGTGCGATTGACTTCCGCCACGATGGCTTGTTGTTCGTGCTCCGCGTCCGTCGCGTCGTCGGGCAACCGCGCCGAGTGCGTTAGCAACAAACCGCGCTGCCGCAGCAGCGCGATCTCCACGCGCTGCTCATGCTTGAGCAACGCCAATTCGACAGCTTGCGGCGACGACGCGGCGGAGTCCGTTTCCAATCGCGCGGTCAATTCGACCATCGCCGTCGCGGTGAGGCTGACGACCGACAGTTCGCATCCCGCGCGCGACAACACCGTCCGAATCATGTCGACCTGTTCTTTGGCGATCGTGGCGACGAGCACCTCACGGCTGCCACTCACCGCGCGAGAGGGCAGCGGCAGAAAGTCGAGCAACTGCGTGTCCAGCGCTCGAGCCGACTTGGCCGCGGCCTGAAATTTCACGACCTCCGGCAATTCCGCGGCGGGGACGTCGGGAACTTCCAGCACGCGCGTGATCGTGTCCTCACGCGGAACCGTCACGATGACATTCTTCGCCGTCAGCCCCAACGCTCGAAACTGCTCCTGCAACCACGCGCCCGCGACAATGGCGTCGTCGCTGGGAGATTT
>CAZPUJ010000180.1:0-16682 GCA_964589725.1 uncultured Planctomycetaceae bacterium
AGGACGACTACCCGAACACGAAGGTACTCGAAGACTGGCCAAGCTGGACGCTGCCGGTGCTGAAGTGGGGCAAGGAGCAAGGTGGCGTCGTGGGCTACAGCCACAGCGGCTGGGGCCTGCAACTGCCGGACATCATGCCCAACGGCGAGCGTGAAATGCTGAAGGGTTACGGCGGCGCACCCGACGGCTGGAAAGGCAAAGCCGCCGACAAGCTCCCCGACTACGCGATGCCCCGCTTCGACGGCATCGGCGCGAACGAGTACGTCGTGACAGTCGCTCACGACGTCTGCCACTTCATCAGCGCGGTCGATACGCCGTCGATCTGGGAACTCAACGTCTGGTACCACACGCTCAACGCCGGCTTCCAAGCGAGAATCTCCGGCGAGACCGACTTCCCCTGCATCTACGGCGACAAAGTCGGCCTCGGCCGCATCTACGTGAAGCTCAACAAGGACCAGCCGCTTGATTTCGACAACTGGATCTACGGCGTCCGCGACGGCCGCAGTTATTGCGGCGACGGCCTGAGCCATGTGCTCGATTTCAAAGTCAACGACATTGCCGTCGGTGAGCCGGGATCAAACAAGAAACTTAGCACACTCGAACTCGCAAAACCTGGCAATGTGAAAGTCAGCTTCGACGTCAACGCACTGCTCGCCGAAAAGATGAACGACAACACCGAGTCGATCCGCAATCGACGCCTCGACGCGAAGCCGTACTGGCACATCGAACGCTGCCGCCTCGGAAAGTCTCGCACCGTCCCGGTCGAGATCGTCGTCAACGGCAAAGTCGCCATCACGAGTCTCCTCACCGCCGACGGCAAGACTCAACCGCTGAGCTTCGACGTCCCGATCAAGCAATCCAGTTGGGTCGCCGTGCGCATCCTGCCGAGTGTCCACACGAACCCGATCTGGGTCGAAGTCGGCGGCCAACCCGTGCGAGCCAGCAAGAAGAGCATCGACTGGTGCAAACAAGCCGTCGAAGTCTGCTGGAACGCCAAGAAAAACCAAATCCGCGAACCCGAACGCGAGGCGGCAAAGGCAGCCTACGACGAAGCCACAAAAATCTACGAGGCCCGTTTGAAGGAGGCACTGACGGACTGATTGGATTATTTCGCTGGGCTGGCTACTGGTTCGCGGCGATCGAGGATTAGGCGATTGCGAACGACCTTGTTAATCAATTGCTTCGCATCTCCCTCGATGCCGATGATTTGAAATCGCGCGCGGAACTGATCCAGGCCAAAGACCGCAGCAGTTCGACCAAAAAACTCGTCCACGAAGCTCGGTGTCATCAGGGAAACCCCTGAAGCATCGATCGTGACTCGTCCGTCTGCTGGAACAGTCGCCTCGAACTCCAACATCGCTTCACGAAGACTCTTCCCGATATCCCGTGTCACGAAATCGTGAGCTTTGTCTTGCAAGAGAAAAACGAATTCAGTCATCGAACAAGCTCACTTCTTCTGGAGAGTCATTCTCAGTATCGGGAGATGGCAGGGTTTCATAAACAGGGCCAAGATCAAGAGGCCTGTCCAAGTGAAATTGCAGGGCCACCAAAGTTCCTTCCCAGGGTACTGTCAATTCACGGAGTTCTTCAACGTCAGAAATCGCAGAGTCAGCGGTTCGTGGGTGAATTCCAAAGGCGGCGTTTCCGCTGACGATAGCAAACGTGCCGCCGTTCCTGCGGCAGAGTTCCCTTGCAAGATAGAGACCATAACCGGCATGTCCTTCCGTCTTTGATGTGACGAGCGGCTCGGTTGCTTCTCGAATCCAGTCCGTCGATTTCAGAGCGAGTTCACGCAACCGCAGACTCGAACTTTTTTCAAACGTCCTCCGAACACCGAGGCCACGGTCGCAAATGCAGACGTGCATGATCCGTGGCTGTGGATGGTAGTTGGCGAACAACCAAGCTGGTGACGTGATCTCGCCATGCTTGACCGCATTCTCAATCAATTCCGCAAAACTGATCGAAAGAGCTTGTGCAGTCGGCGTGTTGAGTACCATGTGATTGCGAAAGAGTCCCACCAAACGACCGGCATGGGCGTCCGTTTCAAATCGTTTGCCAGGATCGATTCGAGTAAAACCGAGAATCGTTTCTGTGTCGAATTTCACCGGCTCGGATGTGGGATCACGAAATGCCTCAATAATTCCGGCACGCTGCAGGAAGTACTCAACTCGTGGATGTCTGCTTTCAAAACGCAGACTTCGCGCATTGGCCGCCGCCCATGCTGCAATGGCACACAACCCGTAAACGTACGCGGATTGGGTCTCGAAATTCACATTCAGCAACATCCCAGGCTTCCGACGAATTTGTTCCAATCGGCAGAGCAAGCCCTCCAAATCAGAAAGATAGATACCGGTTTCTTTCTCGCGGAGCACAAGATCCGCTCGCGAAAGCATGTCAAGAAATGGAGCAGACACTTGTGCCAATGCACTCGTCGGCTCATTCTCAATCTGATCCGCAAGAACCTTGCTCAGTAATTTTTCCCAATTGCGACCAAGCTGAATCACACCTTCAAGGATTGAGTGCAATCGATCCAAGTCGCCACGCGCGGCTACTTCGTTGAGCTCCTGCCGAATCAACTGCGGACGGTCGACTCTTCGTGCCAACGGCAGCTTTTCAACAAATGGATCCACACTCTTTCCTTTGGCTTTTCGGTCGATCTCAAATTGATAGGCACAATTGAAGGTCTGATTGCGACGATAGCGTTCCGCAGCCAGCTATCGGCCAGGTCCGGATTGAATGCTTTGCACCGACTTCTGATCCAGCGCGAGTCGCAGCATCACGAACGGGCCGTTGTCGGAGACCTTGATGTCCGCGAGCTTGCTCTCGTTGCCGTCGACCACGATGCGAGCGTCCTTGGCCACGGGGAGTGTTTTCTCTTCCGGGTTTTCACCGCGACCGACGCGAGTGGCGATGGTGACGGTTCCATTGGTCGAGTCCACTGCTTTGATCAAGGCCGGCAGGCTGGGGCCTTCCGCGCGCAGCAGCGTGGCGAAGCGTTGATCGGTCGAGAGACGCAGATTGGCGGCGGCTCCGACGGGAATCTCGGACAGCTTGCCTTCTTTGATCGACAGGCGGCGGCCTTTGCCGTCGTCGAGCAGCACGGTGGCGTCGCTGGCCAATTCGAAGATGCGTTCGCCGCCCCCGACTCCGTCACGCGAGGGGCCGAGTGACAGCGTGAGCAAGTTCTTCGACAGGTCGAGCGACTTCACCACGCCGAATACCGACGGGCCTTCGGCCTGAACGCTGACGACTTGTTTTTGGTCCAGCGACAGCCGCAAGTTGACCATCGCTCCAGCGGCGATGTCGGCCAGTTTGCCTTCCTTGATCGAGAAGCGGCGACCTCGGCCATCGTCCACGGCGATCTCGGCATCGGAGGCCAATGTGTAGGTTTTGTCGTCGACTGGTTGCTCGCGCGACGAGCCGGGCACGCTGATCGTGAGCGTGTTCTTGCTGGCATCGATCGACTTGAGCACGCCACGCACGACCGGTCCTTCGGCCGCGACGCTGTCGACGACCGCTTGGTCCGCAGTCAGCGTGAGTGTCACGGTGACGCCCGCGGTCAAATCGCTGAGCTTGGCTTCCTTGGCGACGGAGTAGCCGCCTCGGCCCAAACCGCCACCGACGACAACCTCGGCGGTCTTGGCGACGGGGTAGCTGCGTTCGACGGCCGCTGTCCGTTCGCCGCCGCCTCGACCGTCAGACAAACTGACGGTGATCATGCCGGCCGCCGCATCGACGGACTTGACCACACCTCGGACTTCAGGCCGCGCGGCTCCGCGTCCGATCGCTTGAGCGCTGGCGGGGCATGAGATTGCGCAAACGGCCGCGACAACAAATACCCAAGCCACGATTCTGCGATGGAATGCTGACATCGTTCTGCCTCCTGTGCCTGGACGTGGAAAGCACGGTGGGCATCTTATCAGAAGAACAGACGGTAAGGCCCTACATCGCCATCACGCTGCTGAGTGACAAGCCATGCGTCTTTGAAGAACGTTAGAATGTCGAAAGCTACAACCGCCTTGAAGCGTTCGGCTCGTCACGCGGGAGCGTGACGGCCATTGTTCGTTGGGTGATGAGGCGTTGGTCGGCCGATTGTCGTGCGTTGATGGCCGCACCGGGAGGAAAGTCGTGATTCGCCGCCCAGGCCTCGCCACCGCGGCGCTACTTCGCATACCGTCGCCAGCGATTCACTCCCGGCAATAACTTGGCGCGAAACACAAGAGGCGTGGTGTGCCGGCTGACGTTGACGCGGCGCAGCCGCAGCGGGTCCGCTGCTCGCAGATCGTTGATTCCGCGACGGGTGACGAAGGCCAATGCCACGCCCGCCCGCCGCAGCGCGTCCACCACCGCGTCGGTCACGTGCCCTCCCGGATACGCGAAGATCGGCGGCGTCCCGACGATTTCGCGCCGCAGATCTGCGACCGATTCCACCGCTTCGGTCGCGGCCTCAGCCACATCCAGTCGGTCCAGCAGTGGGTGGTTTCGCGTGTGGGCGCCCAGCGCCACACCCTCCCGGGCCAGGGCGCGTAGCTCGTCCCAGCCCAGAACCTCATTCGTCGGCGGCGGAGCGTCCAACTCGTCGCAGACAGCCTCGATGAGCGCCATTGCCGTGACGTGCGGAACGGTCTTCAGGTGCTCCCTCAATCGGCGGGCGGTATTGGTCCGGTCGGCGGGTGTGGCCAAAGCGAGTCGACCGCAGGGCGTCGACAGTTCTTCAATTCGAACCGTCTCGCGCAGAGCTTGGTGCAGGCGGTCCCACCAGAACGCCCTTCCCGCCCGGTCTGGAAAACTCGTCGGCACGAACAAGGCGGCTGGGATGCCGTGCCGCTTTAATACCGGCCAGGCGTACGCGGCAAAGTCGCGATACGCATCGTCGAACGTCACCAGGACCGCCCGCGGCGGCAGCGTGTGAGCCTGTTCCGCGGCGGCCAGCACTTCGGCGATCGAAACTGGGCGATATGCCGTCGCCAGAAAGGCCATTTGCTCCGCGAAGCCTTGCCGGGTAGCGCTGATCATCGCCGGATCCAGATCCGGACGGGCATCGGGATCGTCGACCCTGTGGTAGGTCAACACGCGCAGCAGCCCAGATCGGCGCGTGTCGATTCGCTCCAGTAGATTCACAAAACCGGCGAACATCGCGCTCCGAGCGGCGTAGGAGGCCAGGTGCTCGATGGTAAAGCTCATGACTCGACCCCTCGGATCTCTGGCATCATGCTCCTTTCCGCCACACCTGCTTCAAGGCGGCCCTGACAACACACGTAAATGCCCTCTAGATAAATGGCCGCTGCAGCCTCTAGCGAACAAGGTGGCACTCTTTTTGATGATCTCGTCGGCCGTCGTTCGTTGTGGCAAGCTCGTTAGGTGGCTCTGCAATCACGGTTTTCAGAAGATCCCGGCCTTGTATTAACACATATTTAAACCAGGCTCCCGCTACGAAAGACGAAATGATTGCAATGAGAACCAGTGTTACAAAAAACGTCTCATTAATAATTCCGAGCTCAAATGCAACGGTCGCAAGCACAATCCCTGGCCCTCCTCTTGTGCTCATGGCGACAGCCAGGTTCACACTGGACAACCAATCTTTCTTCATGAAGCGTGCTGCAATCATGGTCCCTAGCATTGCAAACACGGTTGTGAACAGGAAAAACCCCAATACAAACAGGATGTCGCAATGACGCACCAAATCTAGCTTCAACCCCACAATTGCGAAATAGAGAGGCACAAAGAATGCGAGAGAGATCTCTTTAATATGCATCTTCTCTTTTTGCAATTGTCCCTCCGGCATCATTCCAACGACTATGCCGGCCAGAAATGCGCCGAATACCACATTGACGTCGAGAATGCTGGCAACTGCGGCAAATAAGAAACAAATCACTAGAATGTATCCCGCACCAGATGACCTTAATAAAAGGTTCCACTTTGAGCGACTTAGAAACTCTACAAGTCGAGGCATGATCAACAGAGAGACAGCAAAAAACGTAATCGTGAGCCCTACTGTATAAGTAATGGCGGAAAGGGAGTAACCTTGCGTACTCACCAATCCAGTGGCGATAGCCAATGCGACCCACAATACAATATCATGGATGGTGGCCGTCGAGAGAACGATCTTCGCAAATCGGGTATTCATAACGCCCAAATCGATGAAGATTCTTGAGAGCACAGGAATGGAGGTAATGGCGGCCGCAATGGCAATGACCAATTGTAGCGCCAACATATTCTGCTTGTCACCAAGATAGGGAGAAAAATCATAGAGCGTTGGTGCTATCCATCCTAAGATGAAAGGAATCACTGTCGAACCCAAGGTCAGGGCCAAAATGTCTTTGCGATCCTCCTTATCCAGGGATTTTTGCAGTTCAAAACCAGAGACAAACATTAAGAGCACTAGCCCCATCCAGTAAATCATGGAGATCAATTTGCCCTCTGCCTCAAAGGCAGAAAACAAGCCGTGATAAAGATTTGGCAGGAAAAAACCTAACACCGTTGGGCCGAGCAAACAGCCACCTAGTATTTCGCCAATAACTCTTGGGAGTTTATAGCGGTGCATCAAAAATCCGAAAGTATGTGAAAAAAAGAGGAGTAAAACTAATGCAAAAAAGAATCGTGTTAATTCCAGATTGGTTAACGAAATTGAGATAGTGTTCGGCATGGCCGCCTCTGATGTGAATTGGCAAGATGACTTCGACGAGCTTGGGGGTTCAAATACTCACATTACAGTGTCTGGTGACACTTGCCGTCCTGGACGCGTTCGAAGAAAGCCGCCAAGAGAGCGCCTTCCTCCTGGCTCATGAACTGCGTCCATTTGTCCGTGCAATTGCGGATCGCAGTTTCGCGGATGGTTCTCTCGAAGTCCGGAGACCAATCCAGCTCGGCGAACGCCAGGGTCGCGCGAAGCTGACCGAGCGGATCGGCAACGAAGGCTTCGTAATCCAACTCGAAGCAGCGGCCCGGGAGCAGGTCCATGTTCTGCCGGATGTCGTCGATGTCCAGTTGCGTCTTGATAGCGGCAGAGAGCAACGGGTGGCGGCCCATCTCGCGCCAGATGGCGATGTACTCTTCCGGCACGTCGCCCCACTCCCATGAATCGCCATCCACGGGCATGCTGACGTTCAGCCAGCCAGCCTGGATCCAAGAGGACACCACGTCGCGCGGTTGACGTTTAAGATAGATGAAACGCATCTCGGGAAAGACGCGCTGGAAATAGGCCATGCGGGACCAGCCCGTGATCTTCGCCACGAACCGCGTCCTGCCTTGCAGCCGCAAGATTCTGCTAATGGCGCGACGCAAGGGCTCGATCGACGCCTCGGGCACGTCCTCGGGAACCAAGGGCCGGTCATGTCTTGTGATCCCCGGCAGGTACTGTTCCCAGAACCGATAGGGGCTGAACGGTTTTGGAAACAGCCGATGGTCCCGAATCTTGGCGAACATGTGCAGCGGATACAGCCGCGAGAAGACCGACAGCCAGGTCCAATTGGGAAAGCTTTGATTGAGCGTGGACAGAAATCCGACGTCGCGGTGCCGCGCTAGCACGCGATGAAACACGGTCGAACCGCTCCGGCCGGTACCGACAATTAGAATAGGACGATCGATCTGGGTCATGCTGTTTCTCGTGCGGGAAGAGCGTCACGTATCGGTAGGCGACGGCGGACGCTTTCCTAGTGAAACACCGGACGGTTCGCGGTCACCTCGTCGTGCAACATTTCCTGCACCACGTCACGCAGCATCCAGTCGGGCAACGGCGCGTTGCTCACCAAGGAAGACTGGATCGCGGCGTGGCTGAGCCCGCTCGGTTGTGCCGACTTGGACTCGAAATAGGTGTGCGTTTCCGGGTTGTATACGATGGCGTCAAAGAAGAGCGGCGTGATCCCGATGTCTCCCAAGGAGTCGAACAGGCGGCGCGTCTGGTCGCCGCCGTGGCAGCCATTCGCCTGGCCGTGGTCGCTCTGAACAATGAAATGACTGCAGCCCATGTTCTTGTGGCACAGGGCGAGAAACACCGCCTCGCGGGGGCCGCAATAACGCGGGTAGATCAAGGAGCCCCCCAGCACGACCTTGCCCGCAGGGTAAACGCCCTCCGCGAGCAGGAGCTGGTAACTCTTGACGATGGGGTCAGGCAGAAATTCGCCCGATTGCTGTGGGCCAATGACCAGGCTGACGTAGATGCCGTCGACTTGGCCGCGTTCGACGGCCCGCAACTGGGCATACTCTTGGAAGCGATCAGCGACATGGCCCGTCTGGAACCCGGCGACCCGGCTCCAGCCCTTGTGCGTGAAGATCATGCGGGTCTGGTTGGGACTCAACTCAAGATGCTGGTACGGCGACGCGATTCGTTCCACGAGCGTCACTTCTCCCGCCAGGCAGCGATCACCGCCGTTGACGAGCCGTGCCACGCCAGGGTGTTGCCGCGACACCGTCCCGAACCATTGCTCCGCCAGTTCCTCCAGATCGACGGGGTAAATCTCGGTGACGTGCAGTGTGGCGTGGACTTGGCCCTGCGAATCGGTCAATTGGATTTGATCACCGGACGTAATATGGTCCAGCGCGGCTTGCTCAGCCTGCAGCAAGATCGGCATGGTCCAGGCCTGACCATTCAGGAGTCGGTGGATGCGCAGCACGCTGGCCAGCTCCTGAGACCCAAGGAAGCCAGTGAGCGGCGAATATGTGCCATTCGCAATCTGGGCGCAGTCCATGAGAGCCGTGTCGCTGACTTGCAAAGTCCGCAAGTGATTCATGGCGCGAGGCGCTGCGGGCACGGCTTCACGGTTGACAAGGGCCCCGCCGTGCGGCTCAGCCAACGTCGACAAGGGCGACGTAGCGTATGGCGTGTGCTGCCAGCGCTGTTCGTTCTCATATTCACGAATGACTTTCCGGACCATCATGGCGGCGGCGACGGGGAACGCGCCAATGGCTGTTTCGGCCGCCAGCACCAAGCCATCGGCCCCGTCAGCGAGCGTGTTGAACACATCGTTCACCTCGGCGCGCGTGGGGGCGGCGGAAGTGACCATCGACTCCAACAGATTTGTGGCGATGTAGATCTTCTTGCCCACCAGTTTGGCGTGGCGAATGATCGCCTTTTGCAAGGCCGGGAGTCGCTCGATATTCACCTGCCGCGACATGTCCCCACGATCGATCAGCAAGGCATCCGACGCGGCGGCAATCTCGGCGAGATTGCGGAGGCCTCCCAGACATTCGATCTTAGAGGTCACCTGGACGTGCGGCCCGGCAAGGTCGCGGACTGCTTGGACGTCGGCCGCGCGATTCGCGAAGGAAAGCGCGACGTATTGAACTCCCATGGTCCTGCCGATTGCCAACGCCTGACAGTCCTTTTCCGTCAGGGCGGGCAGTTCGATGTCGCGTCCCAGTAGGGTGACAGCCTTGTTTTGGCCGATTTCACCGCCGTGCAACACCGACAGCAGCACCCATTCGTCCTCGATGCCGACCACTTGCGCCAGGACTTCCGCGTCGATCTTGAGCAGATCGCCGATCCGGAGCTGCGTTGCGACACAGTCGGGGTGCAGGTTCAGATCGCTGGCGTCGCTTAAGATGCGCCGATAATACACGCGGACCAAAGCGCCCTCGCGCAGCATCGCCTTGCCGGCCGCCAGTTCGGTGGTCCGGACCTGGGCGCCTTCCGTGTCCAGGCACAACGGAACCATCGTGCGGCTCTGAATGTACTCCACGATCTCCGCCACGCGATCTAGCCGCGTGTGGGATAGATTCAGCCGAAACAGGCTCACGCCCAAGTCCTCAAGCCGTCCGATCACGCGGTCGTTGAGCGAGGCGGGCCCCAGCGTACACCAGATTTCTTTGCTCATAATTTGTCAATCTCTGTTGTCAATAAAGCTTGGCGCGCAGTGCGCAGGATGTAGATCCCTCGTTACAAACTTCGGGGATTTCAAAGGCGGCCGCGACGTTTCCAATGACCTGCATACACTGGACCACTTCACGCGCAGTAACGTTCGAAGATTTCAAAGGCCGAGATTTGCTAAGATGAACAAAGCGAGGGACGTGATGGCATCGCCTGAGGACAGCCTTTCGTCGGAAGTACAAACACTGTTGCAGCGCGCCGCGATCGTGCTGGAGCATTCGTCGAGCCGACCGGTGCGACTGATACTCATCGAACAATTGTCGGAAGACCGGCGGCGCAATCTTGTGCTGCGCTGCCGCGTGGAGAGCGGTTGGGCCGAGGCACCAGACTCGGTCGTGGTGAAGCACGCTTGCGGGGCCGATTACAACCCCGACGATCCGCTCTCCTGGCCCGCCGTGGGCCTATTTCGGGATTGGGCGGGTCTGGAATTCCTCGGTGGCATCGGCGGACAGGAATTGATCGGCTGCCCGAAGTTCTACGGTGGCGACCGCGCGGCGGGCTTCTTCATTATGGAAGACCTGGCCGGGGGGGGAAGACCTCGACTATGTGCTCACCTGTGGCAGTGCCGTTCGGGCCGAGCAGGCGTTGTTGCTGATGGCCAAAACGCTGGGCCGCATGCATGCGGTCAGCCTCGGACGTGGCGACGAGTATCAGCGCATTCGCGACCGGCTCGGCCCCGGCGACGGTCGCCGCCGCCTGGCGCTGGCCGAGCAGGTGCGCTCATTCGGACCCCAGCTTGCCCAGTGGTGCCGCGCCCTCGGTTTCGAGCCCCGGGAGCAGTTGTCGCAAGACCTTGAAATGGTCTCCCAAGCCATGGAGGATCCCGGCCCGTTTCTAGCCTATACCCACGCCGACCCCTGCCCCGACAATTGCCTCTTGGTCGGCGACCGCCTGTGCCTGATCGACTTTGAGTTCGGCTTGTTTCGCCATGCCCTGCTCGACGGCGTGTATGGCCGCCTGCGGTTTCCCACCTGCAAATGCGTGCGCGATATTCCCGCGCCGGTGCTCGTCGCGATGGAAGCGGTTTATCGCCGCGAGTTGGCCCAAACTTGCCCAGCCGCAGCCGACGATCGACTCTTCCACCGGGCCGTCGCCGAAGCCTGCGCCTATTGGGTGCTGGAAAATCTGGCCGATCTTTTGCCACGGGCGCTCGAGTACGAAGAGCCGTACGGGCTGGCCACCAACCGCCAGCGGCTGCTGTGCCGGCTGGCCGCGTTTCTCGAAGTGAGCCAGCGGTCGGACCACTTGCTGGGTTTGCACGATTGCCTCGAGCGGTTGCTGGCACGATTGCAAAGAGATTGGCGCGGCACGCTGCCCCTGTTCGATGCCTTCCACCAGCCGGCCGAGCTGGCGCCAACCGAAGTGCAAGAGTTCGTGCGGACCGTACAGGCGGGCGACGAGGCCCGCGTGCAAGAGTTGCTGGCCGCGAACTACGGCCTGGCGCGAGCCAAAGCGCTCGATGCCGATCAAACGCCTGTTCTTTTCCTGGCCGTCGACACGAAACACGCGCAAATCGTGCGAGCGTTGCTCGCCCACGGCGCCGATTGGCGGATCACCACCCGGTCGGGTTGGACGGTGCTGGCCAGGGCCTGTTCCGATTCAACGCCCGAAATTGTCGACCTGCTCCTTGCTGATGGAGCCGACTTGAACATCCGAGACGTGTGGGGCTCGCTGCCAATCTATGGCGCTGTGGCAAACCCCGAGATGTTTTCACACCTCCTGGCGCAGGGCGCGATCATTGATCTCAAGACGGCAATCGATCTGGATCGCCTGGACCTCGCCCGGTCTCTTGTCGAAGAGGATCCGTCGCACGCTCATTTTCGTTTCGGAACTGGAATGACGTTACTGCACAACTTCGCCCAGAGCCGGGAGCAGAACGTTGCGGCAATGAGTTTGCTGGTTTCGGCCGGCGCCGACGTGAACGCGCGAACGAACTGGGACGCCACACCGCTCCATCTGGCCGCTTTCAATGGACGAGCCACGGCCGCAGAATTCCTGCTGAATCACGGTGCCGTGATCAACACCAAGGACAACCAACGCCGCACGCCGCTGGCGCTGGCACTTGAGAAGCAACACCTGGACTGTGCGAACATCCTGCTCCAGCGCGGTGGCGCGACCTGACCCGGATTAGTCCTCAATCAAGCGACCCCACTGGGCTTGCCCCAGTGGTTTATGGGATTCTGCACTACTGAGCCGTTTGTTTCGCGTGACGCCGAGTAGTGCAAAATCCCGCGAGCCACCGGGGCAAGCCCGGTGGGGTTAGCTTGTTTGAGGATTAGTCATGGCCCCAGCTTCAGATGCTGTTGAAGAAATCCTCAGCCGCCTTGAAGTCCAGCGTGTCCAGAACTGGGCCCGCAGTGCGGGCGAAGAACCAGTCGGCCCCGCCGTCACCCTTAAGCTCATCCTTCACTACGTCGTCATCTACGGTGGAGTTGTTCAGGAAGTACAGAGCATTCAAGCCGCCCGCAGTTCCGCCGCCCGCCGGTCCCCGCAGGTGCGAGACACGTGTCGCGACCGGCGCGGCTGAAGTCCACTCGTCCATGATCTTGCAAAGTGCGCTGAGATTGTTGTCATAGTCGGTGAATCCGGCGATGAGAATATCCTCCCCCGTGCCGCCGGTGGCCTTGTCGGAACCGTTGCCACCAATGAGCAGATTACGGCCGTTGCCGCCCTTCAGTACGTCGTTGTGATTGCCGCCAACCAGGACGTCGTTGCCTATGTTACCCGCCAGCGTGTCGTTGCCGTTGCCGCCGAACAGCCAAGCGGGCACGGTGCGGCCGCGCGTGTCGACGGTGATCTCATCATTGCCGTCCAGGCCGTAGGCGATCACACGGTTAACGGTTGGCCCAGCAGCGACTGTGGCCACCGTGACGCCGTTGATTTTTACCTGGTACTTGCCAGGGCTCTTGGCCGACCCGAGCTTGATTTCGATCTTGTCGTTGACGTTCGTGCCGGCAACCGACAGGGCCTTCTTCGAAGGGTCGCACGGATCGGTGACAAGCTGTACCGTGCCAGGGGCAGGCGACGTCGAGCCCGAGATGTCAATCAGGGCCACATCTGGTGCCGCCGTCGGCGACGGTGCGGACGAGAATCGTCTTCCAGGGGCGATAGTAGTAGCCGGGATCGCTTTTTGAGGGAGTGCCGTCCCGAAAGTTTTCTGGCAGTGGGACGAGATCAAAGACGGCGGTCGTGAAATGCCGAATTTCTCGGTCCTCTTGTCGAGCCACGTTGCGCGCCATCGACAGCGCCTTCAAGTAGACTTCGGGGCCGGTGACGGCGCTGCCGACGTTTAGGTACACGCCCCCTTCGAGTTGTTCGATCGCAGCGGTGAAGATTAGGAAGTCGGTGAAACTCGTTTGCCCAAGTGCTGCGCCGTCGCAGTTTGGCAGACTATGAATGATGTCGCTGCCGATGCTGACGTGACACGTGCAGGGAATGCCGAATCGCCAGCACGCGGCGGCAAGACTTAAGTCGCGATGAGGAAATTGGTGATCTTCAATGACTCGACCGACCGCTTCGCCGAGTCCTTCGTGACGTTCGGCCGCCTCGCGAATGACGTCGTTCAGTCCCGCAGTTTCTTGCCAGAGCCCGAATTGACCAACTGGAATCCACTTGGCGACGTCTTCGCTGGTGCCGCCGACCAAGGCCAGCTCGAAATCGTGGATGAGACCGGCTCCGTTGGTGGCCAAGTGCGTGATACACCCGCGTTCGATGAGGTCGATCAGAAACCGCGAAAGGCCCAGTTTGATCGGGTGCGCTCCGATCATCAGCACGACGGGGCGGTTCGCCTTTCGAGCGGCGATGATCCGAGCGACGAGTTCGAGGAACTCCGGATGATCAAACCGCTCGCGTGGCGGCGCCAATGGCAAGCACTCGGTCCACGTCAGATCGTGGCCACGTTCGGAGAGCGGTTTGATCGTCAGACGCTGCCGTTCAAATGTTGGGTAACTGCTCACCACCTCAGCGTCTCCAGAACCGGCGTACTAGAACGCGCAACCTTTGGTTCCGGCCAAGAGAAGCGAGGTTGCGCGCAGCTAGCGCACACGATGGGTGGCAGAATGACCTTCCACTCCGACCAGGATGTAAACGCGACTTGCTGAACACTCACATCGCTCGCTAGTCCTCCGGTTTGCCAGATTCCAATTCGTGCGTCCAAATCCGCTCACCATGGTGGTCGAAAAGCGCTGCCCTCAGCTTCGCGCCACGATGCAATTGTACTTCATATCTGCGTCCGTCGGCGGCAGCCACTACTATCTTCTTGCCAGTGCCATCCGATACTTCGGATAATAGGTCTCCACTCTGCGAGAAGTACTTCCCTTGGAGCACGCGGTCTACATCAGGTATAGGCACCTGCGGATCGCATACATATTCAACGAAACACGTCCCATGACCACATATACTTCCGTTACTTCGGCGAGTTTCAAATTTACCCCGGCCCCGGCCATGAACTACGACTCGCGTAACGCAGCTACAAAACTCATCAACATCTGCATAATCAAACAGGCGTCCATGCCACTCCGGACTATCTGATATGCCGAGCCCATGATAATACAACGTGATCCCATACTCTTCATAACGCACCGCGCGCGGATAACGATAGGCAACGATAATAGATACAAGTAATACTGCTGTGGCAGACAAGGCCACAGCACGATTAATTTTCATGGCTTACGCCTTGCCACACGACTGCTTGCAAAAATCCTCGCAAATTGCGCCCCCCGCTAGGAAGAGTATCTTGCAGCCTGTTTTTGCTGGTTCGGGTAATAGCCCACAGAGTGGCTTGAATTCCTTTCTATCTTTGCAAGCCAGCAGACAGTCCTTTTGACTGCAGGGCTTCTTATCCGCCTCGGCCTTCTCCTTGTAGCCGATGCCGTCCTTAAATTCCTTCGCGCAATCCTTAGGTCCCTTCATGCAGCATCCAAAAATAGACCAGCCATCGTGAATTCGAGTCTGGGTCCACACGTGAGGCTTTGGTATTTCCTTTTCGTCGCACGAAACGGTTCCTCCATTGTCGATGTCGCGCCGGCTCGTCTCCTCACATTTGTAAGTACAAATTCGCCGACATCCGTCCAATTGCTGTGCGATCAGCGTGCATATTCCGTTGATAAGGCATCCCAATCCAAATGGATCAGTGCGTCGAATTGGCCGAGATGCGACGTATTCATAAAGGTTGACAGTATCGGCGTAATGTATTGGGTCTCTCTGAAACCAACTAGCGAGTAGCGAGATGTAAATGCGGTGACGTACGAAATCCAAAGAAGTGGCATCGTCGACGCGATATCCTGCGAATAACGTCTCCCAATGGCGCGACGAGGCTCCAGAGCCGAAGGCAGCATCGAGAAAGATCGGGACGCCGTAGGCGGTGTAAGCGTACCGTTCTTGCACAGTGCCGCTGGCGTTAGTGATGGCGGTGACGTTCCAATTGGCGTCTTGCATGGCATAGAGTCGCTCGTCGAGGGAGCCGTTGCCGTCGGTGTCTCGGTCTCTGAGGACGAGATCGTCGATGTACCGTAGGCTCCACACGAACTGACGTTCGGCATCGCTTGAGCTGTCGACTCGCTCTTCGATGACTTGCCACTTCGACGGCTCCGTGTAATAGAGGTGCCGGGTCTCGCTCAGAACACCGCTGCTGTAGGTGTTTTGGATGGTTCGCCGTTTGGCGGCGTCGTAGGCATATTCCGCCACGAAGTCACCGCCTTCTTTGACGGCGGTGAGTCGGTTCCAGGCATCATAGATGCCGGTGAAGCCGATGGTCGGATTGGCGGGCTTGGGGATCGTGGTCATGTTCCCCGCCGCATCGTAAGCGGGGGTGATCCAGCTTGGGCCAGTTGTCTCGGTGATGTTGGTGATTTCGTTGACCGTGTTGTTGGCTCGGTTCTGGATTAAGTCCCAACTTCCATCGCCATCGTCGTCTTGGCGGTAGTTGCTCCAGTTGCCGGTGGTGTCTAGGCCCCAGCACTCGGCGAACGTGGACGTGCCCGGCGTGATCCCCGTCTTGCCGGCGTTGAGCGTGCCGCGCTGCATGTCCTTCAGGCGGTGGATGCCGTCGTAGGAATATAACTCGTCGAAGGCTTTGCCCAAGCTGGTGGCCACCGTGTTCTGTCGCCAGATGCGATTCCCCGCTCGGTCGTAGCCGTACTTGATGCGATCGGTGTCCGCGACTGAGCCGTAGTTGTACCAGCGGTTGTCTTTGACGCGGCCGAAGCGGTCGAAGCCGGAGTAGATGTCTCCCGTGTCCGGGTCATTCGTCCCGGAGAGATCATTGAGAATCCACTTGATGTCCGGCTCGGTGTAGTCCGTGATCACGAACGTCCCCAGGCCCAGGTAGCTGTACTGCGCCAAGGCGGTGCCGCCGTCTTTGATGGCGTCGATCCGGCTGATGGCATCGGGGATGCCGCCAGCCGTGCCGTAGTCGTAGCTAATCACTCGGCCATTGGGGTACGTCAGGCTCGTGGGACGGATCGTGTTGGCGCTGCCGTTGGCGTAGCCGTACTGCACCTTGGGAGTGCTGCCCGTGTTCACCGCCCCGCTGTGAGACTGGTAATCGGCGACGAGCTGGCCGAAGTCGTTGTACGCAAACTGCACTTCATTCACGACCGCCGGGGGCGGATTGCTCTGAACGTCGGAACTATCGTAGGACGTCAACCGTGCGCGCATCCCACGGACTTCGTAAGTCGTCGCCAGCCGCCGCACCGCGCCATCCACACCGCTCCCCAGCGTCGTGATCCGGTCTTGAATCGCTCGGCCCAGCTTGTCGAAGTCGAAGTTGTGGACGGTGAGGTTCTGGTCGGTCAGCGAGGTGACTTGCCGCTGCCGG
>CAZPUJ010000181.1:0-9328 GCA_964589725.1 uncultured Planctomycetaceae bacterium
TTCTCTTGGCAGCCGGTCAGTTTAGGGAAAACCGCTGTTAACAAGTCGTCCGCTCGAAAGCGTTGCAAGGCGGGCGGAACCTTCTTGCCGTCCTTCATCCGCAACACGAGCAGCGCGCGGTTCATGTTCCAACGCCACCGCACTTGGAACATCGGAATCTGTAAGATCGCCTGTTCGAGCAGATTGCTCGCGTTCTGCCGAGACAGCATCGGGAACAGGCTTTCGAGCGGAAACGAATGTTGCGGCCCGAGCGACAGAATGAAGCCGTCGTCATCGGCAGTCGCTTGCAGTTCGAAATCGAACGATCGACAGAACCGCTTCCGCATCGCCAGGCCCCATGCCTTCGCGACCCGCGCCCCGAACGGAGCATGCACAACCACCTGCATGCCGCCGCTCTCGTCGAAGAACCGCTCGAAGACCACGCGCCGTTGATTCGGAACCAGTCCGATCGCCGCCTTTTGAGCCGCAACGTAATTCACCATTTGCTGAGCAGCCCACTGATCGCAGTTGGTTTCTTGCTCGAGCCACGTAACCAGGGACTCGCCGTCCAGTCCCCTCTCCCTTTGGGAGAGGGTTAGGGTGAGGGATGCAATGTCCGCGAGACCTGCATTCGCTGACGGAGTGTTCGCAGGGGTTCCATGGAATTCTGGCTGGACATCGTCTGCACCAAAAATGTCCACTGCGCCGACACCCTCACCCCGACCCTCTCCCCGAGGGAGAGGGAGGTCTGTGGTCGCGTCGTCCGTCAGTCTGGATTCGATCTCCTCGCGCAGCCGCGACACCTCCTCCGACAATTCCCACGAACGGCCAGGCGCTTCGCCACGCCAGAAGGGGATCGTCGGTGGCGCGCCGCCGGCATCGGTAACGACGACGTCCAAACCGCGAATGCCCTGAAACCGCCACGACGTGCTACCGAGAAGAAAGACGTCGCCCCGTTGGCTTTCGACCGCAAAATCCTCATCCACGGAACCGACAACGGTGCGATCGGGATCGGCGACGACACGGTACTGTCCGACCTCCGGAATCGCGCCAGCGTTGCACGTCGCTGCAATGCGTGCCCCCGGTCGAGCTCTTAACCTTCGCTTGACGCGATCGTGATGCAGATAGACTCGTGCGCGGCCGCTCGTGTCGGTCAGGCCCTCGCTCAGAAACTGCACGACCGAGTCGAATGCTTCACGCGTCAGCTTGCGATACGGGTACGCTCGCTGAAAGGCCGCAAATAGTCCGTCCGAGGAACACTCTTCCCGAGCCGCGACCTCTGCGACGATCTGCTGAGCCAACACATCGAGCGGCGCTTCCGGAATCGAAACCACGTCCAAGCGGCCCGATTTGACCGCTCGCATCAAGGCCATTGCTTCGAGCAACTCGTCGCGAGTCAGTGCGAACAGTCGGCCTTTCGGAATGGCGGCCACGGCGTGACCGGCGCGACCGATGCGCTGCAACAACGTCGCGATCGAACCGGGCGAACCCAACTGAATGACGAGGTCGATGTATCCGATGTCGATTCCCAATTCGAGCGACGACGTGGCGACGACCGCCTTGAGGCCTCCCTCTTTGAGCCGCCTCTCCGTCTTCAATCGCAGTTCGGCGGAGAGCGATCCGTGATGACTGCTGACTTTGTCCTCGCCCAGCAACTCCGTTAGTTGATGGGCGACTCGCTCGGCCATGCGTCGCGTGTTCACAAAGACCAGCGTGCTGCGGTGCGAGTTGATCAACTCGACGACGCGAGCGTTGACGTTCGCCCAATGCTCGTACGAGCAAACCGCGCTCAGTTCGAACGTCGGCACTTCGATCGCGAGGTCCAACTGGCGACTGTGGCCGACGTCGATGATCGTGCAAGCGGAGGACGATTCGGAAAGCGGAAAGTGGAAAGCGGAAAGCGGAGATTCTGAACCAGTAATGGTGTCATCAACGGTTTCACAGTCGCACGTGGTGAACGGCAGTGCGAGTTGTCCAGCGACGATTTTGTCCTCGGCGTCGGCTCTCCGCTCTCCGCTTTCCGCTTTCCGCACGCCAACCAAAAACTCCGCCATCCGTTCGATGGGCCGCTGTGTGGCCGAGAGACCGATGCGCTGCAACGGCCGATCACACAGTTCCTGCAAACGTTCCAAGCTGAGAGCTAGATGCGAGCCGCGTTTGTCGCGAACCAGCGCGTGAATCTCGTCGACGATCACCGTCTCCGCGTGTCGCAGTGCTTGCCGACCTTTCGGCGAGGTCAGCAGCAAATACAGCGACTCCGGCGTGGTGACTAAAATGTGCGGCGGACGTCGGACCAGTGTTGCTCGCTGCGATGCCGAGGTGTCTCCCGTGCGCAGGCCGACGCGGATCAAATCGGGCTTCTCGCCGGAGGTCGTGCGGATGCCGGCCTCCTCGACGAGTTCGGTGATCTCGCGCAACGGCATCTCCAAGTTGCGGTGCATGTCGTTCGAAAGCGCTCGGAGCGGCGAGACGTAAACCACTCGAATGCCGTCCGACAGTTTGTCCTTGAGCGAACGTCGCAATAGCCGATCAATCACGGCCAAGAATGCGGTCAACGTCTTGCCGCTACCTGTGGGAGCCGCGATCAACGTGTGCTCACCCGCCGTGATTGCCGGCCAACCCAATCGCTGTGGCTCCGTCGGCGCAGCAAATCGCGAGCGAAACCACTGCTCGACCAGCGGGTGAAAACCGAACATCCGTGTGTCAGTTCGCGCGGGCATCAGGCAAGCTCACAATGGGAACGTGACGGCGAAAGTCTAGCCAGAGGTCACGTCAACTGGCAGAGAGCCGCGAGTCCCAAACACGTAGAGTGTTTCTTCCGCATCAGCGACAGTACGCTCGGTCCGTACCGTCAGCCCGCGCAAGCCAAGGTGGCGGCTGAGCAATGAAATGCTGCGAGGACACTCGTGACAATTGCGATTTGAGAATTCTCAATCGGCAGTCGAGCAACATCGAGTCTTCAGGACATTGCCGAAGTCTCATTTCGACCGGTTGTCGTGATCGTGCCTCTCATCCAGGCCGCAGGTCTCGGGGCTGAGCCGTCCGAGTCGAAACTCGGGGGTGAACGCCACGAGACCTGCGGTCGGTCGATCTGCGCCGACGATCCCAATGAAATAAAGAACGTCGGGCAGATCAGTTCGTTGTGGTGCGTGAGAAACTCGTTTGCCTGATACGGCGGTCCTCGAACCTAGGCGAGCGCGACAAGAGCACCGGGCAGCGCGATGCGTTCAGGCAGATGAATTTTGTGGAAGCGATTGCCGCGCGTGTCGTAGAAGTAAACGTCGTTGTGATCACTGGCCCAAACCGCTCCCAAGCGGACTTGTCGAGGCCCTTGCACCGAAAACTGGAATCCGCACAGTTGGCCCTGCTTGATCAGCGGGGCCTCGCGGAACTTGGATTGTTCGGTGAGCAGGTTTTCTTTCTCGCAGAGCTTGGTCCGCACATAGACCCGTAGCTCATCAAAGGTGTGAATGCCGGACACGATGTCGCTCATGGTTGTTCCGAGGCCAGTCAAGCAGCAAGTTGCGAAAGCCGCTGAGAGTATCGGCTGAGCAGCGACAAACCTGCGATCTGGCGGCGCGTCGTCGTTGAATCGGAAAGGAAGGCTCGCTCGGCACGACGCCTGTGCGCCGTCGAACCGCGCCGAACGGAACTTTTCAGAAGCCCGCAGTCCGCGCCGCAACCAAAGTCGCTACGATGTCACAAAACTTTTCCGATTGCACCATCCGAAAGGAACGACCTGTGCCCTTACTTGCCCATGTCACGCTGACAAACTTTGCCGTGCAATTGCTTTCCGCCGGTGGAGCCGATGCCGAAGAGTCTCGCGTCGTTGCCGAGAGTCTTGTGCAGGCAAACTTGCGCGGACACGACTCGCACGGCGTGATGCGGATTCCGTTTTATCTGCAGAACGTAAAGAGTGGCCGACTGCATGCCAGCGCTCGGTTGACCGTCCTCAAAGAAACGCCGAGCGTGCTCGTCTGCGATGGTGGCTGGGGTTTCGGACAAGTCTTGGCACAAGACCTCACGAAGCGTCTAATTGACAAAGGGTCGAGCACCGGGATCGCCTGCGGTTCGTTGCGGCAGTCAGCTCACATCGGCCGTTTGGGGGAGTACGCCGAGATGGCAGCAGCTCGACAAATGGCGGCGATCATCGTGGCGAACACGCACGGCGGCGCTCCACGAGTTGCGCCCGTCGGCGGCAAGCGGCCGAGGCTGGGAACGAATCCGCTCTGCATTGGCATGCCGCGATCGAACGGCGGACCGTTCATCCTCGACTTCGGCACGAGCGCGACGGCCGAGGGAAAAGTCCGCGTCAAACATATCGCCAAACTGCCGATTCCGCTGGGCTGGGTGCTCGATCCCGATGGTAAGCCGACGACCGATCCCAGCATGTTGTATGGCGATCCGCCCGGCACGATTCTGCCAATGGGTGGCGATCAAGCCTACAAAGGTTTTGGCCTGGCGTTCATGATCGAGATGCTCTGCGGCGGCCTCTCCGGCGGCCCGTGTGTCGGCCCGAATCCTCCGCCACCGCTGGGCAACGAAGCGATCTTCATCGTGATCGATCCGAAACTGTTTTCCGGCGTCGAGCACTTGTTCCAGCAGGTCGCGGGTCTCGAAGAATTCGTGCGCAGCGTGCCGTTGATTGATGGTGTCAAAGAAGTCACGCTGCCCGGCGACCCGGAGCAGCGTGTGCTGGCCAATCGATCCGCGAATGGTGTTCCGCTCGACGACGGTAACTGGCAAGCGCTGGTCACACTGGCGAGCGAGTTGCATGTTTCCGTGCCAGCAATATAGCGTGGCGTGCAGCTATGTCGGCGTTATGCTCCCGCGTGACGAGCTGAATTTTTCTCGACGTCCATCACTTCTGGTCAATCGAAGTTTTGAGAAGCGTTCGGCTCATCACGCAAAGCGTGACGGCTAGGTTCATCGCGTCAGCGGCTTGAACTTGATGCGGTGCGGTTGATCGGCGTCGGCGCCGAGGCGTTCGCGCTTCTGAGCTTCGTACATCTTGTAGTTGCCTTCGAACCACACGGTTTGGCTGTCGCCTTCAAAGGCCAGGATGTGCGTGGCAATGCGGTCGAGGAACCAGCGATCGTGGCTGGTGACGATGGCGCAGCCGCCGAAGTTCGACAAGCCTTCTTCGAGTGCTCGCAAGGTGTCGACGTCCAGATCGTTGGTCGGTTCGTCCAGCAGGATGACGTTGCCGCCGCGACGCAGCAGCTTGGCGAGGTGAACTCGATTGCGTTCACCGCCGGAAAGTTGCTTGACGAGCTTCTGCTGATCCGTCCCTTTGAAGTTGAAGCGGCCGACGTAGCTGCGGGCATGAATGCGCACGCCGCCGACGTCCAAAAGGTCGATGCCGCCGGAGATTTCTTCGTAGACCGTCTTGTCATCGTCGAGCGCGTCGCGCGACTGATCGACGTACGACAGTTCGACCGTGTCCCCGAGTCGCAACGAACCACCGGTCGGCTTTTCGACGCCCATGATCATCTTGAAGAGCGTCGTCTTGCCGGCTCCGTTCGGTCCAATCACTCCCACGATGCCGCCGCGCGGCAGATTGAACTCCACGTTCTCAAACAGCAAGTTGTCGCCGAATGCCTTGGACAGGTTCTCCGCGCGGACGACAAGGTCACTCAGCGGTTTGCCGGACGGAATCTGAATGAACGCGGCGTCGTCGACGTCCTCGTACTGCTGCGACCGCAGTTCTTCGTACCGCGACAAGCGGGCTTTGTTTTTCGTCGCCCGAGCTTTCGGCGACATGCGGACCCATTCCAGCTCGCGCGAGAGGGCCTTTTGCCGCTTCGACTCGCGACGCTCCTCGACGGCCAGTCGCGCTTGTTTCTGCTCCAGCCAAGCGGTGTAGTTTCCTTCGTACGGGTAGCCTTTGCCGCGATCGAGTTCCAGGATCCATTTGGCGACGTTGTCCAAGAAATAGCGATCGTGCGTCACAGCGACGACGGTGCCCGGAAAGCTTTCGAGGAACCGTTCCAGCCACGCGACCGATTCGGCATCCAGATGGTTCGTCGGTTCGTCGAGCAGTAACAGATCGGGGTTTTGCAGCAAAATGTGACACAGGCCCACGCGGCGTCTTTCGCCGCCGGAGAGGTTTTCGATCCGCGCGTCGTCAGGCGGCAGACGCATCGCGTCTTTCGCGATCTCCAATGTGCGGTCCAGTTCCCACAAGTTGTCGTGATCGATCTTGTCCTGACACTTCGATTGCTCTTCGAGGACTTTCTCCATCTCGTCCGGTTCGAGAGGCTCGGCCAGTTTCAGGTTGAGTTCGTTGTACCTTTCGAGGATCGCGTGCGATTCCCGCACGGCGTCGTTGATGCACTCGTCAACGGTCGCGAACTTGTCGAGTCGCGGTTCTTGCGAAAAGTACCCGATCTTGATTCCTTTGGCCGGGCGAACCGTGCCCATGAAGTCTTTGTCTTCACCCGCCATGATCCGCAACAGCGTGCTCTTGCCCGAGCCGTTCATGCCGAGCACGCCGATCTTGGCTCCCGGATAAAACGCCAGCCAAATGTTGCTGAGAACTTCCTTCTGGTCGTAAAGCCTCGTGAGGGCTTCGATCGTGAAGATGTATTGCTCGGCCATCGGTCAATCCTCAAAAGAGTCTGCTGACTGCTTTGGCGAGCGCCCAGCAGACTCCGGAAAAGTTGATCTCCGACAGCCCCACTCGTGAACCGGGCAGTGCGACCTCGGAGATTGGCGATTTGTGCAGGCGTCGCATTCGCCGCTGACGCTGATTCTCAGAACCAACCAAGTTTGACAATTCTTTTAACGCGATTCGAGCACCAGATCCTTTGACCCAATTCAAAAGTTGAGTGAACTCGTCGACGTCGAACCAGATACCGTGAAAACCGCAAACATCGACGACGACCCCGCTTTGGCCGTTGCCGAAGTTTCGTCGCGGCATCATGCCTTGGCAGACAACGCACGGCCGATATCTCTTCGACGTGTCACCCGATCGTCGCGGTTGATTGAGACTGATCGGGTCCGCTCGGCGAGCCTCGATTTCCAGAATTCTGACTAGCGTTTTCAGGCCAAGCCAGATGCCCGCACAGCCGGGGCACTCCAGCATCGAGAACTGCGATTCGCCCAATTGCCGGCTTCGGAGACGGCGACGAGGTTCACAAGCCGGGCAGACATGGCGAGTCGGTATCGCGGCCACCATTTCCGCAACCAACGGCGTCGCGCAGCAGTGGCAAAATCTGGCGTGATCACTGACTCGGACAAAACACGCCGGGCAGACCGTGTTCAAGTCCTGTTCGATCAGCGTGAACTCCGACCCACAATGTTGACACGCGGAACTCCGTTGGCGTCGCGGCGCTCCGCACGACGAACATCTCACGACCTCGGAATCGCGCGGCCTGGCTGCGACCACTTGCAGCGATCGACCGCAGTCGCAGTGAAACTGCGAGCCCGCACGCATTCCGCTGGCGTCAAACTGTCGCCGACAATGCTGACAGGCCACCAAGCGTCGCATGATTTTATTCCGCCGCATCCTTAACCAACCGCACAAGAGGCATCACAAGAGTTGCCAGCTTTCCCACATCACCGTCCCGACAAATGGCAAATGGAACAAAGGGTGCAGAAAACCTCACGACTGGTCCGGATGCCTCAGGGCGTGAGGCGAGACGCGGCGTCGGCGGGGAGGCGCTGCAGGCAACTCGCGAGACAAGGCGGCGAACAGTTCCCGCAAGAACCCCGCCGCTTGCTCCGACACGCCCGGCCGCTGACTGGCTCGCGGGCCGGCCACGTTGAGGGTGCGGATTGTATGCGACGCCAGCCATTCGACAACCCGCGCCGGGGAGGTTTCTTCGCGCGGATCGACCACTAGAAACGGACGGCCGTAACGCTCGGCAAGTTGCTTCGTCAACGCCGTCCCCCCGCGCAAGGTGCCTCGCGCGAAAATCAGCGTGCCGTCCGAGTCGCGGACGTTGAGCGCGGTTCGCTCGGCGTAGTTGGCGGTTGGAGCTTCTTGCAACGGATAGCAATTGTCGATGCGGCCATCTTCGGCGAGTCGTCCTTTCGGACACCAACCGCCGCAAGGGATGCCCAGCTCAAGCGCCACATCCAGGGCAGCGCGATCGACTCCGGTTTGGCCGCCGGACACGATCCGCTGCAGCAACCGCCAACGTGTCGACTTGCTAGCGGCCTTCTTCGTCATGCTGCGTCCTTGCAAGGGTGCATTACAGCAATTCCCGAAACTTGTAGCCCAGGCCCTTGTGGCCTGGATGATTCGCAGCAATGCGGCACTCGACCGAGCCACAAGGGCTCGTGCTACCGTGAGCGGCTGCAAAGCTACTCCATCGGTTCCTCGCCGAATGACAGACGTTTCTGTGGGTCACGTTGTGCCTGCCACTCTTTGAATAGCATGCTCGGCTGGATGTCGCGGTTGTTTTGGTATTTGTCGCTGTGGTACTCGGTGATCTCGCCTTCGATCTGATGATAGAAGATTTGGCAGATCGGTACGCCCGGGTAAATCCGCACCGGTTGAATGGCGTACATCTCCAGCGTCCAATAGCCGCAGAAGCCGACGTCACCGAAGCCGGCGGTCACATGCACGAACAGGCCCAAGCGTCCGATCGACGAGCGTCCTTCGAGCATCGGCACATAGTTGTGCGTCTCGGTCCGCTCGACCGTGCGGGCGAGATAAAGTTGGTTCGGATTCAAAATGAAGCCATCCTCGGGAATCGTGTAGCGGCGAAAACGGTTCGGCCGCCGCATGTCGAGCACAATTTCCTCGTAAACCAACAGCTCATTGTGCAAGCGCAGGTTGTAGCTGTTCGCGTTGAGCATGTTCTCATCGAACGGCTCAATCACGATGTTCTTGCCGATCTGCGTTTTGATCTCGTGGCCGGAGAGGATCATCGGAATTCCCGGGGGCTGGGGAGGACGTGATCGCAGACGACGGCCCAGAAGGTAGAGGCTGGCGAAGCGGCATGCAAACCAGCGGGGAGTACGCCGGGCCACAGCACAAGTCCGTGAATTCGGCGGATGACCCCACTGTCAAGCGAGCGGATTTATCCCGATCGGCTGGTATCCGATGTCGCTCGCGCCCACGCCGGACAGTAAACGGTTGTTTGTTGGAGTCGGCAAGGAAAATCAACCGCGCCCGAACCACGCGGCCGAATCACCGTGTCGGCGAGAGCGGTTTGTCTGGGCTCACATTGTCGTATGATTCATCGCGTCGCGCAGACTGGCCAACGCACGTACCCACAACATGCGAACGGCACCCCTCGAGCGATTCATGCGCACGGCGATCGCGTCGTGTGAGAATCCTTCCAGGTTCCGCAGGATCAGCACTTCGCGGTAGTCATCGGGGAGTCGTGCGAGGACG
>CAZPUJ010000182.1:0-5536 GCA_964589725.1 uncultured Planctomycetaceae bacterium
GTGTCGCTGACCAACTGAGTGTTAACGTCGGCGTCCACACAGTAGGTCACCGTGAGGGTCACGCTTTCTCCTGCGCCCAAGTTGGCGAGGAACCACTCGATGTCGTTGTCGTCCAAACTGGGATTGGCCACTTCCACACCGGAGGTGCCGAAGACACCGGTGACGCTCAGCTCGGGGGACACGATATCGCTGATGATGACATTGTGGGCGGTTGAGATGCCGGCGTTGGTGACCACAATCGTAAACGTGTTGCCCGTGCTGCCGGCCGTGACCGTCTCCTCGGGTGTGTCGCCCTCCACATCGTTGTTCGAGAAATCCTTCTGGATGGTCAGCGGGGCATTTTCAATGACCTGCACGTCGTCGCTGTCCGTGACGGGGATGGTGACCTCGTCGCTGCTAACGGTGGCTGTGTTATCGACCACCTGGGCGTTGACGTCGGCGCCCACACTGTAGGTCACCGTGAGAATCACACTTTCTCCCGCGCCCAGGCTGCTGAGGGACCACTGGATGTCGTTGTCGTTCAGGGTGGGATTCGCCGCCTGCACACCGGCGGTGGCAGTGACGTTGGTCACCGTTAACTGCGTGGAGACCAAGTCGTTGATGATGACATTTTGAGCGGCGCCAGCGCCAGTGTTCGTGATCACGATCGTGAAGGTGTTGCCCGTGCTGCCCGCCGTGGCCGTTTCTTCGGGCGTGTCGGCTGGGTCGTTGTCCGAAAAGTCCGTTTGGATTGAGAACGCGGGGTTCAGCTTGCGGTTTCCGAAGGCCAGATCGTTCCGGATGACTTCTCCGACAGCGCTGGTGACCAAGGCGGTGGGCAGGTAGGTGTTGCCAATGTCGAGAAAAATGTCGGCCGGGTTTGTGGTCGTTTGGGCAAAGCCCGCCGGTACCACTTCGCGAACCGCATAGGGAGTCGAGCCCTTATTTGGCAGGAGTCCTCCGAAGATGTACACGCCGTTGGCGTCGGTCACGGCGGTCCTCTCACCCATGTCGAGGATGTTATCGCCGTCGGCGTCGAGGAAGATGGTGACGTCGGCTAATCGCGGCTCACCGAGATCCTGAGTCGTATTATTGTTGTCGTCCCGAAACTTGTACCCCTTGATGGTGCCGGTGATGGAGCTTCCGTTGCCGACGGCCCATTCTTCAAAGCCGCCGTCCGCGCCGCAGGCCGGGTTGCCCGTGACACCGGGATAAACCGTGGCTCCCATTTCGGCGAACAGGACAACGTAGGGCTTGGCCGCATCGTTGAACAGACTGTCCGGCACGAGCAAAGTCATGTCGAGCAGGCCACCGCCGGAACCTGAAACGGTCTGGTCCAACACGATCGTATTGTCGCCGCCGGCATCCAAGTTGTAGACCAACGGCGCCACCGTGTTATTGAACGGATAGTCCGGAGAAGCACCGCCCCCCAAATTGGCATCGGCCGTGATATAGATTTCGACCTTATCGAGAGACAGGCACGGATTCGATTCATTGATGTCCAAGGCGAACTCGCGATAGCGGACGCCTCCGATGTTGACCAGGGACACGCCCTCGATCTGCGGTGTATTCGGGTCGTCGTTCCAACGGAGGGCGCTGGTCTTTGAGTTATCCACCTCGAACTGGATAGCGTCCGTGCTGGGATCAGCGTTGGTGTTGTAACCTCGCTCAACCTCCCCCGCATCGCTCTTGTCGGACATGGCTAGGAAGCTTTTGATCGAACCGGTCCCGGCTGAAGAGCCGAAGCCATTAAAGGCGAGATAGATTGCGCCATTCGCCGTGGCGGTGGCACCCGCCGATCGCAGGTCAAACACGGTCAGCAAACAGCGATCTTCGAGCCGTTCGACCCACCCTGATCTATCACAACGGGTCGCGTCGAGGTTGCTGCCCAGCCGGACTTTCCGAGAACGATGTTTTCGACAGCGGCGGAGCCAATCCAAAACAATCATGATTTCCTTCTTGACTTCGTGAGGTGTGCTCTTTGAAACGTTGGGAGCTCAGCGCCGAATGCTAATTTCACATTAGTCAAGGTGAGCAGAGAATGTCAAAATGGATATGAGAAGTACTATTGATAACAATTATGAAATCCATCAAACTCGACATTTTTTCAGATTTTGCGGATTTTCCACAGATTTCTGCTTAGTGCATCTCGGTGCGGTTTGCGAACGGTCTCGCGTTCTTGCGTTGACTTTTCGCAACAGAAGACGAGCAGTGGCAAACCATTGCTCGACGCGAGACGTCTGCCGGAGCGCAGCCCCAAACGCACACCGGCGTTGCTGTTGTACCGGCGGAATTCATCAGACACGTGAGCGAGATCACGTCTCCGACGATGGAGCCACGGGCGTAGGCCGGATTGTCAATCCGGCCCACGTTCACGCAATCGAATACCCGCCGTCGACTGGCAGGATGACACCCGTTACGAACGCGGCTGCCGGCGAGCACAGAAAGAGCACCGGACCGGCAACGTCTTCGGGACGTCCCCAGCGGCGCATCGGCGTCCGTTTGAGAATCTGTTCGCTGCGATCGTCGCTCTGCATGATCGGCTGCGTCAGCGGCGTGTCGATCCAGCCGGGAGCGACCGCATTCACGCGAATGTTCTCCGCCGCCCAGGCGATCGCCAGCGACTTCGTCAGTTGTGCGACGCCCCCTTTGCTGGCGCTATACGCCGGGACAAAACCGCTGCCGAAGAAGCTCAACATCGACGCGACGTTTACGATACAGCCGCGCGACTTCGCCAACAGCGGCCGGCAGGCGTAACACAGCCGCATCGTGCCAGAGAGGTTCACGTCGATCACTTCGAGAAACCGATTCGGCTCGAACTCTTGTCCGTCTCGCAACAGTGTGCCGGCGCAGTGAACCAGAACGTTGAGCGAGTCGAACTCGGCGACCAAGCGTTGCACGGCGTCGGCGTCGCGCACGTCGAGCGGCTGAAACCGGACACGCGACTCGTGAGCCGCCGCCTCGACGGCCGAGACTTCGCTCACCCCCGTTGCGGTCACGTCCACTCCAGAGTCAGCCAACGCTTGCGCGATGCCGAGGCCGATACCGCTGGTTCCGCCCGTCACGAGAGCACGTTGGCCTCGAAAATCGAAGGACATCGTCGTTTAACTCCTGAAGTTTGTCAGTTGTCAGTTGATTGCTGTCCGTGGCAACTGACTCAACCCAACTCCCACCGCTGGACGCACACAGTTACAATCTAACCATCATGGCTGGCAACTCATTCGGACAAGCGTTTCGGATCACGACGGCGGGGGAAAGTCACGGACCGGGCAACGTCGTCATCATCGACGGCGTGCCACCGGGCATTTCTTTGACCATCGATGATCTATTGATCGACTTGCGGCGGCGGCGGCCGGGGCAAAGTTCGATCGTCACGCAGCGACAGGAAGAGGATGTTCCGGAGATTCTCTCCGGTGTGTTCGAGGGGCGCACGACCGGCACCAGTTTGGCCATTTTCGTCCGCAATTCCGATCAGCGGAGCCGTGACTACGACGATGTCAAAGAAAAATACCGTCCGGGTCATGCGGATTTCACATTCGACGCGAAGTACGGGTTTCGAGATTATCGCGGCGGCGGTCGTTCGAGTGCTCGCGAGACGACCGTTCGTGTGGCCGCCGGTGTCGTGGCCAAGAAAATCTTGAAGCAAGCGTTCGGCGGTCAGGTCATCGGCTACGTTGTCCAAGTCGGCGATGTGTGCGCGAGCGTCCCCGATCCGGCAGCCGTCACGTTGCAGGAGGTCGAACAGCTTCCAAGTGGCGAGCCAAACATCGTTCGTTGTCCCGATCCTGATGCCGCGGCGCGGATGGTTGAATTGATCGAGCGGGTTCGCAAAGACGGTGACTCGATCGGTGGAGCGGCAGAGATCGTCGCGACCAATCTCCCAGCCGGACTCGGTGAGCCGGTGTTTGATAAACTGAAGGCCGATCTGGCCAAGGCTCTGTTCAGCCTGCCGGCCGTGTTGGGTGTCGAATACGGCATCGGATTCGGGTGCGTCACACTGCGGGGCAGTCAGAATAATGATGTCTTTGTGCCACAGGCAGTAGGCAGCGGGCGGCCGACGGATCGGATCACGACGGCCAGCAATCGACATGGTGGAATGCTCGGAGGAATTTCGTCGGGTTTGCCGATTGTGCTCCGCGCTGCCGTGAAACCGACGAGCAGTTTGCCGATTGAACAGGCCACCGTCACACGTGCGGGTGAGTCGACGACCATTCGGACCAAAGGGCGGCATGATCCGTGCCTGTTACCTCGATTCGTGCCAATGGCCGAAGCGATGGTCGCCATCGTGCTGGCGGATCATTGGTTGAGGTGGAAGGGGCAATTCGGAAACTTGAAACCCGAAACCCCAAATCCGAGTCCCGGATGACCGAGACCTCTTCGTTTGCAGATTTCGGGTTTCGGATTTCAAGTTTCGGATTTACGACCATGCCTTGGCTGCAACGACAACTGCAACTTCCGGCGATGCCGCGAGGGTTTCATCTGATCACGCAGCATGTCGAGTCGGCGTTGCCGGAGTTGGTTCGCGTGCAAGTCGGACTGCTGCACGTCTTCATTCAGCACACGTCGGCGTCGATCACGATCAACGAAAACGCCGATCCCGACGTACCAGCGGATCTGGAGATGTCGTTCAATCAAATCGCTCCGGAAAGTTTTCCGTATCGACACACGGTGGAGGGGCCTGACGACATGCCCGCGCACGTGAAGGCCGCGATGCTGGGAAGTTCGGTGTGGGTGCCGGCCGCGGACGGCCGCTTGTGCTTGGGCACGTGGCAGGGAATTTACTTGTGCGAACATCGCAACCGTGCTAGCTCGCGACGGCTGGTGCTGACGCTTCAAGGGGAGTGGGGACATGAAAAACGAGAAGCCCAATTTGCAAATTGAGAAATGCAAATTGAAAATTGAAAACTGCCAGGTGAGTGCGGGTTCGATTCTCAATTTTCAATTTTCAATTTGCGATTTGCATTGTTCCGCGAGGATCAGCGCTCTTGCACTTGCGGCTCTCCTGCTGATGACGCTCGCGGGTTGTCCCAGTTCGTCGGCACCGCCTTCGCCGCCCAAAGGGAGTGGTGGGGCAACGACCTCCAGCGGAGGAAGCGGCGGACGCTCATCCGGAAGTTCGGCGATTCGGTTCGAAGAGGTCACGTCGACATCCGGCGTTCAGTTCACGTACCGCAATGGCGAAGATGCCCGCGAGGTCGCCATTCTGGAATCACTCGGGGGCGGCGTAGGGCTATTCGATTTTGATGGCGACGGCGATCTCGATTTGTGCGTTGCCGGCGGCGGACACTACAGCGACAAAAAGACTGACGGCTCGAGAGATGTGCTCGGTTGGCCGCACGCGATTTATCGCAACGACGGGGATTGGCATTTCACCGATGTGACTGGTCTGACAGGAGCCACCTTCGCTCCGTATTACAGTCACGGTGCGGCTGCGGCGGACTTCGACAACGATGGCTTTTGCGATGTGCTCATAACCGGCTACGGCGGCGTGCTGCTGTTGCACAATCATGGCGACGGGACGTTTGAAGAAATCGCCAAGCCGGCGGGGATGACCGAC
>CAZPUJ010000183.1:0-3794 GCA_964589725.1 uncultured Planctomycetaceae bacterium
CGGTCCCGCTTGCTGCGGCTCGTGAATATCGGTCGTCACCGGGAGACCGGTCACCTCGTGAACCTTCGCGAGGATTTCCAATCCCGCTTCCAAGCCGGGGCCACGATAGCTGTGAAAGCTCGTGCGATTTGCCTTGTCAAAACTCGACTTGAAGACGAGCTGCCAACTGAACTTCGTCGACCACTCCGCCAACTGCTTGGCGACGTCGAGCACCAGCGTTTTGCTCTCCATCACGCACGGCCCGGCGATGAACAACAACGGCTTGCCGGCACCGCACGTCCAACGGCCAATGCTGAAGGGATTGACGGGCATGACCACCTCCGTGTGTCCCGCGTTTGAACCACGATCCAAGTCAAGGCGAAGTGTAGCGGCAAGCCACCTCGCCGCGAATGCAAGACTGCGACGTCTCCGTTCACGTTGGACTCAGTTCGCAGGTGCGAAAACTTCGAGGGCGCTCGGCAGTACCGAAAGCTCCGCGGGAGTGAATCCGGCCGGGTCGCCGTCCACTTGCCACGGCACGGCCGGATCGGAGACGACTCGCAATCGAGAAGCTCGCAAGCACGCGACGTCGGGAAGTTGTTCATGCCGACCCGCGACGACGTGCGATAGATACCGCACCATTTGAAACGTCGAGCCGTGCGCGAACAACCGTACGTCGAACAACCCGTCTTGGCCAGAGGCTTCGCGAGCGAATTGAATTCCCAGCGCATACGCCGGCAAGTTGACGACCATCACCAGTCGCGCCGTTCTCGGCTGCCTCTCGTCATCGACGAAGACCTGCAACGGCGGATGAGCGTAATTCCGGATCGTGTCGAACATCGGTCGCAGATAGCTCCAATGGTGAATGTTTCCTCGACGTCGCGCCTGCAAACGATGTACGACGTCCGCGTCGAACCCGCAACTCGCCATCAGCGTGAATCGCTGACCATTGAGCTGACCAACATCCAGCGTCCGCCGCGAATTCGAGGCGATCAATTCTGCCACTTGCTGGCCGGATGGTTCAATCCCCAGATACTTGGCCAACAGGTTCTCGGTCCCCAGCGGCAAGATGCCGATCGGCACTGCGGGGTACCGATTGACGGCGTCACCCACTGTGCCGTCCCCTCCCGCCGCGACGATACCCACCAAACTTTCACGAGCCGTTGGATCAGCCAACTTCGCCTGCAACCGCTCGCGCCGAGCGAACACGCGCGGCCGCAACCCGCGCTGCCTCAACGCGGTGATCAGTTCGAGCACCAACTCGCGCTGTTTGCCGCTGCCCGATGTCGGGTTCCGCTGAATGGCCACCCACGGACGCTTCATGGCAGCAACTCCGACAGCTCTGTGAGTGACGTGATCACGTCCGCCGCCGGGTGAAATTCCGTGGAAGCATTCCGCCGCAGCCAGCACGCCTTCAGGCCGGCCTTTTGAGCGGCTGCAACATCGTTCTGAAAGTCATCGCCAACCATCAGCATTTCGTCCTCGTGACAGCCGACAATTGCCAAAGTCGCTTCAAAGAATCGCACGCTCGGTTTGCGAAATCCGACACGCGACGAAATCACGCGGCAAGACACATCGCGCAGTTCCGGAAGTCCTTCACAAACCTGATGCAGCCTGTTGTCGAAGTTGGATGCGATGATGATCTCGTAACCACGTCCCGTCAGCGCGGAAATCGCTGGCCCGACATCGTCAAAGCAACGCCAAGCCACTGGTCGAGCGAAGTGGTCCCACAGTTCCTGAAAGCACGCACGGGGTTGCTCGACGTCGTCGAAGATCGTCGTGACCACGTCACGCCAGAACTGCCATTCGTTCTCTTCGCTCGTTTGCCCCGGCAACACTCCACGCGTGTTGTGCTCAGCCAGCAGCCGTGGGAAAACCGCTCGAAACTGTCGTGAGATGTCGGCCTGAGTCCGCTTCGAACCGTGTCGCTCACCAATCGCGGCATACACGTCCGCGACGGCCGGTTGAGCGAAAATCACAGTCCCCACCGCGTCGAACACGACGCAGCGAATGCAGTTCCAGTCGTCAGGACTACCCGGCGTCTGAGCGATGTTCACTCCCAGGCTCCATTTCACGGCAAATCAGCTTTCGACCGGCAGCCGTTTGCCGAATGCCGACGGCCGATTTCCCATTCCTTGTCAATGAACCCGCGGCAGCGGGAACTACGAACTGGCCAAAACCTCGTGCAGCACATGGCCATGTACGTCGGTCAGGCGGCGTTCGATGCCGTTGTGGTAGAAGCTCAGTCGCTCGTGGTTTAGGCCAAGCAAATGCAGGATCGTCGCGTGCAGGTCGTAGATCGACGAGGCATTTTCAACCGCTTGATAGCCGAACTCGTCGGTGGCTCCGTAGGAGAACGGAGCTCTCACTCCCGCTCCGGCCAGCCAAATGGTGAAACCTTTCGGGTTATGGTCGCGGCCGTTGGCTCCCTTTTGGAACGTGGGCATGCGACCGAACTCCGTGACCCAGGCGACGAGCGTGTCTTCCAACAAGCCGCGTTGCTTGAGGTCAATCAACAGTGCGGCACACGGCTGATCGAGGATCGGGCCGTGGATGTCGTACTGCAACTTGATCGTCTTGTGGCCGTCCCAATTGCCGACACCCTCGCCCATCGCGTATGCGCCGTTGAAGAGTTGCACGAAACGAACGCCGCGCTCGATCAGTCGCCGAGCGAGCAGGCAGTTGCGCGCGAAGCCAGCTTTGGTCTTGTTGGTGTCGGCGGTGCCGTAGGCTTGGTGCGTGGCGAGCGATTCGCCGGAGAGATCCGCGACGGCGGCGGCTCCGAGCTGCATCTTGGCCGCGAGTTCATAACTGGCGATGCGTGCGAGCAGCTCCGTGTCTCCCGGATGTTTTTCGAGGTGCCGTTCGTTCAGCCGCTTGAGGAAATCGCGCGTCGAGCGATCGGCCGCCTCGGTCACTTCGGGCGGACGACGCAGGTTGGGGATCGGCTTGTCGGCGTTGAACGGCGTCCCCTGAAACGCGGACGGCAGGAACTTCGAGTTCCAATGACTCGGCCCCACCTGTGGGACGCCGCGCGGGTCGGGAACGGCCACGAACGCCGGCAGATCGGAGCACTCGCTGCCCAACGCGTAGCTGACCCAGCAGCCGATTCCCGGAAAGCCGTCCAAAATGAACCCGGTGCTCATCTGATTCTCGGCCGGGCCATGCGTGTTGCTCTTGGCCGTCATCGAGTGAATGAAGCACATGTCGTCGGCGTGTTGCGCGAGCTGCGGCAATAAGTCGGAGATCATTTTCCCGGACTGCCCGCGCGGCCGAAACGGCCAGATCGGCTGGATGAGGTTTCCGTTCTCGCCTTGAAACGTGATGAGCTGTCCCGAACCGGGCATCGGCGTGTCGTGCCGTTTGATGAGTTCCGGCTTGTAATCAAACGTGTCGACGTGGCTGACGGCTCCCGAACAAAAAATCATCAGCACCCGTTGCGCACGCGGCTGGAAGTGCGGCGAGCGCGCGGCATACGGACTTTCCGGCCGAATGACGGGGCGGATGGGAGATTTCGGATTTCGGATTTCGGATTTCGGATTTTCGGCCGCAGCGATTTCACGGGAACGCAGCAGGCCGTGCTGCGCGAGCAGCGTCGCGAGTGCGAGACCACTCAATCCGCCCGGCGAGTGACTCAGAAAGTCACGTCGATCGAGCAATCGCAAACCAGCATGCGTGAGCGGCAAGTTCGTCATGGTTTGTTCGTGAGTGACTTCAATGCGGCAATCAACTCCTGCGGCGAAGCCCAGTCTGCCGAGTGCTGGCTACGGTGAGCAAATCGAATCGTGCCGCCGCGGTCAATGATAAAGCTGGCC
>CAZPUJ010000184.1:0-10097 GCA_964589725.1 uncultured Planctomycetaceae bacterium
TTCGAGACAAAGTCGTGAGCACACTGCACGTACGCACCGAACGCCGCCCCGTCATCGTTCTCGGCCAGTTTTTTTCCGGTCGCGTCGTAAAGCTCCAAGTGCGAATCGACCGTCGTGTTGAAAAATCGCTGTGACGCGACCTCGAACCGCACTCCATCGTCCTTCTTCAACGTCAAGCGATACCAGTCCTCGTCGTTCGGAGCGGTGAAACGACCGTTGGCGATGACCGGCAATGTGAGCGGCGTCGCTTGAGTCCGCTCGTCGTTCGGTTCAGCTTCGAGAACTTCGGGATGCTCGCCGCGCAGGAACGGCAGATCGGCGGAGACTGCGGTGAGACTTTCGAACGCAGCGAATTGCGGCAAGATTGTCCCGTCACGACTAACTGTGACCGACGACCGAGTGTCGGCCGCAAGGTTCGCTCCATCCAGTTCGACGGCAACGATTTCGCTGCGACGCCCGCCGGCCGGAAAGACCGACGTCGGATAGGGCACGTCGCCGACGGTCAGCCGATAGACCGAATGATCCGACCCTTGAAACTGCAATGTCTTGACGACCAAGGTGTATGTTCCGTCGGCCGGAATTTTCAGTGTCAGCATTGGGTCGAGCCCCAGCGTGTCGTCCGCCGCCACCAGCACCTTACCGCTGGAATCTTGAAGTTCGAGGCTTGCGTCGAGGTAGCCTTTTTGAATGTCCAGGATGCTGTCCATGCCGTAAGCCATGATCGCCGCGACGATCGACTGCCCGGCCTTCGCCTGAAAGCGAAACGTGTCGATGTCGAGCGTGGGCGAAATGCGACCGTTGATGACCACCGGCGTCGTGATCTCCTGAGCGGTCTCGGCAGAGTTGTTCGGCTCCTTCTCGACGACCTCCGCCAATCCGCCGACAAAGAAGTATCGAAAGTTGGTCATGCCCGCGCGAGGGCTGACGACTCGCAGCATTCGGCGGCCGAGCGGCGCGTCGCTGGCGATCTTAAACGTCGCCTTCACCTTGCCGTTGGTGACAGCCTCGACCTTTTCGACGGTGACTCCCGGCGGCCCATCCACAATCACCGCGTTCCCGCCGGTGACGCCGTCCCGCCCCAGCATCTCGACAACAACCGTCTCACCGCGCGACCCTCCAGCGGGAAACACCGAATCGAGATGCGGCACGGGATACACAAGCAGCTGAGCTGCCGCCGGCAACGACATCGCGCACAGAAACAACGCGACGAAGAGAACACGGCAGACAGAAAAATGACGGACAGAAAGGTGAGGCGCAAATTGAGGGCTAAAAAACGTCTTCATTTTTCTGTCTTCAATCTTTCTGTCGCAACGTCTTGAACAAGATGTCTCGACGACCGATGTTCACCCACTGAACGGCCCGCAAACTGGTGTGAGCCAAGAAGCGGCGAGCGTGTTCCTCGAATGGTTGCAAATTGTCGTGGAGCGTCGTCACCTTGAAGGCGATTCCCGGCCCCGTCAGCCGCGCTTTCTGCTCGCCAACTTTCACGCCTGCGACGACGATGTCGATGTCTCGCACAACTTGCTCTTCGCCACCACAAACGTGCGTGATCGCCTGTTCGTAAAGATGAACGTCGAGCCGAGTTCCCCAGTCTCGCAGTGCGGCTGACAACCAGTCCTTCCAGACTTGGTCACGGTCCGCCAACGCCTGAAAGTCGCGGTCATCGATTTGGGAGACTCGCCGATCCGCATGAAGAAGTGTCGTGTTGACGAACTCATGCTCGACCAACTCCGGCCTCACGTTCACCAGCTTTGCGTGCGGCATCTCGGACAACACCAGATAATTCAGCAACTGCGCCCGATGCTCGTCAGCCAAGGCGTCGACAGCCTTCCATTCAAAGACCGCCGTGCCTCGAACCAGCATGTCGAGCGAATACCGCTTCTCAAAGCCGTCGAAACTCACAACGACCGGGACTTCCAACTCAACACCTCCAAAACGCTGTGCGACCACCCGCTTGTAAATCTTCTCGTTAAAGAATCGTCCGATCTCGTTGTGAACCGTAAACGCGCATTGCATGAGATCATAGGCCAGCCCCGCAAACTCCGTCTGAGACGGACGGCGAAGATCAGCATCAACTCGAATGGGCATCATTCGTACCGTATTCACGAAGACACAAGACACGGCAGACAGAAAAATGAGGGACAGAAAGATGACAAGCAATAGCTCTCAATTTGAAAGACGGGAAGCGGGACTACAGATTGCCACGAAGAGCAGCATCCCCAATTTGGCTTCTGCCTTATCTTTCTGTCCCTCATCTTTCTGTCGCATGACTTTCTCAGCTCATTACCTCATGAATTGGTCGCCCGTGGTAGTTGATGAGCACCGGGCGGCCGTCTGGGGTGAGATACTCCTGCGTGCTGTCGATCCCGAGCAGTCGATACACCGTTGCCGCGAAGTCGTGCGTTGAATGCGACGTGCCAAGCGGATAGGCGCAGTGGGCGTCGGTCTGGCCGACGATCGTGCCATGCTTGATGCCGGCTCCGCTGAGACAGATGGCGTTCGTCGGAGCCCAGTGATCGCGTCCCGCCTGGCCGTTAACCTTCGGAGTCCGGCCGAACTCGCCCATCCAAATGACGAGCGTCGTGGCCAGCAAACCGCGTTGATCGAGGTCTTCCAGCAACGCCGACCAGAACTGATCGAGGTTCGGCAGCCGAGAATCCTTCAAGTCCTTGAAGTTGTTCTGGTGCGTGTCCCACCAATGAGTTTCGACGGAGACGAATCGCACGCCCGCTTCGATGAGCCGTCGCGCGACCAACGCGGCTTGGCCAAAGCGATGGCGGCCATAGCGGTCGCGGACCGCGGCCGGTTCCTCGTCCACTTGAAAAGCGCGCTTGGCCGCAGAGGACGTGACGAGGTCATACGCCTGTTGATAAAAACGATCACGGTCCACGAGTGCTCCGAGCTTGCGATCGGTCAGCCGCTGCCACTGATCCAATTCCGACAGCATCGCGCGGCGGCGAGACGTTCGTTCCGTGCCGACGATGTCGGGGATCGACACGTCTCTCACGGCGAATCTCGGTTCGTTCGGATCGTCCTTGATGGTCAGTGGATTGAACGCCGAACCGATGTAACCGGCTCCCATGTACGGAGCCGCCTTCCCGGTGAGCACGACATACGGCGGTAAACCATTCTGCCAACCGCGCTCACGGCTGACGACTGAACCATACGACGGATAAATAAGTGAGTTCGCCGGCTGACCAGTGGGATCAGGCCGTTGTGGATAGCCCGTCATCATGTAGTGGACCGCCGCGACATGGTCGCCACTTTCGGTGTGAGTCACCGATCGCAGCAGACAGACCTTGTCCATGACCTTCGCCATTTGCGGCAAGTGTTCGCAGATAGACAGACCAGACAGGTTTGAGGGGATCTTCTTGAAGTCGCCGCGATACTCGGCCGGGGCGTCGGGCTTCATGTCGAACGTGTCGACGTTGGAAGGTCCGCCTCCCATCCACAGCAGAATGCAGTTCACATCCTTGCGCGCGAGCGAGGGCTGAGCGGATTCGGCTGCCAAGAGTTTCGGCAGGCTCAATCCGAACGTCGTCAAGCCGCCGATGCGAAGGAAACCACGCCGGCCGATGCCGCCACAAGTTCGAGACTGCTGATTTCCGAGCGTGAACATGTTTCAAACTCCACCACAAGGAAGGCAGGTGCGACAGAAAGATAAGGGACAGAAAAATCAAACACATTTCATTCTTCTGCTTCCCATCTTTCTGTCTCGCACTTTTCTGTCTCAATCTGACGCTTCAAAATTGAGATCAATGTTGAAAACTGAACTCCGAAGAATTGAGCAACGTCCACAACACATCTTCCAACGCTTCTGTCCGAGATGTCGCGGCCGATACGAGCCGACGGACGATCGCGACTTCCGTTTCGTTTGGCTGCCGAGACAATGTCGCCAAGTACAACTCGGCGATGATTTCGTCGTCGGACTTGTTTGCCGCCAGCAGCCGTGAGAGGCGGCCCTCTTTCGCGATCAACTTTTGGTGGATCGATTCGCCGTTGGCGAGGAGCAATGACTGTGTCAGGTCCGGCTGCGAGATTCGCTCGCACTCGCACGTTCCCGTCCGCTTCGGCCGGCCGAATGTTTCGAGGAACTGCGACACAATCATCGAATCGGGCAATGCGACGGCGCGCGTTCCAGGGGGCAGATTCGGGAATCCTTCCGCCGTTCCGGCCGCCTGATTGATCGCGTCGAGTAGCACTTCCGCCGGCAATCGTCGCGGCAAATGAAACGTGAAGAACATGCCGTTGCGGTCGCGTTCTGGGTTCAGGTTCGTCGCCAGCTGATAGACACGCGAGTTGCAGATCGTCCGCAGCAAATGCTGAAAGTCGTAGCCGCACTTGACGAAGTCATCGGCCAGAGCATTCAGCAGCGCTGGATGTGATGCGGGATTTGTGGCTCGCAAGTCGTCCATCGGTTCGACCAAGCCGCGTCCGAAAAGATACGCCCAATAGCGATTCACGAGATTCTTGGCAAAGTACGGGTTCTCTGGCGCGGTGATCCATTCGGCGAGCACCGGCCGGCAATCGGTCGTGTTGGCGGCAGAGGCCGTCGCTCCAAGTACTCGTGCTGCGATCGTCTGCCCGGTCGTTGGATTCGTGATCGTGCTCGAGCCGTTCAGGAAGATCGACTGTGCGCCGCCGAAGCGGCCTCCCTCTTTCGTGTCCTTACGCTGCACGCCGGCAAAGAACGCGGCCAGGCTGTAGTAGTCGTCCTGCTCCCAGACCTCGAACGGGTGATGATGGCACCTAGCACATTGCATGCGGATGCCGAGAAAAATCTGAGCCGTCGTCTCGGCCAAGTCCTGCGGCGTCTGATCGACGAAGTAAAAGCCGACCGGCCCGTTCGTGTACAAATTGCCTTGCGCCGTGAGCAGCTCACGCACCAAAATCTGAGCGGACTTCTTTTCACGCAGCGCAGTCCGCAGCCAACCTTGAAAACTGTCGAGTCCCTTTTCGCCGAGTGCTCGACGATGGACTCGCAGCAGGTCGGACCACTTCAACGTCCAGTAATCGACGTACTCCGACCGGCCGAGCAGCGTGTCGATGACACGCACTCGCTTCTGCGTATCGTTCGAGGCGAGAAACTCGCGAATCTCTTCCGGAGTCGGCAGCGTGCCGATCAGGTCGAGCGACACTCGACGCAGAAACGTCGGGTCGTCGGACGCTTCGGTCGGATTGAGTCCGACTTTCCTCCATTCGGCGAGGACATGCTCGTCAATGAAGTTGCTCGGCGTGAACGTCTTGAAGTCCGTGACGCTTCCGAACGGAACTGTCACGCTGATCGAGGCGACCTGCCCGAGGAATCGCACCGTGACCGCCGCACGTCCCGGCCCCGCCGCGACGATGTTGCCGTCCGATGAGACTTCGGCGACCTCGTTGTCCTGCGAGTCGAACAACGCCCACTTCGTGACGTCTTGCACGACGCCGTCCGACCAAACGGCTTGCACACTCGCTCGAATCGCCAGCGAGGGATTCGAGACTTGTTTGCTACCAAATCCCTCGCTGGCGCTGCGGGTGAGTGTGATTGGGGGCAAAATCGCGTCAACAGGCGAGACCTTCAACGCGGTCACACTCAGCCGTTTCGCGTCGATCCCCGGAGTACCGCGATCCAGCCAGCGTCGCACGACGTCGTACGATTCGGAACCAACCGGCAATCGCAAGCCGCCACCGTGCGGCATGAAGCCCCCGGCTTTGCGAAGCATCAAGCTCTGTTCGGGAGCCGATGCTGAAACACGCCGGCCTCGACCATCTTTCACGAGCGCATCATGATCCGACTCCGGATCGAAGCCGAGCAGCGATAGCCGAAATCCGCCACGACCTTGAAACGATCCGTGACACGCTCCGCTGTTGCAGCCCGCCTTGGTCAGCACGGGCACGACATCGCGGACAAAATTCGGCTCGGCGGATAATTCGTTCGCTTCGTTCGCAAGTAACAATTGCGGCGACAACTCAGGCGTCATGGTCGCCACGACCGCGGTCACAATCAGCGTCAAAAGTCGTCGCATCATTGTTCGACTTGCTGACAGAAAAATCAGGGACAGAAAGATGAAACAAACGTGGGCAAGACCACTCGTCCCGCATTTCTGCGGCTCATTTTCCTGTCCTCCATTTTTCTGTCTGCTGTCTTCCCTTTCGTCATCGTGCGCTCACACCAACTCCGGCAGCGGCTTGGCGCTGTCTTCGACGAGGTACTGCGGGCGGCCGTTGAGGTCTTGAATCGTCGTCCGCGAGGCGTCGATGCCCAGGTTGTGGAACAGCGTCGAATAGACATCGCCAAATGTCACCGGCCGCGAGACCGCTTCGCCCGCAAGCCGATCCGTCGCTCCGATGATCTGGCCGGTCTTCATGCCGCCTCCGGCCAGCAAGGCACAGTTCACCTGCGGCCAGTGATCGCGGCCGACTTGAGCACTAATCTTCGGCGTGCGACCGAACTCACCCCAGATGACGACCGAGCAATCCTTGTCGAGGCCGCGCACATGCAAGTCTTCGACCAGCGCACTGACGCACTGATCGAAAATCGGAAAGTCTTCGGCCTCGCGGTTGAAGATCGTGTTGTACGAACCGCCGTGCCAGTCCCACTTGCTGTAGTTGAGCGTCACCACGCGAGCACCAGCCTCGATCAACCGGCGAGCCATCAGCAAGCTCTGTGGCACTCGCGGAGCTCCGTTGCCGTCGATCATGTTCTTCGTGTCGCCAGTCCCATACCGAGCCACCGTGCGCGGGTCTTCCTTCGACAAGTCCAGAGCCTCGGCCAGTCGCGACGAGGTGAGCAGACCCATCGCTTGTTCGGTGAAGTGATCCATGCCGTGCATCATCCGCGTCGCATCGGCATCACGGCGGAATTGATCGAAGCTCCGCATCAGCGAGCGACGGTCGCCGAGCCGTTCGAGCGTCACGCCGTTGAGAACCATGTCGTCTCGCGTCGGCCCCATCGGACGAAACGGCGACTGAGCTGCTCCGAGAAAGCCCGGCCCCGGCTCGTTGTACGGCCCGTGAGTGCAGGTGTAACACAGGCTGACAAACGGCGGCGTCGTGACATCGGACGGACCTTGCGTCTTCGCGACCATTGAGCCGAACTGCGGCCAACCTCCTGACGGTGTGGGCTTGCGCGGATGATGTCCGTTGAAAACTTGAATCGCGTCGTGATCGGCTTGATTGCCGACGAGCGATCGAATCACCGCCAGCTTGTCCGCCATGCCCGCCAGCCGAGGAAACGCCTCGCAGATCTCAAAGCCGGGAACGTTCGTCGCGATCGGTCGCCATGGTCCAGCGACCTCTTTCGGAGCCAGCGGCTTCAGGTCAAACATGTCCTGATGCGGCGGACCACCGACCAGGTAAATCATGATGACCGACTTGGGAGAGCGACGAATCCCAGCAACGGACTCCGCCTGCAACAGTTGCGGCAATGTCAGTCCGGCAACCCCGAGCGTGCCGATCTTCAGGAAGTTCCGACGTGACACACGGTCACAGAATGGCAGCCCTGAATGCGGTCGACCTTGCAGTGTCAGCATCGGTGAACTCCGAAAGGTGGGTGACCATGTTGGATGGCCTGCGAGCGGAATTGACATATCCTAATCGAATTCCCGGTGTTCGAAAGCCAAGAATCAAGAACTGCTCGACCCGCAGTGATGATTGGGTAGCTGAATTCGTGAGACTTCAGGCTCCGAACTCTCACGCGTTCGGCTACTGCCTAGCAAAATGGCGATTCGGCATCGCTCCGAATAGACTCACCCTGTTGTGTTCCGACAGGACCGGACAGATTCCTGGGAGCAAGCTGAATGATTCGCTGGGCGGTGTGGGGCGTTGAAGATGAAGTCGCTCGCGCGATTGCGACACGGCTGCGCGGCGCGTCGGTCACACCGTGCATCGAAGTCGCCGAAGTTCGCCAAACACCGAAGTTGTATGACGCCGTAGCGTTTTTCGGCCGCGCACCGCTCGAACCAAGCGTGATCGAGCGATATCTCGGCGCGGGCCAGCACGTGTTGCTCGCGACTGAATCGTGTCTACCGAATGAGGTGTTGGAAGCTTTGTCCGTCACGGCAAATCGAGAAAACGTGCAACTCTCGGTGGTGAATCCCGATCGCTGTCTTACTTCGCGTCAGCTCATCAAACAGCAACTTGACGCCGGCAAGCTCGGCGGCGTCGGTTTAGTGCGAGTGCATCGCTGGGATCCGGTCTCGATAGACAGTTCGCTCTCACCGCTGGGAATTCCGGCACCGCTGGTGAATGATCTCGACTTGGTTATTTGGTTGATCGGCAAGACTCCAGACTTGGTGTACGCGATCGAACAGACGGCAAATGAGCGTGACGATTCGCGAGGCCGGTTCGTTCAAGTGCATCTGGGCTTTTCAGGTGGAGGCATGGCGTTGATCGACTACACCGATCGGCTGCCGCCAGGCGATGGTTATCAGTCGCTGTCCGTGATCGGCTCGGCCGGCGCGGCCTATGCTGATGACCATCAGAACACGCAGCTTCTTTATCGAGGCAGTCGTCCACTGGCCGTGAGAGCGGACGAAGGGGTCAAGCAACTTGCACAGCTGTTGCAAGAGTTTGTCGATGATCTCCAGACGGGCCGCGTTTTGTCAGCGAGCGTGACAGCTTGGCGCGACGTGTTGACCGTCGCCGATGCCGTGCGGCGATCACTGGAATCGCGACAAGCCGTTCCGATGGGGGGCCGTTAACGTGTCGTCACCAGGAAAGAGATTTCGTTGTGCCGTACTGAGTGTGCTCAAGCATGATTACGTCGCCCGCGGCGTGGCATCGCATCCGCGTTTCGAGTTGGTTGTCGTCACCGACGATCCGCTGATTCCCGATTGGGGTCACGAACGGAATCAGCAATTCGCCAACGCGAATCGAATTCCGTATGTCCGCGACATCGAACAAGCGTTACGTGAATTCAACATTGATGTCGCCATCGTCAGTCCGGAAGCCGAGCGGCATTGCGATCTCAGCATTCGAGCGGCTCTGGTCGGCAAGCATGTCGTGCAGGACAAGCCGCTGGCGACGCGCCGAAGCGATGCGGATCGGTTGGTCGAAGTCATTGAGCGAACCGGCGTGAAGTTCCTGATGTGGAATCGCAATTTCATTCCGGGCGTGCTGCACGCTCGACAGCAGATTGCCGACGGAGTGATCGGCCGGCCGCAGGCGATGCATGTCGACTTCTTCTTCGCGAAGGACGCCGGGCCGCCGAAAGGGACTCGGCCGCCGGGTTATCCACCGCTGAATTGGCAGGCACATCTCATCGCCGCGCACGTCGATAACTCGGACGGCGGACTCGGCCGGGAGCCGATGGGCGAACTCGCGATCGAGGGAATCTATCCACTTGGCTACGTGCGGCTGCTGACCGGTGCCGAAGTGCGTCGAGTCTTCGCGCGATCGGCCACTCACTTTCATCAACTCAATGCCGACAACGGTGTCGAAGACCTTGCCAGCGTCACGCTCGAAATGGAGGGCGGTATGATCGGTACGCTGGCCATCGGCCGCATCGGCGCGGCGAGTCATCCCAGCGGCGGCGAGATCAAGCTGCATGTGCTCGGCAGCAAGGGGGCGCTCGTCGTCAGCGAAGCTCGCCCCGAAGTCGGTATCTACTACCGCAATCAGCCGCCGAAGGAGCATCGTCAACGCCGTGTCGCCAGCGAAAACGATTTCCTCTTGGCCGAGAACCTCGCTCAAGCCATCGATGCCAACGGCGACACGATCCTGAACGCCCGCGCCAGCCGCGCGATCTTCGCCACAGTCGAGGCTGCGTTGGAGTCGTGTCGTTCGGGGCAGCCTGTCGAGGTGCGGTGATGTTCGTGGTCTTGACGCGACCGACAAGAAGGCGAACGGGGCGGCGTCAGCCCCCGGTGCTAAGTGAAACTCCGGAGAGACCGGGGGGCTGACGCCACCCCGCTCGCCAAGATTCGACTTTTTGCTTTTCTCAAAAAGGTTAAAGCATGATCGGACGTGAAATCATTCAAGCGTTACATGCCGGAGGGCGTGTGTATTCTTCGGCGATGGTCAGCACTTCGCCGTTATGGCCGAACTTGGCCAAGCAAGCCGGGATCGACTTCGTGTTCGTGGACACGGAGCACACGCCGATCGGCCGCGAGACG
>CAZPUJ010000185.1:0-5869 GCA_964589725.1 uncultured Planctomycetaceae bacterium
AGCACGTTGTCGAAACTGGTCGAACGGAGCGGCTGCGGCGAACAGGGCAGCATCACTGGCTTGTATACAGTGCTCGTCGACGGCGATGACTTCAACGAACCGATCGCCGATGCCGTACGCGGCCTGCTGGACGGTCACTGGGTCTTGTCGCGACGACTCGCCGAACAAGCGCATTGGCCGGCGATTGACGTCCTTGCCAGCATCAGCCGTGTCATGCCAGATGTCGCTCACCCGAATCATCTCGCGGCGGCCGAGCGACTGAAGCGAGTGCTCGCCGCGTACCGACATCACGAAGATTTGATCGCGGTGGGAGCCTATCAATCTGGCTCGAACCCGCTCGTCGACGTCGCACTCCGAGAACGCAACGCTCTCTTCGAGTTTCTGCAACAACCTCATGGGCATTCGAACGAGTTTCATCACACTCTCGATCGACTGAATCAACTCAACACACGGCTTGACAGTGCTGCCACTGGCTAGGCCGGTGACACACGGCGTCGAATGTCAACGAACCACCTCATGCCTGGATCTCCAAACTGGCTGACCACACTTTTGCGAGTTCGCGAGCACCGTCGCGACGCGGCGTTACAGTCGCTCGCGCAGAGCCTGTCGTCTGCGAAGCTTGTTCAAGACGCAAACGCCGTGATCGAGGAGGAAGCCTCGAATCTCTCGCGTGCTCAGCAAGGCAGTGGTTGTTTCGGACGTCTCAATCTCGAACGCCTGAGTCAATTCCGCCAATGCCGCGATGGCCTGCGACAAGAACTCGCCGAGTCACATCGTCGATTGGAACTCGCCAACGTGGAGATTCGCCAATGCCAGGGCGTCGTCACCGCGCGAGATGCCGAACGGCACGTCTTACAACGTTTGACAGACCGTCTGAATGAGAGCGATCGTACCGCACAACGTCGACGTGATGAGCAGATCGGGACGGAGTCGGCGCGCTCGCTTTGCAACGGCGATCACTCCCTCTAGATTACCGCTCCGTTTCGAACCCTAGTCATCCGTAAGAGGTGCCTCTCATGGCGAAGAACAATCGCAAGCTCACAAAAGCCAATCACGGTGCCCGCCCCGCAAGCTCGAAAGCGCGGAAGTCCAAACGAGCGAAGATTAAGACGTAGTTTCTGACGTTCCCGACGTTCTTCGTGGGACGGATTGGCAATCCGTCCTACAAGCGCGGGCGCAAAAAAGAACCGGCCGGGGAGTCCGAGGCCGGTTTATTTATTGTTATCGTCAGACCGACTCTTGGCTTACCGGTGGTGATGGTGACCATGCCCGCCACCGTGCCCGCCACCGTGCCCACCCCAGCCGCCATGACCGCCGTATCCACCGTAGCCGTAGCCGCGATGTCCCGATCCGAACGAGATGCTGACGCCCGGCTGTGCGTAACCAAAGCTGTACGACGGGTAGTAGCTGTCGTACCCAAACGAGTAGCTGGGATAGTAACTGCCGTAGTTGTAGCCACTGGAGTAGTAACCACCACCCCAACCAGAGCCGCATCCACTCCGGTGGTCGGCCTTGGCAACTTGGCTCGACGTGACAACAAATCCAGCAGCGACCAGCGCGACGAGAAGCATCAACTTTTTCATGGCTTGGACTCCAAAAACAAGTGAGAGAGATGGGTGTTCGACTGAGCGTTTCTTGATGATCTTTTTTTGTGTCTGTTGTGACCGTATGCCAATGCAGTCGTGATGCCAAACTGGCTGAATCCGCCGGTGGGCAGGCGAATCCACATGGCGGCAACGAGTTACGTCCTTTCAGCGAGCGACGTCAGTCCTCCCAATAGCCGCGTGAATGTCGCACGGTTGCATCTGTAGTCATCAAGGTGATGACGACTTGATGTCTCGGGTCGAAGACTTCGGTTCACTCAACGAACGACATCCCGACAGAGTAAACTTCAGAGCCGCCGCCTGAGCTCTCGACTGGAGAGGACGACGGCGGCAATACATGAATTGAGGAGGTCTGTGATGTTTTTCGATCCGCGTTATTTGCTGTTCGTGTCCCCAGCGATCGTGTTGATGATCTGGGCGCAGTGGCGAGTGAAATCCGCCTATCACCGTGGTCTGCAAGTGCCATCACAATTGTCTGGAGCCGCGGCGGCTCGTCACATCTTGGATCAAGCGGGTTGCCTCGACGTGGGTATCGAGGAAACTCATGGCTGGCTGTCGGACCACTACGACCCGACTTCGCGCGTGCTGCGGCTGAGTCCAGAAGTATTCTCCAGCCAATCGGCCACGGCGGTGGGCATCGCGGCTCACGAGGCGGGCCACGCGCTGCAGCATGCAAATCACTATGCTCCGCTGTTTGTACGTAACGCGGCTGTGCCGGCAGCCCAATATGGCCCGACAGCGGCGATCATTTTGTTCATTCTTGGAGGAGTATTGACGTCGCCACCACTAATTTGGCTCGGCCTGTTAGGCTTCGCGGCAGTGGTGTTTTTCCAAGTTGTCAACCTGCCAGTGGAGTTTGATGCCAGCACCCGAGCCAAACGACTGCTCGGCCAACTCAACATCGTGGATGACGCCGGAGCGCTCGCCGTTCGCGATGTGCTCAATGCCGCTGCTTTGACCTATGTCGCGGCGACGCTGCAATCCATTCTGACGCTCGTGTACTACATCGTCCGCTTCGGCGGACTGGGCAGTCGACGCGACGACTGAAGGATGTTCTGAGACCACTCGAAAGAAGCCCGGCTTTGGGGGAAAGCTGGGCTTCTGGCATTTCGGGAGTTGGTTTTCTTCACGCGATACGACGCTTAGACTGCTCGCCGTGGAAGGTCAGCCGGGCGAAGTGTCCGCGTCTGACGGTGTTCGAACCGGATTCATCTCTGCGTTGAGGAGGACACTCCCGTGAGCAAAAAACGACAATCCCGACGTGACTTCATGCAAACTTCGCTGGCAGCGGCCGCAGCCTGCAGCCTGCCGTACTGGTTCTTGCGCGACCCCTCGGAGGCCAAGGCATTTCAAAGTCCGAACGAGCGACCGCTGATCGCATGCATTGGCACGGGCGACCGCTGGCAAGGGGTCGGGCCGGCAGCGCTGAAGTTCGGCGACTGTGTGGCGGTCTGTGACGTCGACGCTCAGCATTGCGATCAAGGCCGCCAGAAAGTCATGGACTTTCAGAACAAGAAGGGGAGCGCGAAAGAGGTCAAAGCCTACGAAGACTATCGTGAGCTGCTCGACAAGCATCCGGAAACGCAAATCGTCACGGTGGTCACTCCGGACCATTGGCATTCGAAAATCTCGATCGAGGCGATGAAGGCCGGCAAGGACGTGTACTGCGAGAAGCCGCTGACGCTGACGATCGACGAAGGCAAACAGATCATTAAGGTACTCGATGCGACCAAGCGAGTCTTCCAAGTCGGCACGCAGCAGCGGAGCGAGATGTCTGCCAATGGCGGCAAGGTGCAGCAGCAGTTCTTGGTGGCGGTGGCTCTCGCTCGCCTGGGACGGCTGGGAAAAATCCAAAAGGTCGAGTGTCGCATCGGTGGCGCACCGACCAGTTTGGAGATTCCGAAAGCTGAAGTCCCCAAGCATCTCAACTGGGATATATGGCTGGGACAGGCTCCAATGGTCCCGTATCTGGAAGGAAAGCCCGGCAACAACTCGCGGTATCCGGAAGCTCGCACGCATTACGAATTCCGTTGGTGGTACGAGTACTCCGGCGGCAAGATGACGGATTGGGGGGCTCACCACGTTGATATCGCGACATGGGCCATCGGCATGGAGAACAGCGGCCCGATCAGCGTCGAGGGAACTGCGAAGCATCCCGTACCGTTTGAGAACGGAATGCCCACCGTCTCCAACCGGTACAACGCGGCGACCGAGTTCAAAATCAATGTCAAGTATCCCAACGGCGTCGAACTGCTGATCCGCGACGACGATGAGAACGGCATCCTGATCGAGGGTACCGAAGGCCGCATTTTCGTCAGCCGCGGCTCGCTGAAGGGCAAGCCGGTGGAAGACCTCGAAGCGAACCCGTTGCCAGACGACGCGATCGCCAACCTCTACAACGGCAAGAAGCCCGGCGATCACATGCGGAACTTCTTCGAGTGCTGCGTGGATCGGACGCAACCAATCAGCGATGTCCACACGCATCACCGAGCGATGACGACCTGCCACCTCTCGAACATCGCGATCCGCCTGGGTCGCAAGCTGAACTGGGATCCTGAAAAACAAGAGATCACTGGCGACGCGGACGCCAAACAATGGCAAGCCCGTGAGCAACGCAAGGGCTACGAGATCACCGTGTGATCGCAGGAAATTCATCGCGTCGGATCCTTCATCTGCCCGGATTGTTGACAGCGGCTGGTACATCGGGCACGATGTCCCCCACACGCCTGAATGCCTTTCTGATCTGTGGTGCGAAGGGATTGCACCTCACGAACCTACTGGTTCATGAATTTCGTGAACCTACCCGTTTCATTAATTTCCTCGTCAAAGTTTCTCGTCCTTGTGCGCGCAGCCAAGAGTCATTCCCGTGGTCGGGTTGATTGGTGGCGTTGGGTCCGGGAAAAGTTCCGTCGCTCAACGCTGGCAAGCCATTCGTCCCGTAGCTGTCATCGACGCGGATCACTTGGGCCACCAAGTCCTGCATCTTCCAACCGTGAAGGAACGGATTCGTCAGCGGTTCGGTCCAACCATTTTTCAATCCGTACCGCGACCGTCAGGGAGCGGACAACGACATCCAACCGCATCGTTCCCTGACGGTGGCGGTACAGATCAGGAGATTTCTCGGTCAGCTCTCGGACGCTTGGTGTTCGGCCTGGACTCGGCCGCTCAGCAAGCTCGACACGACCTGGAGGCCATCGTGCATCCGGAAATTCGCTCGCTGATGGAGCGGAAAATTCGGGAACTGCGGCGGCAGGCGAACGTCGAGGCGATTTTGCTCGACGCCGCCGTGCTGCTGGAGGCGGGATGGAATGACCTGTGTGATGTCGTGGTCTTCATCGACACGCCGGAGGCCGATCGAATCGCTCGCGTGCAAGCGGGGCGAGGCTGGTCGGCCGCAGAACTTGCCAAACGCGAGGCCAGCCAATGGCCCCTGCCTCGCAAGCGAGCGGCGGCCGATTCGGTCATCGACAACTCGAACTCCGTGGACGACGCGGCCAGACAACTGGAGCTTGTAATCGCCAATCGGAAATCTCAGATCTGAAATCTCAAATCTCAAATTTTAGTTTCTGACCTTCACTCCTTCGTTCCCCTCGTTGGCTTCTGTTCAAAACAGTTTGGAACAAAAGGAAACAAAGGCACCGAATGAAATCAGCTTCAAAAGATCATGAACAATGCAACGTGGGTTTATTTCGACTGTCGCGAGGCGGTTCGTCGCGAAACCTATCACCCCGTTGACGTGCCATGTCCAAGTTGCGGACAGGCATGCCGACGGATCGGTGACAGAATTCGAATCCCAGCCGGGAGCAACGTGCGTGCTTGGCAACGTCTTCGTGAGAGCCTCTGTGAGCAACGGCTAGCTGTATTGGATTCCCACGAGATTTCCCAGGTGCTCCAACATCACGACTTGGAACAGCAGCTTATCGAACTTGAATCACGTCCACCGAACGCGGCGCGAGCAAAATCAATTTGGTCGCTGCGAAAGCAACTCGGCTCCATGTGAACGCCACTGAAAACAAAAATCCAAAGCGGTGCTGACACACCGCACTCCAAATCGAAAATCCAAAGTTTGACCTGTCTTCTGATACTCCTGCCTTCCGACACTTCACTTCATTTCTGCGGACGACACGTCCCGAGGTTAACATGATCGAATCCGAAAGAGCACTCGCCAATACAGTCGACTTCACCGACGACGACCTGACGGCGGAAGAAGAAGAGTACGCACGCTCGGCGTTTCCGGCGGATCAACGCTACGAAGAGATCAAACG
>CAZPUJ010000186.1:0-10788 GCA_964589725.1 uncultured Planctomycetaceae bacterium
GGCGACCCGTTATGCCGAAAAGGCGAACCGCATCAGTATTCACCATGAACTTGGCGAGGTCGTGGCGGTCATCGAAATCGTCTCGCCGGGAAACAAGAGCAGCCGGAATGCGTTGCGATCGTTCGTGGAAAAAACGGCGGCGTTGCTGCGGTCGGGCATCCACCTACTGATCATTGACCTGTTCCCGCCATCCAGCCGCGATCCGCAGGGCATTCATCAGGCGATCTTCGAGCAATTCACCGATGACCCGTTCACCTTGCCGCCGGGTCAGCCGCTGACGCTCGTCGGTTATCAGGCAGCGTCTGACATTACGGCGTACATTGAACCGGTCGCCGTGGGGGACAGGCTGCCCGAGATGCCGGTGTTTCTCACGCCTGAGGCCCACATACTCGTGCCGCTCGAGACCACTTATCAGGCGACGTGGGACGCCTGCCCCGAAGCCGTGCGGGAACTGGTCGAGCCGGCACACAGCGGTTGAGAGTCCAAGCCGCGCGCGACTCGTTCATTCGCAGCTCTCGCCCGGCACACGGGGTCTGTTGATTTAATCGCCCCTGAGCTTGCCTCAGGGGTTCAATCGTTTCCGCACTACTCGAATTCATCGGAAAAGAGATTCATCGGAAAAGAGATTCATCGGAAAAGAGGTAGTGCAGAAACGCGTAAACCGCCGAGGTGAACTCGGCGGCGGACTAATTCAACAGTCCCCAAGGCCGGCAGCTAGAGAGCCATCGCGGTTTTATGAAGTTTGGTTCAAACGTCACCGAGTGCCTAGCCAACCAACGGCCACATTCGCTAGCTTGATCCGCTGCGCGTTTGCGGGCGTTGATCTCCGTGGTTGTAGCGAACTGTGGATGTCAGTCCTGGTGTTCCCGGGGTTCCGTTGGGAAACTCGCGCGAAGCCGCCCCGGACTCACGTCCGGGGCTCGCCACCGCAAGGTGGATTCACGCCGACTTGCCTGAGGAGACGGGGAGCCGAATGTGTCGTGGTCATCAGTTTTGGAAAGCAAGTTTCGAGGCGATGTGCGCTTTCGTGGGCAGGCGTACGTCAAAGCGGATCGCGTGGCCATCACGCGGGTCACCGCCGACGAGTTGTTCGCGGTGGTCGCGGATGGCACCGAGTTCCACACGCAGTTGACTCGCCGCGACGAGCAGCTCTTGATGAACTGTTCGTGTCCCGCGAGCAACGCCAATCCGCACGAGTGCCGTTGCAAGCACGTCTGGGCGACGATCGTACAGGCGGAGCAAGCCGGTTACATCAACGACGCCGCGCGGTCGAATTTCTTCCCGCCGTTCACGATCGACGAGGGCGTGTCCCTCGACTGGAACTACGACGGAGAGGATTGGGATGAAGTCCCTTCGGGCGACGCAGTCGGCACCATCAGTTTGAATCGCAAAGCCAAACCAGCGGCGTTCGTCGAGCCGCGCGTGCGCGATTGGGAAGCGCAGCTCAATCAACTGCGGAACACGATGGACTCTGGCGACGCCGCGACCGGCTCGGAGACGCGTGAGACGGAGATCTTTTACGAGATCGACGTCCAGCAAAGTCTGCTCGAAAAGCAGTTGGTGATCGGCTTGGTGCAACGGCAACGACGCAGCAGCGGCTCGTGGGGTAAGCTCAAACCGCTCCGCGTGCGGCCGAACCGGTTTGACGAGGTTGCGTTGGAAGAGGATCGCCGGCTCTTGGCGTCGTTACTGGGCGGCGTCGCCGAACGATCGACGTGGTACGCTCAGCAAAGCGAGCTGCAGTCGGCGGCGAATCGCTTTCGCGTGCCGTTTGATCTGGCCGAGCTGTTGCTCCCCGCGATGTGCGCGACGGGACGCGTCCGTTTCCAAGAAGACAGCGAAGAGGAATTGTCCCAACGAGCGATCGTCTGGGACGACGGCTCGCCTTGGGAGCTGACCGCCAGCGTCTTGTTTGACGAAGCGACGCAGCGCTGGCGACTGAACGGTCGCTGGGAACGTGAGGGCGAATCACTGCCGGTCCGCGCGGCCGAGTTGGTCGTCCCCGGCGGCTTCGTGCTGATTCCCACTGCGTCGAAAATCGTCGAGCGTCCTTTGGGGCAGTTCATGGACGAGGATGCCGATGACGTGAGCGACGCGAACGGCGACGAGTCCTCCAACGACGACTCGGTCGCGGCAACCGGGGTAGTGGTCACGCATCGGCTGTGTCGTTGGAGCGACGTCGAGCAGATCGAATGGGCCGAACTATTGCGACGTGATCCGCCGTTGTCGGTTGCGGACGGCGAGGAAGAAGAACTCGTCGATCGCTTGCTCGACATGCCGAACGCACCACAGCTTGACTTGCCTGAGAAACTGAAGCTTGAAGAAGTCCGCTTGACTCCGGTGCCCGTGATCTTGATCCACACGCCGCGTGGATCGCGCTGGCAACAGGAGCGACTTCGCGGCGAAGTGCAGTTCGATTATGCCGGCACGTTGATTCGCGCCTCCAGTCCGCAGAGCGCGATTGTCGAGCGGCAAGCTGGTCGCTGTCTGATCCGCAATCGTCATCTCGAAGAGATCGCCGGGACGCAACTCGTGACCGTTGGTTTCAAACGGCTGATCGATAAGCGACACCGAACTCACGACGTCGAGATCATGGCGCGTGAGCTCGGCCCCGCGGTTCGCAAGCTCATGCCGATGGGTTGGCAAGTCAAAGCGGACGGTCGGCAAGTCTGGCAAGCGGGACAGCTCCGCTTCCGCGTGCATTCGAACATCGACTGGTTCGAACTGCACGGCGACGCGGACTTTGGGGGTCGCCGGGTCATGTTTCCCGAATTGCTGGCCGCGCTCGGGCGTGGCGACAGCACCGTCCGACTGGATGATGGCTCGCTGGGGATCATTCCGGAAGAGTGGCTCACGCAGTACGGCCTACTGGCCGGATTGGGCACGACCGAAGGGGACCACTTGCGGTTCGAGACGCATCAGGTCGGACTGCTCGACGCGTTGCTGGCCTCGCAGCCGCTCATCGACTTCGACGCGAAATTCACGGAGATACGCGACAAGTTGCGGTCGTTTTCCGGCATTATGGCGACGGACGAGCCGACCAACTTCAAGGGAACGTTACGCGCATACCAACGCGACGGTGTCGCCTGGTTGCGGTTCCTGCGAGACTTTCGTTTTGGCGGCTGCCTGGCCGACGACATGGGCTTGGGAAAAACGGTGCAAATGTTGGCCGTCTTGCAGGATCGCGTGAATCAGCAAAAGTCGTTGCCCAAGAGCGAGCGGCGACCGTCACTGATTGTGGTTCCAAAATCGCTGTTGTTTAACTGGGCGCAAGAGTGCGAAAAGTTCACGCCGAAGTTGAGGGTACTGGAGTATGCCGGGCTGGACCGGGCCGACTTGCGTCCGGAGTTCGGCACCTATGACGTGATCCTGACGACTTACGGGACGCTGCGGCGCGACGTGCTGACATTGAAAGACTTCTCGTTCGATTACGTCGTGCTCGACGAGGCGCAGACGATCAAGAATTCCAGTTCGCAAGTCGCCAAGTCGTCGCGGCTGTTGGAAGCTCGACATCGCCTGGCCCTTTCCGGCACGCCGATCGAAAACCACTTGGGAGACTTGTGGTCGATCTTCGAGTTTCTCAACCCGGGCATGCTGGGCCGGAGTTCGTTGTTCCGCGCGCATGTGGCCGACAGTGACACGCCGGAAACGCGAGAATACCTTGCACGCGGCCTGCGTCCGTTCATCCTGCGGCGCACCAAACAACAAGTTGCCGCCGACCTGCCGGAGAAATTCGAGCAGACGCTCTTCTGCCAAATGGGTGACGAGCAACAGCGGCTCTACTCCGAGATGCGCGATCATTACCGCCAATCACTGCAAGGCCTGATCAAGAATCAAGGCTTGGCGAAGTCGAAGATGCATGTGCTCGAAGCACTGTTGCGCCTGCGGCAAGCGGCGTGTCATCCCGCGTTGCTCGATAAGACCAAGATGGAAGGGTCGTCCGCCAAGCTGGACGTTCTGCTGCCGCATCTCGAAGAACTGATCGACGAGCAACACAAGACGCTGGTCTTCTCGCAATTCACCAGCATGCTGGCGATCGTGCGACATCATCTGGATCAGCGCGGCATCACCTACGAGTATCTCGACGGGCAAACCCGCGACCGACGCTCGGCGGTCGAACGCTTCCAGAACGATCCCAACTGTCCGCTGTTCCTGATCAGCCTCAAAGCCGGCGGCTTGGGCCTGAACCTGACTGCGGCGGACTATGTCTTCCTGCTCGACCCCTGGTGGAACCCAGCCGTCGAAACGCAAGCCATTGACCGCGCTCACCGCCTCGGCCAAACGCAACAGGTCTTCGCCTATCGGCTGATCTGCCGCGACACGGTCGAAGAAAAAATCGCCGAACTGCAAACCAAGAAGAAAGGCCTCGCCGACGCCATCCTGCAAGAAAACGGCAGCCTGTTGGAAGATCTTTCGGCCGAAGACCTGGAACTGTTGCTGTCGTGAACGCGACGATAGAACCTTTCTGCCATGCGTTTCATTCACGCCGCCGACATTCATTTGGATAGCCCGTTGCGGGGACTCGACGAGTATCCCGGAGCTCCCGTCGAACGGGTGCGCGGCGCAACACGCGAGGCTTTGAAAAATCTGGTTGATTTGTGCCTCACCGAACGAGTCGATTTTCTGGTCATCGCCGGCGATCTGTTCGATCACGACTGGCGCGACTTTCACACGCCGTTGTTCGCCGTGCATCAGTTGCAACGACTCGAACGCGAGCAAGTGCCGGTGTTCTTGATCTTGGGTAATCACGATTCGCATCAGGGCATGAGCCGCAGCACGCCGTGGCCGCGCAATGTCCACGTGTTCGACCACAAAAAGCCGGAAACGAAACGGCTTGACAAACTCAACGTCGCCCTGCACGGCCAAAGCTTCGCGAAGCGTGAGGTCACGCAGAACCTGGTCCCCGATTATCCGGCGGCCGTGCCGGGAGCGTTCAACATCGGTCTGCTGCACACAAACGCCAACGGCAGCCCAAATCATGATAAGTACGCGCCGTGCAGCGTGCCCGAACTGGTTGCGAAGGACTACGACTATTGGGCGTTGGGCCACGTCCACGACTTTCAGTTACTGCAAGAGCATCCGCACGTCGTGTATTCGGGCAACCTGCAAGGCCGTCACATACGTGAGACTGGCCCGAAAGGCTGCGTACTTGTCACGGTGTCGGGCACCGAGATCACCGGCTTCGAGTTCCGCGAGACCGACGTGCTGCGTTGGTTCCACGAGACCGTCAGGCTCGCCGACGACGATGGCCTCGACGAACTGAAGCACCGTGTACGCGAGCAACTTCGCGACGTCGTGTCGCGATCGGAGGATCGTCTTGCGGCGGTGCGGCTGGAGATCACGGGGCGCTGCCGAGCACATCGCGATCTCGTGCGTGACGACGCGCGCCAGCAGGTCATCACCGACTTGCGATCCCTCGCGGGCGAAGTTGGCGACGAACTGTGGGTCGAGAAGGTCAAGTTTCGCACGCGACCGCTGATGGATGTCGCCGCGCGACGGCTCGCGCAAGATGTCGTCGGCGAACTGCTGCGCGAGATCGAAGCGATCGCGAACGACCCGCAACGGCTGCTCGCACTGGCCGACGAGTTGAAGCCGCTCGCCACGAAGGTTGCCGGCGACGTGAAGGATCAAGCCGGTGGGGAGGAGATCGACTTTCAGAATCCGGAACAGCTCGCCGCCTGGCTGCGCGAAGCCGAGACATTGCTGATCAACCAACTCGTGGAGGCGGCGGAATGAAATTCCAAACGCTCCATATCAACCACTTCGGCCACTTCGCAGACCTCGACTTGTCGTTCGGCGACAGCGGCATCGCGGTGTTGTACGGACGAAACGAAGCCGGCAAGACGACGTTGTTGGAGTTTCTGCGGCAGTTGCTGTTCGGCATCGACGAACGGACGCCGTACAGCTTCGGCGACGGCGGCGAGGTCGGCGGAACGACTCGTTTTGTGTTGTCCGACAATCGCGTTGTCGAGCTGCGCCGCCGCAAGGGACGCAAAAACACGGTCCAAGTTCGCGTCGACGGCAAAGACACGGACTTCGGCGAAGCCGGCTTCCATCAACTGTTGGGCCACGCGGACAAAGAGGTGTTCCAGTCGGTCTTCGCGTTCGGTCTTAATGAACTGCAGCGCGGCAACGAAGCGCTCCGTCACGAGAGCCTGCAATCGGCGCTGTTCGGAGGCGGACTCGGCGGTGCGTTCAATCCGGAAAAACTGCTGCAAGACTTCGACAACCAAGCGGGCGAACTCTTCAAATCGGCGGCCAGCAAGCCAACCATCAACGCGCTCAGCAAACTCCTCGGTGATCTCGCGAAGGAGATCAAGCAGAAGGCGATTCGCTCGGACGACTACGAGCGGAGCAAAGAAGCCTGGGAACAAGCTCAATCAACGGCCGATCAGTTGTCACGCGACGTGACGGATCTGCGGGTCAGGCACTCGCGCATGGAGAAACTGGTGCAGGCTCTGCCACGGTGGCTGCAACGACGAGTGCTGCGGATCGAGCGAGACGGGTTGGTCGTGCCCGCCGGGTTTCCGAACACGGCGTTGTCAGAGTTCACGACAACTCTTGACACCATCACGCGGGTGACGGGCGACCGGGATCAGTTGCAGCGCGACATCGTGGACGCCAAACAGAAGCTCGCCGCGATCCAACTCGACAAGACATTGTTGCCGCTGAAAGACGACATCATCGAATGCCACGGCTTGATCAAGTCGGTCGAAGAGGCCCGGCGCGACCTGCCGCGGATACGGGCCGAGCGGGGCACAGTGGAACGAGACGTCGTCACGACGCTGCGCGAACTTCGTCCCGGCTGGACGCTCGACGACCTGAGTTCGTTTTCGATGGACGCCGCGACTCGGCACATGATCGAGGAACTGGTTCAACGTCGCACAGAGCTGAACGAGAGCCGCACCACATTAAACACGCGTCGCGACGGAGCCTGCGCAGAGATCGCTCGGATCGCGGACGACCTCGCGGAACTGGGCGAGCCGCGCGACCTGTCGGCCCTCGCGGCAATTGTCGACGAGTCGGTCGAGTACACGGCGGATCAGAAGGCACTCAAAAAGGAATCGGACGCGCGGGCGAAGCTGGCAGTCACGCTCGAAACGCAACGCACACGACTCTCGCCGCCGTTGCTGGTCGAAGCAAAGGACGCGCAACGGCTGCCTGTCCCGCCGAAGGAACTGGCCGAGCGATTCGATCGCGAGTCTCGCGACGTCGCGTCGAAGCTCGACACGGCATCGCAGTCGCTCGCGGATGAAGAACAAAAACTCGAACAGCTCGAACAACAGTTGGCTCAGCTTGAACAACAGCAGCGGGACGTTCCGAAGCTCGAAGAATTGACCGGCAGCCGCACGCGGCGCGACGACGGTTGGCGGCTGATTCGATCGCGACACATCGACGGCGACGATCGCGCGGCGGAGATTGCCAGGTGGCTTGGCGACGGTTCGCAATCGCTGCCGGATGTTTACGAGCAAGTCGTCGCGCAGGCCGACCAGCTTGCCGACGCGATCTACGAGCACGCCGACGCCGTCACGAGCCGCAAGCAATTCCAGCAGCAAATCGAACAGACTCGGCAAACCGTCGCGCGCAAGCGAGCGGCTTGCGAACGAGTGCGGGACGAACAGAAACACCTTGAACGACTATGGACCGCACACTGGCAGCCGTGTGGATTCGAACCGCTGCCACCCGACGCGATGCGACGCTGGCTCGACGAGCATTCCGCTTTGGTCGCGACACACGAAACGCTCGGCCAGAAGGCTGTTGATCTGGACTCGCTACGGCAGCGGATTGACGAGTTCGAAGCGACCTTCCGCACCGCGATGAACACCGCCGGAATTGACGTCGCCCACTCGCTGGCCGCCGCCAAACAGCAAGTGAAGTCCGCCGAGGCCGAGGCCGAACAACGCAAAAAACTCGAACGTGATCGCAAGCGGCAGCAGAAGACGCTTGATGGCATCGATGCGGAATTGTGCGAATGGCAATCGCGCGACACCGCGTGGCGGACTGAGTGGCAAGCGGTTCTGGAACAACTCGAATTGCCGACGGAGTGGGACACCGAGCTGGCTCGCAACGTCATCTCGGGAATCTCCGCCGCGCAGGCACAGCTTGCGAAACTGTCCGATCTGAGCGACCGCATCCGTTTGATGGAGCAGCGGATCGACGACTTCGATCCGCGCGTAAGGAGTCTGTGTGAACGTCTGGCCGAACCAGTCGATGCCGTCCGTCCCGAAGTCAATGCGAAGTCGTTGCACGAGCGTTTGACCGGAGCCGCGCAGGCTCAAGAACGTCGCGATCATCTCGAACAGACGCTGACCGAGGCGAATCGCAAGCTCAACGCCAAACAGATTGAGCTGGAAAGTCAACAAACGCGGCACGGCGAGCTGCTGGCGCTTGCCGAAGCGGGCACGGATGCCGAATTCCTCGACGTGGCCGAACGCGCGCGGCGAGCCACCCAACTTGATGCCGACTTCGCGCGGCTCACGCGCGAGATCGAGTTGTTGCGCGGCAACGAAGATGCTGCCGAGTTTGAGACGCTTCTGCGCGAAGGCGATCTCGCTGTGTTGCAAGGGCAGCTCGACGACCTGCAAGCTGAACTCACGCGGAAACAAACGGAAGCAAACTCGGCCCACGCCGCCGCGGGTAGCATGAGGCACGTCTTTGCGGAACTCGACGGCCGCAACGACGCCGCGCGGTTGCAGGAAGACCTTGCTCGCAAGCAGGCTCAGCTTGCATCAGAGATTCATCGTTACGTGCCGCTCGTTTTTGCGAAGAATTTGTTGCAGCAGGCGATCAAGCGATTCGAGCGGGAGAATCAGCCGGAGATGATCGGCAGCATTTCCAAGCTCTTTGCCACAATGACGGGCGGACGATATGTCGCGATCGAACGGCCGTCGTCCGATCACAACGCGATCTATGTCCGTCGCGTCGATGGAGCGGAACTGACGCCCGACCAACTCAGCACCGGCACGCGCGAGCAGCTTTATCTGGCAATCCGGCTGGGCTACGTCTTGCACTACTGCCGCCAAACCGAGCCGTTGCCGATCGTGATGGACGATGTGCTCGTGAACTTCGACGACGATCGTTCGCGAGCGACGCTGGAAGCTTTTCGCGATGTCTCGCGCGACGTGCAGGTGTTGTTCTTCACCTGCCACCAGCACTTCGTGGATTTGATCGGCGACGTGTTCCCGGACATTCAGACGATCGAATTACCGACCCGCGCGAGTGGAAAGTGATCGACGAAGACTTTAACGTCGCGGAGTCCATCTTTTAATTCCAGGCGAGCGGGGGGCGTTAGCCCTCCGGTTTTCCGCGGGAGACGCTCATCACCGGGGGGCTGACGCCGCCCCGCTCGCCAAGAGTTCACGACCGCTCCGTGTGATGTCAATCTCTTTGGTGAGGCCTTCCCCTGCAGATCAGTCTGAATGGGTCTTCCCTTATGAGCGATCTTCCGGCAAACATCAATCAGGCTCCCACGCCCGCTCCAGCGTCGAAACAATGGATCGGCGAGCCGGTGCTCGAACTGCGGCATCTGCATCGGTTTTTCGGCAAGCTGAAGGCCGTGAACGACGTGTCGTTCCAGGCGTACGCCGGGCAGGTGTTGGGTTACATCGGACCGAACGGCGCGGGGAAGACGACGTCGATGCGAGTTCTCGCGACGCTCGACATGCCGACCGCCGGCGATGCGTTCGTCTGCGGCTACTCGGTCGTCGACGACCCAGACAAGGTGCGGCGAGTGCTCGGGTTCATGCCCGATCAGTTCGGTAAGTACCAGAACATGAACGTGGTCGAGTATCTCGACTTCTTCGCGCGCGCGTACGGCCTGCGCGGCTCGAAGCGGCGGGCCGCGGTCGAAAACGTGCTGGTCTTCACCGAGCTGCGCAAGCTAGCGGAGAAGCCAATCTTCACACTGTCGAAAGGCCAGTCGCAGCGGCTGGGCTTGGGACGCTGCCTGATCCACGATCCGCAAGTGTTGATTCTTGACGAGCCGGCCGCCGGACTCGACCCGCGCGCTCGAGTCGAACTGCGCGAGCTGATCGCGCTGTTGGCCACGCAGATGAAGAAGACGATCCTGATCAGCTCGCACATCCTCACCGAGCTGGGTGAGATTTGCGACTCGGCCGCGATCATCGAAGCCGGCCGCATGCTGGCGTTCGGCAGCATCGAGGAACTCGCGCAGCAACAACGTCAAGTGCAGGGGCAAACGGGCGTCAAAACAATCGCCGTGCGGCTGCTCACGCCCGACGACCGCAAGCACGGCACCGACGCGCTCGAACGTTGGCTCGTCGAACAACCTCTCGTCTCGTACGTCCAACCGTCGGCGGCGGAAATCTTTTTCGAGTTCGACGGCGACGCGGCCGCGCAGCATCATCTGCTGAAGGGGATGATCTCGCACGGCTTCCCGATCGTGGAATTCCAGGGCAAGACTGAAACGCTCGAAGATGCTTTCATGACCATCACTAAAGGTGTCATGCAGTAACCTTTGGAGTGCGGTGATTCATCACCGCTTTCCCTCGGGGCGATGACGACGAAATGCCTGAGAAGGACGAGGCGGAAGCGAATGAGTTCGCTGAGACGCCTCGACGTCGGAGCGGAGCATCGCGATCACGCCAGCCGCGCGGAGAGAATCGAAATCGCTTTCGCTTTGCCGTGCTGCTTCTCCAGCCGAGCCACGTCGCTCTTCGCGGCAGGATGTTCCCGTAGCATCAGCAGCGAGGCTTCCGATAACGCCCACTTCAGGTGCGCGTTGCCGATCTTGTGGCCGTGACCGGCGGTCTTCTTCCCGGCTGATTC
>CAZPUJ010000187.1:0-8285 GCA_964589725.1 uncultured Planctomycetaceae bacterium
GCGACGTTGATGACGCCCTTGGCTTGCCAGTGTCCGGCTTGCACGACGACCGGCGTTGAAATCGAAAAACCTTCGGGCAAACCCGCGACTTCGAACCGCACGTCGCCATCGAAGCCGTCGACGCGATCAATCTGAAACGTCACGCGCTGGCCGCTGCCGAGACCGATCGTCGCGTCGCGCCCCGCCGCGATGCTGGCGCTGAAGTCGGGCCGAGGCTCGCGAAACGTCAGCAAGTAGACATGCTTGTCGCTGCCAAAGCCGTGCATATCGGTGACTCGCGCGAGATACGTTCCATCGGCTGGGGCCGTGAACATCAAGCGGCTGTCGTTGCCCAGTTCCCGTTCGCCGTCGTCATCGTTCTCGAAGTTCAACGTGTAGACCGGCAGGCCGTTGTCGATCAGTTTCGTCCCGAGCGGATACGGCTCGACGATGTAGCATGGCGCGTCCAACGCATGAATCGTCGCGCTGGTGTCGAAGTAGCAAACGCGCTTGCCGCCCAAGTTATACATCTGCATGCCGGAGTCCGGTCCTTGCGGCATGCGAAAGGTTTTCAGCACCTCGCCGCCGATGTAGAGGAACTGGTTGAGGTCCATCTCCTCCCAGTTTTTCAAGCGGATGTCGGCTCCGTTCGAGTCGATTGGCCGGAACTCGTTGAACGTTTCACGTACCGCTTGCAGCACAAGCCTCGGCACCGGTTTGCCGTCGGCCATCAGCACTTCGATCTTCGTGTCCACCGGCGATCCTTTGCGCGCGGCGTTCGTTTCGATCATCCAAGTCTGTCCGGCCTTCGCTGTGAAGCGGAACAAGTCAACATCCTTTGCTCGACCGATCGCACCGTTGAGAGTCGCCGGTGCGGTGAGCACCGTTGCCTGAAGTGGTTCGTTGTTCGGTTCGAACTCGTTGGACTCCGTCGGCTGCACCGAATCGCCATGCAGCGCCGGCACCGGATCACCCATCAGCGGAGTCGCGCTGACAACACCTTGCCCTGCATTGGCGATCGAGTAACTCGCCAATGACCCGTCCAATCGACCGACCAACAATCGTCCACTGTCCGGTGAAATGGCCAATGCCTGCGGCCAGTCCGGTTGACGCTCCAGCACATTGAGTTGCGTGATCGACTTCGTCTCCCACAGCTTGATCCGCCGGTCCTCAGCCGAAGAGATCAACGACTTCCCGTCCGGGGAAAAGACGAGCTTGAGGATCGCCCCCTCGTGAGCGAATCTCGTAAACGCCAGCGGGTTCGTACCCTCCTTGCCCCCGGCGGTGATGTCCCAAACGCGAATCCGTCTATCGACGCCGCCGGCGACGATGCGTTTGCCATCTGGACTGAACGCGACGGCGTACTGTTCCTTCTCCGGCTGATTGAGCGTATCCAGCCGCTCACCCGTCGCGACGCTCCACAGCTTTACCGTGCGGTCGCCGCTGGCCGTCGCCAAAATCTGTCCGCTCGGATGAAACGCCAGATCGAACACCGCGTCGTTGTGCCCGTGCAGCGTGCGGACCTCTCCGCCTGTCGCGACATCCCACAGCTTGACCTTCTGGTCATAGCTCCCGGTCGCGAGCAGTCTGCCATCCGGGCTCAGATCCGCCGCATAAATCGCATCGCGATGACCTTGAATCACGCGAATCAACGCACCGTCTGCCACTTTGAACAATCGCACTTCGCCAAACACACCCGGCTCTCCGGACGCCGCGAAGACGATTTTTCCATCCGCCGAGAAGCCAACATCGTTGACGACACCGCGAAGGCCAGTCAACTCACGAAGATCCTTGCCCGGTCCCCTCTCCCCCTGGGCGAGGGCTAGGGCGAGGGACTCATTCGTCGCCAACAACTCGACGCGCCCAAACTTCGCCAATCCAACCTGCTGCCCGTCGCTTGACCACGCCACCGCCTGAATCGGCTGCCGAACCGTGCCCGCAGTCGCGATCTTAGGCGTCACGAGCAGCGTCGGATCGGGTGCCTGGCCGCTCGGTCCCTTGGCCCCCGCGTTAATCCACGCTTTGAGAACCGCAATCTCCTCCGCCTTTGGACCTTCATTGCCCTCTGGCGGCATGTGCGGCTTGATCTTCTTTTCAACGGTCAACACCAACCGGCTGAGATCGTTCTTTCCCGGCACGATCACCGCACCGCGCTTGCCGCCCTTCAACGTGGTGTCGAACGACTCCAAGACGAGACCACCTTCCTTGTCGTCGGCGTTGTGGCAGCCCGTGCAATACTTCTTCAGGATCGGCACCAGGTGCGTGTTGAAGTCTGGAGTCTTCGGCTTCGGTTCCTCGCCGGATTCCGTTTTGGCGGCGGTCAACAGCATCAGTCCGCAACAGGCCCAAATAGACCACTTCCACGTCATGTCGTGATCTCATGAAAAGAAATGAGAACTGAGATTCAAGGCTGACATCTTATCGCATCTCGAGAGCTGCTCGCGAGTGCCAGCCACGCGGCGTGCAGTACCAAGCGAGGGGTCAGGCACCGCAGGATTCTGAATTTCTGAATCCTGCGGTGCCTGACCCCGGTGACCTCCGGTGATGCGTGTCTCTCGTGAAAAACGCGGGGCTGGCGCCGCCTCGTTCACCTGAAATCAAGATTTTTCAGAAATCTGGAAAAACGCTGTCGGGCAGGCGACTTGATTGGCCACGTAGGAAGTGAGTGCGGGAAAGCATCCGCACGGAAGTCACTCTCAGATAAGGATGCGGGCCATGAAAGTCACATTCATTCCGGCTCCCGGTTCTGGTGCGGTCGAAGAAACGCCGTCGCCGGAACAGGCACCTGGACGGGTCACTCAGCGCGATCGCATTCCAGAAACGCTCCCACCCGAACTGGGGGTGAAGCTGGTGGCGTCGCCCTCGGCCTCCTCGCTTTCGCTCGCCCAGACTGATCCGGACATCCTGATGCCGCCGGTTGAGACGTCGGTCTATCGCTCGGTCAACCGGCCGGCGATGGCGGTGCTGACGGTTTTGGACGACGGTAGCCGGACAGACGGCGAGCAGGTGCGCATTCGGACGGACCGGTTTGTCATCGGTCGCACGACCGGAAACTACGTGATTTCGCACGATCCGGATGTCTCAGGGTCGCATGCCGAGATCACGCGCGAGGCACATGGCCTCGGGTTTCATTGGTATCTGACCGACCTGAAGAGTACGAACGGCACGTTCTTGCAGGTGCGGCGAGTCGTCTTGCGACACGGGCAGGAGTTGCTGTTGGGAGGCCGGCGGTACGAGTTTCAGGCTCCGTGCCTGGCGATGCCTGAGACGGCCGGTCCTCAAACCGACCGAACTCGGCGCAGCTTCGGGCAGTGGCAAGGAGTCGCCAATCTTTTGCAGCCGCGGCTGGTGCAACTGACTCCGGCTGGCGAAGGCTCCGTCTATCCGGTGCGCGGCGAGACGATGTGGATTGGAGCGGACTCGCACTGTGAGATTTGCATTTCCGGCGATCCGTTCTTGAGTGGTCAGCACGCTCGCATCTCGCGCGACAAAAGCGGCCGTTGGGTGTTGACTGACTGCGAGTCGTTGAACGGAATCCTAGTCCGCGTCAATCGCGTGTCGATCGAAGGCGAGCGTCGATTTCAGCTCGGCGGTCAACGGTTTCTGTTGCGGATTCTGTGACCGTTTTCGTAGGTCAGGCTTTCCAGCCTGACCGAATGCGGAGCCGAGAAAGTCAGGCTAGAAAGCCTGACCTACGGAGAAAACAAACATGTCCAAAAACCACTCTTGGATCATTGGAGCCGCTGCCGACTGTCAGGTTGTCGTCGAGGCTCCGACCGTTTCTTCTCGCCACTGTCGACTCGCGCAATCGGGAACTGGACTTGTACTGGAAGACCTCGGCTCCAAGAACGGCACGTTCGTGAATGGTCGGCGGGTGCTGGACGCGGCTCGCGTCGCTCGGGGCGATCAGATTGGCCTGGGGTCGGACGTCGTGCTGGATCTGGAATTCCTGCTCGACAAGCTAACCCCGCAGGCACGGGTAAGCCCGCCGCGCCGGTCTGTCACTCAACTCGGCCTGAAGCCTGTTCTGGCGGTTGCTGCGTTGCTGACGGTCGCGTTGCTGAGTGTCGCGGTTGCTCAGTTTAGCCCGCCTTCTGCGAAGGGCGCCGTCTCCATCGACGTTAATACGACAAACAACAACCGATCGAATGAGCCAGCGATGCTCGCGAGCAATCCGACGGTTTCCACGGAACCTTCCGCAAAGACCGAGGCGATCGCTCTTTCCAAATCGGGGGCCGATGGAGAGGGCGATTCGCCCGAGACTTCGCAAGCTCTCGCATTCGAACCTATCCCCGCCGCACCGCAGCCGGTGGCTCCCGTCGAGGCCGCCCACATTGACCCTCTCAAGGCAGTGTTCGCCGTGTTGGCGCCCCTGCCTGGAAGCGGAGAGAAAGTACAAATCGGCACCGCTTGGGCGGCCACGGATCACGAGCTGGTCACCACCGGCTCCGTGCTGCAAACGTTGAAGGCAGCCAAGGTAAGTCTCAGCAGTGTCACTGTCCGGTGCCAAGCGCTGGGAATGGAATTCGACGTCGCCGATTTGAAGGAACATTCGGATTACGCGCAGTTGATTCCCCAGATCGAGGCGGCCTTAAAGCAGGTCCAACAGATCGAGAGACAGATCACGGCTGTTGAGCAACAAGGCCGCGCAGTGCCGGAGAAACAGGAAAAAGAATTCGACGACGCGGTCACTCGAATGAGCAGCTTGTCCGATCAAAGCGCATTCTTCAACATCGGCGTTCTGCGAGTTGAAAGCTCGCTGCCGGTGACGCTGCCGATCACCTCTATCCGTGCGAGCGATTCCGAGCAGGCACTCGAAACGCCGGTTTCCGTGCTTGGTGGCGGCCCTCGCTTCGACGAAAGCGATCGGAGTCGTCGTGTCTTGCCGCCTGAATCGTTGGCGTGCGAGGACGGCTCGAAGCGGAATTCGCATCGCGGCGGTGACCTCGTTTCGCATTGGCAATGGACAAGCATGGTGGATCACACGCGACGCGATTGGCGCGGCAGCCCGGTGCTCGACGCCACCGGTCGAGTCATCGCTGTTTTCGTCCGACCGGTTCCACCGTCCGGCTCGAAAGCTCATCCCTCTGCCAATCAGTTTGATGCCGTGTCGATTGAACAACTCCGGTTCCTGCTGCCCAAACTCTTTGAACAAGGAACTTGATAATGACGTTCCCACGACTCGTTCGTCGGTTCTTCCAAGGCACGCTCATGGGTATCGTTTCGACCGCGAGTCTGATGTTGCCGCACGACGCAGCGGCTGACGTGACGTATTCGCCACCGCCTCGCAACCAAGCCCTCTATTTCGCGGCCGTGGATGCACTCGGCATGCGGGCCTACGGCTACGCGGAGCTGGTTCGAGCCAAGGGCGAAGCGGCGGTCAGCTATGCCGCGGCTCGAAACCTGCACGCTGAAGCGTACCACAAAGAGTTGGACAACTACGTGCAGGAGGTGCGTGCCTATTGGACTCGGCGGGCGATTGGGCAGGAGCAGTTGCTCAAGCTCAAATACGACCCGATCAAAGCGGAGAAACGGCGCAACAGCAAGCAATGGGAATTACTGCAACTTCATCCCGGCATCTCGCGAGCGGATGTGGTCAACGGCAAGGTCTTGAATTGGCTGCTGGTACGAATGTCGGACAACTTGTTGGACTATAGTTTTTCGCCGAGTTACGTGTCCGGCGCGGACCAGAACAACCCAGACCTGAGACTATCGCGCGAGGTGCTGCATCACCTGCGACTGAAGCAAAAACGAGTCGGACCGAACGAGATGGCGTTTCACGCCGATGAAGGAATTCCTTTGTCGCTCGATTGGTGGCCCTGGGTGCTCCGTTCCGGCAAATTCGAACCAAGCCGCAATGCGATTCTAGGTCAGCGGGAAGAACTTCAGCGTGCAGCGATGAACGGACACCCCACCGAACGGTCGCTGGTTGAGCTAGAGAAAACCGTCGTGGCGATGAAGGAACGGCTGCGAGCCACCTGGTCGGTACAAAGGGTTCCCTCCGAATGGTTACGATATAAGGAAGCGTACAACTTCGTGGATTCGCGGTATAACGAAATCCGAGCGATGCAAGACCTGGGCGATCCACAAATGTTTGACGGAAACTTCGGCTACAATTCGAACCGTGAGGGGGATGACTTGATCTCGCTGCTGCGGTTCATGTGGCGCAAAGGGCTGGAATTCGCGCCGGCCACACCCGGCGATGAGCCGGTTTATCAGGAGATCTTCGGCATGATGCGCGGCCTGTACAAGAAGGTGGCGGACACCGACCCCGACATTCAAGATGACCCGACCTATGGGATCCTGACGCCATCGAAGTTCTAACGCGGGATTGTTTCGACTCCGTGGCGGGCGTCTCCAAACGTGCTTCCGGATCGCGCGACCCACGGCTCTGTTTTTTCGGAAAGACGCATTGTGTATCGTGGTGACTGCTGGATCACACCCGGTTCCGTGCTTCTTCTGTGGATACAGTGCGATGCGGATCACGCTGACAGTCACCGCCGGGCCTCATCAGGGTCGGGAGTTTGTCTTTGAGGAACACGAAACGTTCCTGGTTGGCCGAGCCTCACACGCTCACTTCCGACTGCCCAAGAAGGATCCGTATTTTTCGCGGACGCAGTTCATGATCGAAGTGAATCCGCCTCGGTGCCGGGTCACGGACATGAACAGCCGGAATGGGACTTTGGTCAATGGCCAGCTGGTGAGCGAATTCGACTTGCACGATGGCGACTTCATTCAAGGTGGAGTCACCACGCTGCGAGTTCGGCTCGAAGGAGTGTCCACCGCACAGGAAACCCGGCAGGCGGTTGGGAGGCCGAGGCGCAACGATCATGATTCGGAGTCATCCGCTGAAGTTGTTGCCAGAGGTCAATCCGTTGACTATGCCGACCCGCGATTGGACGACCAACGACCAGAGTCTGTTTCGATCGGAGCGAAGACGGAGGAATTTCTTGTCGGCCTGCAACTTTTCGCGGGATACCGGCTGGTTCGTGAATTGGGACGTGGTGGAATGGGTGTCGTTTATCTGGCCGAGACTCCGAACACGGGCGCTCAATTGGCGGTCAAGATGATGAACCCGGGCCAATCCATTCCGCAGCGCGACATTGACCTGTTCTTTCGGGAAGGCAAAGTCCTGAGCCAGTTGCAGCATCCTGGAATCGTGCGGTACTTCAACAGCGGGGAGTTTGACGGTCGATTCTTTATCGCCACCGAGTATTTTCCAGGCCGAAACGTTGGCTGCTTGCTGGAGGAGCAAGGGCCGCTGCCGATTTCTCAAGCGGTCGGGATCGCTTGCCAGCTCTTGGACGCGCTGGATTACGCGCACCGACGAGGGTTCGTGCATCGAGACATCAAACCGGGAAACCTGATGGTCAATTCGGTCGACGGAGTGGATGTGGTCAAGCTAGGCGACTTCGGACTGGCGAAGGTGTATCAAAGCCTGCGCAGCAGCGGTTTGACGTTCGAAGGCGAGATGGGCGGTTCATTTGCTTTTGCTGCACCGGAACAAATCACCGACTTCCGCAGCGCGAAACCGGCCAGCGATCTGTACTCCGTGGCATCGACGCTTTACACGCTGCTCACGAACCAGCACGTTTATGACTTTCCGAAAACGGTCAGCGGCATCGTCCTGAAACTTCTGCACGAAGATCCCATCCCAATCCACGAGCGCCGGGCCGATCTTCCGACAACGCTGGGCGCGCTCATCCACCAAGGCCTCGCTCGGCATCCGGAGCAGCGATTCGCCAGCGCGGGTGAAATGCGAAACGCGCTGCGGCCTTTTCTGTAAGCGACAGCTCGCGAGTTGGGTCGCCGAAGGTGGCGGCTTCGATTCGGTCATGTGACACCCATCATCCGACGGCTTGTGGTGGTTCGCGGGATGCCGCTGCGTCCGGCGCTCAAATCGCAGTATCCCAGCGATGAAGAGGTCGTGCGGCGGATCGCTATCCGCGCTTCGTCATCAAATCCAGTGAACTAGCCGTCGAAGAAGGCGAAATCCGCACGCTCCGCGATGGCCACGAATTTGTCGTCCAGCCTAAGTATGACGCTAGCATCGAAGACTATCTCCGCGACAAATTCGAACAGCACTACGCCATACGGTTCGAGAACTACCCTGTCGAACCGGACCGCGTCCATGGAATGCAAATGGCCGAGTGCTCCTACCAAGAAGCTAAATAACCCGAAGCGTCAGCGAGGGCGAACGCTTAGCCGATTCCGAGCGCGTCGAAAGTTTCTGAATCGCCCGCCCTCGCTGACGCTTCGGGTTACATCAGGTTCCCTTATGCTCACACTCACGCTCAAAGATCAAC
>CAZPUJ010000188.1:0-7506 GCA_964589725.1 uncultured Planctomycetaceae bacterium
CCTTCGACCAAGCGTTGCATTCGTCGGATGAGCCTGAAAGGCTCTTCCGGTGAATGCGTCTTTTGGCCCTTGAAAACGTGAACATGCTTGCCTTTCATGGAGTTACAACAACAAGCTCCTTGAGAGGTAGAGGCATGTCCACCAGCTTACTGTATCACTGCTTTGGCGTCGTCGGCTACCGCTACGTCAGCCAGAATTTCGAGGCCGGCATGACGACCTTCCGGGTCGAACAACCCGTCAACCAGAATAGCACAGTCCACGTCATTCGGCTCCGGCACATCTGTCGCGAAGCTCCCATTCAAGATCACTCGCAGGATTCCCGGTTGTCCTTGAATCACTTCCAGCAGCCATCGCACCGATTGAAACTGAGCTTGGCGAATCTCCATTGAGCTTCCGAAACGCCGTTCGATCTCATCCAGACTCGCTGGATGAATTCCCGGTGGCAGAAATCCGTTGTTATCGAAGGGAGGAATCACAGAGACCTCACGTCATCGTTCCGCTAATGCGTCGAACATCTTGACTCGCACGGCTCCGCCAGCTCACTCGCAGCCTCTCGCCGTTCCTTCCACAGCTTATGCGATTCGTGGTCGCCGGTGATGATTTCGAAGCCGAGGTCTTCGACCATCTGAAAATCGAGTTCGGGGGGTTGGCCTTTCGTCGTCAGGTAGTCGCTGACGAACAGCGAGTTGGCCACATACAGGCCCATCGACTGCAACGAGCGGAGGTTGATCTCGCGGCCGCCGGCGATGCGGAGTTCCACCGTCGGGTTCGTGAACCGCAGCAGGCAGAGCACCTTCAGGCAGTAACGCGGGTTGAGCTCGCGGACTCGCTCAAGCTGCGTCCCTTCGATCGAGTTCAGGAAGTTGACCGGAATCGACTCGACTTTCATGCCGCGCATTTCCATCGCCACGTCGATCAGGTCGGTGTGCTCCTCGCCCATGCCGGCGATCAGGCCGCAGCAGAGTTCCATGCCCGACTCGCGCACGGTCCGCAGCGTGGCCAGCCGGTCGTCGAACGAATGCGTCGAGCAAATCTGCTCGTAGAACCGGCGGCTCGTGTTGAGATTGTGGTTGATGCGATCCACCCCCGCCTGCTTCAGCCGCAACGCCTGCTCCGGCGTGAGCAGTCCCAGGCAACAGCAGATGTGCAGGCCGAACTGGTCCTTGATCTTCTCGACAACGCTGGCGACGTGCTCGACCTCGCGGTTCGACGGCCCGCGACCGCTAGCCACGATGCAGTACGTCCGCGCCTGCAAGCTCGCCGCCGCCGCCGCACCTTCCATCAGCTTCCGCTCGTTGAGCAGCGGATACCGCGAGATTTCCGCTTCGGAGTCGATGTTCTGGGAGCAATATCCGCAGTCCTCCGGACACAGCCCGCTCTTGGCGTTCTTCAAATAGTAGAAATGAACCTTGTGCCCGAAGTGCTTGAGCCGAATCCGAAACGCGGCGGCGACCAGCGCGGGGACGTCATCTTCGGGAGCGGTCAGGATCGAAAGAGCTTCCGCGCGAGTGACCTCACCACCAGCGAGGACTCGATCCACTAGAGCATTCCAGTCGCACGCACACGCCGCACTTGTTTGAACGGTTCTCATCGTCATCGGAGCCTTTCGAGGAGTCAGTGCTTGGGGCGACAGTCTAAGCCTCAATCAAGCGACCCCACTGGGCTTGCCCCAGTGGTTTACGGGATTCTGCACTACTGAGCCGTTTGTTTCGCGTGACGCCGAGTAGTGCAAAATCCCGCGAGCCACCGGGGCAAGCCCGGTGGGGTTCGGTCGTTTGAAGTCTAAGACGCGGCGTGCCGTGACGAAACGGAGCGGCAGACCTGAACGGCCAAGATTCCATCGGCTGCGAGATGTTTGGGTCTATCCGGCTTGGGAATCCGCGTCCTTGACGCTTTCCGACGCGAGCCAAGAGAATGCCGCCGCGATTTACAAACCAAAAGTGTTTGGAGTGACGGGTGGCCTCAGTGGAAGAGACAAGCGGTGGTTTGCGAGGCATGATCGGCGACAGCCTGGCCATGCGCGAGGTTTTCGCGTTGACTCGCCGAGTCGCCTTGACCTCGGCCACCGTGCTGCTTACCGGAGAAACCGGGACGGGCAAGGAATTGGTCGCTCACGCACTGCACGAACTGAGTCCGCGCGCGAGCGGCCCGTTCGTCCGCGTCAATTGCGGTGCTCTCAGCGAATCGTTGCTGGAAAGCGAGCTGTTCGGACACGTCAAAGGCGCGTTCACGAATGCGATCGAAAACCGCACCGGCCGCTTCGAGGCGGCTCACGGTGGCACGATCTTCCTCGACGAAGTCAACAACATGAGCCATACGCTGCAAGTCAAACTGCTGCGCGTGCTGCAAGAACACGAGTTCGAACGGGTTGGCGACAGCCGCACGATTCAAGTTGACTGCCGCATCGTCTCCGCGACAAATCGCGATTTGCTCGCGGAGATCGACCGCGACCGTTTCCGCGAAGATCTGTATTACCGGCTGAACGTCGTTTCGATTTATCTCCCGGCGCTGCGCGAACGAGCCGACGACGTGCCGCTGCTCACCGAACACTTCGCGCGGCAGTACGCCAAGGACAACAACCGACCGCTACCAAAATTCGCGGCTGACGTGATCGGCTTTCTGCAACGATACGCTTGGCCCGGGAATGTCCGAGAACTGCAAAACTACATTGAGCGTGCGATCGTGTTGTCGACCGGCGACACGTTGACTTCCGACTTATTGCCGCCGCACGTGCGCGGCTTGGCCCCTATCCGCATGGGGCGACCTCAAGCCACGGATTTGCAGAAGCTCGCCACCGAGTTGGTCTCCGCCAGCATCCTGCAAGCCGGTCCGGACGCCGCCGACTTGCATGAGCGATCCGTGTCGCTCGTCGAAAAGGAAGTCATCCTGCAAGTGCTGCGATCCTGCCAAGGAACACAGACAAAGACCGCCGACCGACTGGGCATCAACCGCAACACGCTGCACAAGAAGATCAGTGACTACAAGCTGGAATCGGAAGCACGGTGACGACGCCATCTTGTCGCCATCTCGTTCGCCATCTCGTTCCCAAGCTCCGCTTGGGAACGCGGTCCGGGAAGCTCTGCTTCCCGTCTCGCGGCACTCGCCGTGTGTTCGCGAAGCGGAGCTTCGAGGCGTCGGTTCCCAAGCGGAGCTTGGGAACCAGCGAGCGGTCGCTTGTATTACGAGTGTAGCGGCTTTGCCTCGCGGCCCGTTCGCCATATCCTGCTACGGATGATGAACGACTTGGCCAAGGTGAGTGTCTTTTGTTTCCTCGCCAGTTACGTGGTGGCGTTTGGGCTGGAGTGGACGCGGCTCATGCGACGGCCGGGAATCAGCCGGTTGCTGGTGTTGGCGCTCGGACTCGCCGGGTTCGTGGCGCATACGGCATACTTGCTGTTCCGCAGCCGCAGCCTCGAAAACCACCTGCCACCGCTGCTGAGTTCAACGCACGACTGGCTACTGGTGCTCGCGTGGGTCGTGGTTCTGCTGTACCTGTTCTTGACGACGATTGATCGAGAGTTGGCCGTCGGGCTGTTCATGCTGCCGGTCGTACTGTTGTTCGTCGGCTCGTCGTATTTCGTCAGCAGGCAAACGAATCCGCTGTTGGAGGGAAACCATGGTCTGGCGATGTTCCATGCGTCGCTGTTGGTGTTCGGCATCGCCGGAGTCGTGGCCGGAGTCGTGCTCAGCCTGATGTACGTCTTTCAGCATCGGCGGCTGAAGCATCATCAAGCTCAGCAACAAGGCGTGGCATTGCCGAGCTTGGCTCGATTGGCTCGCTGGAACTGGTGGGCGGTCGTCGTCAGCGTGCCAATCCTGACGCTTGGTCTGGGCAGCGGCGTCGCGTTGGGGCTGAAGTCGCGAAAGACCGGGCCGCCGCTGTCGTTCGCGGACCCGCTGGTCATCGGCCACGGAGTCGTCTGGTTGGTGTTGATGTCACTGTTTGTCTGGTTGCTGACGACACGCCGTTCGACCGGCAAACAAGTCGCCGCGCTGACACTTTGGGCCGGCGGCTTTTTGCTGGCGATCCTGATCGGGTTGCAGGTGCTGACGGGCGAAGGACTGTCGTCGTGGCATGGAGGCAGCAAGGCGTCTCACATTAGCCCAACGCGCGAGCGAAGGATTCGATTGTCGCTTGGACTACGTCCCTCGCTCGCGCTTCGGGCTAGTGTGCCCTCCACCTCGACGGAGGTGTCGCGGTGAACCTCCAAGTCATCTACTGCAATCATCAGTCGGCCAACTTGTCCGTGCGCGAGCGGCTGGCGTTCGCGGGGGACAAGCTGGAGCGGGCGTATCGCGAGTTGCTGGGCCGCTTCCGCAACGCCGAGTTCGTCGTGCTCTCGACGTGTAATCGGGTAGAGGTGTATTCGGCTCAAGAGTCGGTCGAAGCCGCGCCGACGCAGCGGCAGATCGCCGAGTTCGTCTCCGAGTTTCATCAAGTTCCGCTGGCGGAATTCTCCGACGAGTTGTTGGCTCAGACTGGCCCGGACGCTGTGCGGCATCTATTTCAAGTCGCGTCGAGCCTCGACAGCATGGTGCTGGGCGAACCACAGATCGTGAATCAAGTGAAAGAAGCGTACCGGGTCGCTCAGGAGCACAACGCCTGCGGCCCGCTGACGCACGCGATGTTTCAGGGAGCGATCCGCGTGTCGGCCCGCGTCCGTTCGGAAACGCGGTTGGCCGAGGGCCGCATCTCGATGGCCAGCGTCGCCGTCGGCGATTTCGGTCGCAGCATCTTCGATCGCTTCGACGACAAGCGAGTCCTGATCCTCGGTGCCGGCGAGATGGCCGAGGAAACGTTGCAGTATCTGTGCGACGAAGGAGTTAGACAGGTCACCGTCGTGAATCGTAAACTGGAACGCGCCGAAAAACTCGCCGCGCTGTTTGCGAGTGTCGCTGCGAAGCCGTTACCGTGGTCGGCCCTCGACGACGAACTGGCGAACGCGGACATGATCGTCAGCACGACCGGAGCCACGCAGCCGATCGTCGATATCGCTCGCTTCCGAAAAGCTCGGCAACGCTCGGGCGAGAAGCCGGTCTTCATTCTCGATCTGGCTGTCCCGCGCGACTTCGATCCCGCGATCGCCGATCTCGACGACAACGTGTTTCTGTACGACATCGGCGCCCTCGCAGAAACCTGCGAACGAAATCACAGAGCCCGTCACCGCGAAATCGAACACGCGCTGCACATCGTCGACGACGAGACCGAGCGGTTCATGCAAGACGTCTATCACATGGCGACCGGCCCGATTGTGAAGCGACTTCGCGAACAATGGCACGACGTCAGCCGCGACGAACTCGAACGCCTGCGGTCGAAGCTGGGGCACCTCTCCGCGACCGACCTTGACGTCGTCGAACGGAGCGTCGAACGGATCGTCAACAAGCTGCTGCACCCGCCGCTGGAAGCCTTACGCCACGAAGCGAAGTCCGGCACGCCCGACGGACTGATCGACGCGCTCAAGCGGCTGTTTCATTTGCGGGATTGAGTTCCGCATCGCTTTGGGTTTTCGCAATCAAAAAGCGCGTCACCCGGCGAGCTTGAAGCCCCAGACATCGCACGTGCCGCCCCGTCAGGTGCAGCGCCTGGTTCGTCGAGGGATTGTGCCCGAGTCTCACGTGTCTTCCGTTGAAGAAATTATGATTTGTCATCTTCGGAAATACCGTTGCCCGCGCGGCTTATCAATCGGATGCTGACGAGGAGAGCATTGAGTGCGAGGCATAATATCCCGATTGGTACAAGGCATTTCGTCCAGTCACCCGACTTGTAACACTCCCATAGCCCAGCGGCGGAAGTCAGGAACATAATCGGAATTCCCGCGTAGAAAAAGTACCGTAGCAACTGACTGGGACTTCTGCGCGCAGAGAATCGAAGAATTACCGCAGCCACAAGAGCAACGATCGCGATCAGGAGCGCAAGTGTCCCAATCAAGATGCCAACGTTCATGTCTTCCATGTGCTCTTTCTCAACGAACCTATTGTCTTTGTGTCAGACGTCAGCGCAGCCCCGCGAGGTCTTGGAGCACGTGCCAGTTAGCTAACCGATCGGCTTTCGCGTACAGCAGCGTTTCAGAAGGATTGCCATCCTTGTCGAAGTGCTTGGCGAAACGGCCTTCGCTGCGGGCGAAGTCGATAAAGTCGACGACCTGCCCCGTCTTCGGATTCGTGAACCAGTCTTCCTTCATGGCCGGGTTGCCTTGCAGCGACAGGCATTTCTTGATCGTGTCACCCTGGCGAGGATCGAAGATCAGCAGCGGAAACGCGCGTGTGTCGACGGATAGGCGGGCTTGATCCGAAGCCATGTTGTCGGCCACGCCGTGTTCCGGTTGGCAGGTCGTGTAGCAGTTAATGATTGCCGGACCGTCGAACTCCAGTGCGCCCAGCACGGCTTTGTAGAAATGGTTGGCATGAGCACACGTGGTCTGGGCGACGAACGTGCGCGGGTGCATCATGGCGATCTGCGCGATTTCCTTGCGGCGTTCTTGCTTGCCGCCGTACTTCTTGCCGTGGACGCTCATCTTCGTGTTCTGACCGGTGTAGGTGCTGGTCGAGGCTTGACCGCCGGTGTTGGAATAGACCTGCGTGTCGAGCACGAAGACTTTGATGTTCATGCCCGAGGCGAGCATGCGCGATAGTGATTGGAAGCCGATGTCGAACATGGCTCCGTCGCCACCGATGCACCACAACGGCTTTTCGGCCCAGCCGATCTGGTCCCAGCGGCTGCGTATCCCCATCGCGTCGGCGGGAGCGTTCTCGAACAACGAATTGGTCCACGGCACGAGGTACGGGTTGTACGGATAGGTCGAGGTATAAACCGTGTTGCAACCAGTGGCGGCGATAATGCCCCATTGGTCTCCGAACTTGGCTCCGGTGGCGGCGCAGAGCATGCGGAGCGCCGTTCCTTCGCCGCAGCCGGCGCACGAACCCGCGCCGCCGACGTAAATGTGAGTCTTCTCCTTCAGCATCATGTCGACTAGCAGGTTGTCGTTGATGTACCGCTCGTCGCTGGGACCGAACTGCTTGAACAGGCGATGGCTCTTGCGGATGTCCTTCATCAACTGATCGGTTTTGCCGATCATCTTGAGGGCATCGTCGTCGCAGACGGTGACGCACTCCGCACAGCCTTTGCACTTGCTGGGGTCGATGATGATGGCGAAGCGGCCACCCTCTAGCCCTTTTTTCTGTGGGCCTTCGTAATACTTGCGAGTCTTCGACCACTGGTGGGCGAACATCTCCCGTTCGGCCGGGTCGGTGATCGTTTGCAGACGTTCCTCGAGCGTCGATTCCGCCAGCACCTTGCCGAGAATCGCCGTGTCCGGGCATTCGGTCACACATTCCATGCAGCCAGTGCAGTTCTCGGAGATGAACTCGGGAATCTCCGGGGCGACGTAGCTGAAATCACGCAGTGCCGCACTGCCGGCGGAGACTAAAGAGCGAGCGATGGGCAGATCGGCAGGGAGCTCTTTCTCGCCGTAACCTTCCTCGTAACCGCGAATGACTCGCTCGTTG
>CAZPUJ010000189.1:0-6816 GCA_964589725.1 uncultured Planctomycetaceae bacterium
TCAGGCACGCTCGACGAATGCAAAGCCAAGCTCGATGAGATTCGAGAGGCTCGCAAGCTGCCGCAGATGTCTGGTCGAGGCGTGGTGCTAATTCACGGCATCGTGCGGTCGTCGAAGTCGATGGCCAAGCTGCGCGAGCCGTTGGAAAAATCCGGCTTCACGGTCTTCCCGTTCGACTATCCCAGCACCCGCGTGACGCTGGCGGATTCAGCCGAATACTTGCATCAGGTGATCGAGTCTTTGGACGGGCTGGACGAGATTCATTTCGTCACGCACAGCCTGGGAGGCTTGGTGGTGCGAGCCTACTTGCAAAAACATCGCGATCCGCGGATCAAGCGGATGGTGATGCTGGGGGTGCCCAATCAAGGGGCTGAGATGGCGGACCTGTTGAAGAACAATTTTGTGTTCAAAGCGGTGCTCGGTCCGGCCGGACAGCAATTGGTGACAGTTGCGGAGAGCACGATCGCCAAGCTGCCGACGCCGGACTTCGAGTTCGCCGTCATCGCCGGCAGTCGCGGGACCGAGGGCGGCTACAATCCGCTCATCCCTGGCGACGACGATGGCACAGTGAGCGTCGCCAGCACGCGATTGCCCGGCGCGGCGGATTTCCTGACCGTGACCAGCTTGCACACGTTCCTGATGTCTCACTCCGACGCGATCGCCGCCACGAATCGCTTCCTGACCACCGGCCGACTTCGCGAAAAAAGTGATCCACAACCGATCCCGAAAGAAGAGAAGACACCAGAACGATAGAGCGCATCGCACCCAACGGGGAGCGGTCATACAAGCCCGAAGCGCAAGCGAGTGATTTCTTCAAGCATCCCTCGCTTGCGCTTTTTGAACTTGCGCTGTTTGTGGTTGCCCTGACAATTTTCATCGAGGAATCGTGGCCATTGGGCAAGACTCCATCCGGCTTGCCCGGATGGTGAATCTGATGGTTGGCTAGCCCCGGCGACGCTCTCGTTGAGTGCCCTGTTTTTCTGCGGTTCGCCGGCTCCGGCGGCGAACCGCAGAAAAACAGGGGTTGCGAGCGTGATGTTCATCGCTAGCTCTCCATCGTCTTCCCCATCCGGACAAGCCGGATGGGGCCGAATCAAAAACAGCGCAAGTTCAAAACTTGCGCTTCGGGCTTGTTTCAGACGCAACATGCGCGTGAGCGAAGCACTAGACACCGATGTCTTCGTTCCAAAGCTCAGGCCGAGTGGCGATGAACTCACGCATCAGGTTGATGCACTCTGGAGCGTTCAGGATTTCCAGCGAGACGCCGCGCGAACGGACGTAGGCTTCCGGGCCTTGGAACGTCACGTTTTCGCCGATGACGATCTTGGGAATCTTGTAGAGCAAGGCCGTGCCGCTGCACATGTCGCACGGCGACAGCGTCGAGTAGAGGACGGCTCGCTGATAATCGCGGGCGCTCAGGCGACCGGCATTTTCGAGGCAGTCCATTTCGGCGTGCAGGATCGCGCTGCCGCGCTGCACTCGGCGGTTGTGGCCGCGACCGACAATGGCTCCGTCGATGACCAGCACCGAGCCGATCGGGATGCCTCCTTCAGCCAGACCTTGGCGAGCTTCATCGAGCGCGGCTTGCAAGAACTCGTCCATGATGGTTCCAGCGAGTCACCAGCGGGTCTTCTTCCTCTTACTCTTTTCCCCTTTGCCGTGGCGTTCGCCGGTGACAGGGATGCCGTTGACATCCTTCATCTCGCCGATCGCTTCCAGCCGATGAGCCAAGCGGCCCCAGAAGCCGTCGGCCGGTTTAACGGCTGGCGGTGCGTCAATTTTTTTCCCGGGCGAAATGAGCGAACTGGACGCCGAGTCTGGCTTGGCACTGCCGTAATCGAGCAGTTTACGTTCGCCCATGCTCCACAGGCTGGAGGCGATGAAGTAGACGCACAGGCCGGCGGGAACGTGATAGAACATGAAGCCCATCAGCAACGTCATCCAGAAGAACATCTTGGTCTGCATCCGCGTCTGTTCATCGGTCGGCGGCGGCATGAACATCTTCTGTTGGACGAGGAATAACGACGTTGTGAGAATCGGCAACAGGTTGAATTCGTTGCCGAGGAACGGCAGCGTGAACGGCAGCGTGAATAAGTGATCCGGCGCGGCCAGGTTGTCGAACCACAGGAACGGAGCGCGACGCAGATCGACCGAGCTGCTCAACGCTTGATACAGGCCGATGAAGATCGGCAACTGCAACAGCACCGGCAGGCAACCCCCAAGTGGGTTGAATTTGTGCTGCGAGAACAGCTCCATTTGAGCTTGTGCGAACTTTTGCTTGTCATCGCTGTGCTTGGCCTTCAACTCGGCCAACTTCGGTTGCAGTTCCTTCATCTTCTTGGCGTTGTTGGACTGCTTCTTAGAGATTGGAAACATGCAGCTCCGCACCAGCACGGTCAGCAGCATGATGCAGATGCCATACGGGATTCCGAACTGATGCAAGCCATTGAGCACCCACAGGAGACCATTGGCGATGCCGGCCACGAGCGACGCCGGAATGATCAGGAAACCGCTATAGTCGATGATCTTCTCGGCGTTCAGGGGCAACAGCAGCGCCGCTCGCTTGGGGCCAAGGTACAAGGTGTAGTTGTGTTGGATTTCCGTTTCCGGCGGGACGGCGCATTCCACCGAATGCAGCGTCAGGCTGACATCACTGCGAGCGGGATACGTCACATTCTTCTCGATGACCTGCGGTTTGGCGAATTCCAGATAACTGGCTTGTTTGTTCGCGGCGTCGCGCGGCATGACGAATGCGGCGAAATACTGCGTGTCGATGCCGACGTATTGAAACGTCCGATTGTCCGGCTTGAGTTCTTCGACTTGCTGCTTGTCGGATGCGTTGACGAGTTCGGACGACGTGAGCGCGTTCGTGGTCAGCCCGCCGTCGGCGTCGCGGAAGCCGAACTTGATATCGCGAAACTTGCTGGTGTGCTCGGCATTCTCCAGCGGTACGCCGGCCGGGCCTTGCCAGTCGTAGACCACGGTTTGTGCGTCCGACGACAAGTTCTTGAAGACCAATTGCACGTCGAGCTGATAGCCGGCTGGGTCGGCATCACGCAGCGCGTTGGCGTTTTGCCAACGATGCAGTGCAAACTTCTTTCGCAACTCCCAGCGGCCGTCGGGCGTTTTGAGGCCGAAGGTGACGGCCGACTTCACGCCGCGAGCTTCCGCGTCCGCGGGGGTCTCGACGACCTCCCAATTGAGTCGTTTCAGGTCCGCGTCCGGATCGAGCTTCTTCAGTCGCTGGTCGATCTCCGCGATCGACAGATGCCCGGTGACTGCTGGAACCGACGCCAGCGGTTTCAACTCGTTGGCGAGGTTGTTTCCCAGCAAACTCAGCGGCGGCACCGGCGCGCCCTTCTTCGGACCTTTCAACGCTTTGTAGCGCGGATCGTTGAGTTCCGCCGCGATGATGCCCGCTCCGACGCTGCTGAGCGTCACTCGCAGGCCATATCCGGTCTCGGGGTCTTCGGAGCCGATGACGATTCTCTGCGTCGGATGTTCCGGCAACTTGGTCGCTTCGACGGAAGCGACGATTTTCGGCTCGGCCTTTTGGTCATCCTTCGCCGCGACTTCGGCCACCTCATCGGAATGTTTTTCGGCATCCGGACGTTTGTCGGCGGGCTTATTGTCTTTCTCCACGATCTTCTTGGGCGGCGGCGGGAACAGGCCGGGGAAGATCTTCGGCCCGATGCTCATCCAGCCGAACAGGATCACGAACGACACGACGGTGAAAGCCAACAGGCGACGTTGTTGTTCCATAATCAAACATCTCGCTCGACGATTCGCATCATCAGCGACCGTCGCGCAAGCGGTCGCCGAGGAAGTTATCGAGTTCCGGAATCTCGTAAATCTTTTTGACGGTCTTTTCGACGTCGTACTTTACGCGGCGGAATTGGAGCTTATCCCCATCCAGTATGACATACGACGAATCGGGCACGCCATTACGCGGCTGGCCGACCGAACCGACATTGACGAGATGCTTCTGATTCGTCAGCCGGTACTCAAAATTGACTTCTTCCGGAGCCAAGAAGTTCAAGTCCTCGGTGAAGATGCCCGGAATATGCGTGTGGCCTTGAAAGCACCATTTTTCGACCAGGCCGAAGATACGTTCCATCTTGCGTTGGTTGTAGATGTCTTCGGGGAAGACATATTCGTTGAGCGGGTTGCGGGCGGAACCGTGTACGAACAGCAGGTTGGGTTCGCGGCGGATGCGCGGCAACTCGCCAAGGAAGTCCCAGCGTTGCTCACTCCCCTCGCCGGTTTCGAGCATCTGTCGAGTCCAAAAGATGGCCCGTTCGGCCCCGGCGTTGAAGCCTTCGGGATCGAAGAGCGCCCCCTGATCGTGATTGCCCAGGATGCACACGTCGCAGGTCATCACCTTGTCGATGCACTCGCGCGGGTTCGGCCCGTAACCGACAATATCCCCGAGGCAATAGGTTTCCCGAATGCCCAGCGATTTGATGTCGGCCAGAACAGACTCCAGAGCTTCCAGATTTCCGTGAATGTCGCTGATGATGGCTCGCAACACAGGCTCCGCGACAAAAATGTCTTCTGCTCGATGAGCGAATTCCTGGGACGCTCTTCAGCCGCTCACTCTAACACGGCACAATCACCCCCAGGACACAAACACCCCCAGGAAATGACCTGAGCCGGCCGACGAACAGACCGGCAGTTTAGTGGTGACTCGATTGGTGAGCAATCATCGCCTTTCGACCGCGCGGCGAGGACCGCTCCAGACAAGAGTTGCATCCCGGCCTAGATGTTCGGCGGTCAGGCAAACTCTGCCGAACATGCCGGTTGTGCGAGGCCCATAGAAATCCCGGCCGAAGCGAAAACTCTCAGGGTGACGCGAAGCACGCGATGCTGGCCGTGAAACCATGCATGTAGTTCTTGCCGTCCACCGGACCGAGTTCGCCCTGCGCGAAGAATCCCGCCACAGGAATCGGACCGAGCAACCGTTGAATCGCGCCGGCGTCGTGATGCGGCTCCGAGAACAGCCGCGTGCCGCGACCATTGCAACTGAACAGCAGCGCCGCGCGCGTCGCTCCCGCAACATCGCGCTGGCTGGCCTGCAGCAGATGCACCAAATCTTCGTCCGCCGCGGTGGCGTCGCGCACGTGGAATTGCACCGTCTGGCCGACGCGAACCAAGTTGCCGATCGCGATCGCCCCCAATTCTTGATCCGCGCCGATCACATTCGCAATCAGAAAATCGCCGCGCCGAAACGACGTTTTGTATTCGCTCATCGCCAGCCCCAAATGCAGCCCGCGCTGCACCAACCGCTGATCGCGAGCGGGCAAATGCGGAAACAACTCGCGCAGTTGTTCGAGCGGCGGTTTGCCACCGAGTTCGAACACGACGTTCCGTTCGGCCTTGGTCACGACGTACGTCGAGCCGATCGGCCGACAACCTTGCGACACGATCGAACGCACTTGCGGCCCACCACGCAACAACACCGCGACCGCTCCGTGAGACAAGCATTCATCGTTGAGGAACACGCGATTTGCTCCCGGACTCCCGCCGCTGGCCATTCCACCGAACAGCGGCACTCCCGGCAGCTCTTCATTGACTCGTCCGAGCACCGAATCGGCCACGGAAGTGAACGGTTCGCCGAGCAAAAACAACGCCCGCGTGTCGGCCGCTCGTTCCATAAGATTATCGGGAAATCCGATCGCGATCAGCCCGTCGGGAGTTTCGCCGAACTGAATGTGAAACGGAATCAGCTCCGCGCCCGGCAGTTTCGCGCTCCACAGACTCAACGCGGGACCATCCTCAATTTCTTCGCCACCGCCGACCACCGTTTCCGCCGCGCAACCGATGAGGACTTGGGATTCAGACTCGCTCCGAACCATCGCGGGCAGTTCGTCGAAGCCGTCGGCGTGCGCGTGAGACACGAAGACAAACGACAAATCAGGCGCCGCACCGTCGAGTTGCCGTCGTACGTTCTCGCAGACTTCGCGCACGGCCGCCGACAAATCAGCGTCCACTGAATGACTAGCAGCGTATCGCATGAGTGTCTTTCCGTTGGAGTTCACGCTTTCACATGATTTGAGCAACATGCTAAGGACTGAACACCAACTTGGAACCCCATCGCCAAGTTGCCCACCTAACGGTAGCTGAATTCGCAAGAATTCAGAGCGTCGATGGAAGTTGTGGCTGAATTTTTGCGAATTCAGCGACGACAAGGTGTCGCCGATTCGTGAGGAGCTTGCGCAATTTGGGTTAGCTCCCACCCCTGCGACTCATTCGCCACGCAGCGGCAATCGCGATCACGGCCGTCTCGATTCGCAGAATCAGCGGCCCGAGACTGATCGGCCTCACTCCCGCAGCGATGGCGGCAGAAAGTTCTTCATTCGTGAAGCCGCCTTCAGGGCCGATCAAGACCTGCGATGACGACGACTCAGCCACTTGCCGCAGCGCGTCGCCGGCAGACAGTGTCGCCCCCGGGTGAGCGATCATCGTGTGGCACTGTTCCGGGTCGATCGACCGCAGCAGTTCCGCAAACGACGTCAGCGAACTCAGCCGCAGCAATCGCGACCGACCGCTTTGTTTGCACGCGGCGATGACAATTTGCTCTAGTTTGTCGATTTTTCCTTCTCGGGGCTCGACCACGCTGCGAGCGGTTCGCAATGGGATGATTCGTGAGACACCCAATTCGGTTGCCTTCTCGACCAACCAACGCGCTCGATCTCCTTTCGGCAACGCGGTTGCCAGAATGAGTTCTTCTGTTTCGGCGGGAGTTGTCCAAGCCTCAACGACGCGTAACGTGGCCGAGCGTTTGCCGCCTTGAATGATCTCTGCCCGCGCCTCGTC
>CAZPUJ010000190.1:0-3113 GCA_964589725.1 uncultured Planctomycetaceae bacterium
ACCTCGACATGTCCAACCAAATCAAACGCATGCTGTTGGGATCGATGGCCGCTTCCGGCATTGTGGCCGTGACGTCGCTCGTCGACATGATTCTTGAATTCCCGTACTCCGGTCAACGCGTTCTCGACGTTCTGTTTCTGATCAGCGCGGGCATCATCATCTACATGGCCTACGAGGCGTACAAAGAATCGACTTGAAGGAGTCGCCATGCAACGTCGTGAACGGCAGTAACAATCTGCCCGAAAGTGATTCTCGCCCGCTGCACGCCTGCCCGGTCTGCCTGCAAACACCGCACGAGAGCATCGGCTTCGATCCACTGGAACGCGACGACCAATTGTTGGCGGTTTACCGCCGCCTCGGTCTGACCGACGAAGCCACGTGGCTAAGACAACGCTTGAAGCGCGTTCGGGCAGAGCAATGAATCATTCAGGAAGAACAACCGTGCCTAATTGGGACGACAGCGCACCTTGTAACTGAATTCGCAAGAATTCAGCGGCACGAACCCGGTAGACGGACTGAATTCTTGCGAATTCAGCTACAACGAGTCGGAAGGTGCGCTGTAGTGTTAGTCGCGGTCCATGCGGACAGCTTTGACTTATCGTCTTGCGTCGTTTCGCCAGGCTTGGGACGATCATCGCGACTGTGAGAGCTGATAGCTCCCCGTGACGCCGTTGCGGGCGTTCGACGAAGGAGATCGCGATGTCGTCACCGAATTTGGGTGTCCAGACCGTTGCTGAAGACGTCCGCCGGCGGATCGCCGAGCAGCAGGAACGTTTTCGAGTTGCCTTGATCGCCGGCCAGCAACCGCGCGTGCGGGAATACCTCAACGGCTGGTCGGGTCAGGAGCGAATGGTACTGCTGCATGACCTGTTGTTCCTGGAAGTGCAACACCGCGGCCAGTCCGGTGAAACATTGATTCGCGAGGAATATCGTTCGCGCTTCCCCGACGCGAACAACGTCGTCGACGAGGTGTTCGCGGCCATCGAATCTGGACATTTCGGAACCGAATTCCGCGGTCGCACAACGCTCACGCCGGGAATCGGCAACACCCTACTGGAAGACGCTGCTTCTCCTGGGAAGACGGACGTGAGCCGCTCCGATGCGTCGGATCAAGGCGAGACCCTCGTGGAGCAACCAGGCCGGAACAAAGAACCTCCCAGCGACGGGCTGGAGACGCTCGACGAGAAGACAACCGTTGTGGCCTCGCAGACGTCACGACGTCTGAGTTCCGGTCGTCTCGGCGGCACGCTGGGCGATTACGAGTTGCTCGACGAACTCGGCAAGGGAGGCATGGGTGTCGTGTATCGCGCGCGGCAGCGCGCGGCCAATCGCATTGTGGCCTTGAAAGTGATCCGCCCGGATCGGTTGAGTGGCATGACCGGCGTTAGCAAGGCCAAGGCCATCGAACGCTTTCGTGCGGAGGCGATCGCCGCGGCGCGATTGCAGCATGACAATCTGGTGACGGTGTACGAGGTCGGCGAAGCCGACGGGTGCCATTTCTTTTCGATGCAATTCATCGAAGGGAGCAGCTTGGCCGACAAGCTCCGCACGGCACCGATCGACAACCGTCAGGCGGCGGCCGCGCTGGAGCCAGTCTGCCGCGCGATTCAGGCCGCGCACGAGCGCGGCATTCTGCATCGCGACATCAAGCCGCACAACATCCTCATCGAGTCCGCGACCAATCGCCCGCGGATCGCCGACTTTGGACTGGCCAAGCTGCTCGATCAAGACATTGAAATCACGAAGGCGGGCGAGGCGATGGGGACGCCGCCGTACATGCCGCCCGAGCAATTCACCGACGCGGCGCGTGTCACCGTTCGCTCGGACGTGTATGCGCTCGGCGCGACGTTGTATCACGTGCTCAGTGGCCGGCCGCCGTTTCAAGCGGCGTCGTCGATCGCCACGATGCGGCAAGTGCTCGACAAAGACCCGCTGCCGCTGCGGCAGCTTAACGCGGCCGTCGATGCGGACCTGGAAACGATCTGCATGAAGTGTCTCGAAAAGGAACCGACACGCCGGTACGGCTCCGCGGCCGAACTGGCCGACGAACTCAAACGCTATCTCGACGGCCGGCCCATCTTGTCGCGGCCGATCAGTCGCGTCGAACGCTTGTCGCGCTGGTCTCGTCGCAATCCGCTGGTCGCCACGTTGTCCGGTGCCGTTGGTTTGTCGGTGCTGATCGCTGTCACTAGCTTGGCGATCGGATACGTGCAGACCGGTCGAGCCAAGAAGGCCGTTGAAAAGAGCCTCGGCGAAACGAAAGTCGCACAGGTTTTGTCGGAGGCGAGCTTTCAAGACGCGCTCTCGGCGGTCAACGAATTCTTTACGCGCGTCAGCGAGGATCGGCTGCTGAATGAACCGGGCGCGCAGGGCTTGCGGCGCGAGCTCCTGCAACTCGCGCACGAATACTACCTGCGCTTGCTGACAAAGCGAGAGGGCGATCCGACCGTCAAAGAAGAACTCGCGGCGACCCACTACCGCATCGGACTGATCGTTGAAGAACTCGACTCGCCGCAAGCCGCCATGAAGTCGTACCAGACGGCTCGCAGTATGCTCGTCGCGCAGATCAAAGAGAAACCGGACTGGAAGCCGCTGCAACAATTTCTCAGCAACACGCTCAACGCGATGGGTCGAGCGGCGACTCGAAACGGCGAACTCGACCAAGCCGAAAAGTTTTTCGTGGAAGCCCGTCAGCTTCGTCTTTCGCTGGTACAAAAGACCGACGACCTGAAGGAACGTTTTGAGTACGAACGTCTGTTGGCCAATGTCGACATGAATCTCGGTTTGCTTGACCGGCAACACGGCGAATTTGATGCCGCTCGCAAGCGGTTTGAAGTCGCGCAAGAAGACCGGCTCACGACGCTCACGCGACAGCCGAAGGATCGCAAACTGCGGCGAGATCTGGCCAAGGGCTATTACAACCTCGCGAATTTAGCCGTCGACACGGACGATGCCGCCGCCGTCGAGAAAAACATTCGCGAGGCCATCAAGCGATACGACGAGTTGCTGCACGAAAAGCCGGACGACCTGGAAGACCAGCATCAACTCGCGTTGTGCCACCGGTTGTGGGCCGACTTGCAGGCCGCTCTGATCGCGACCGACGGTGCCGCACT
>CAZPUJ010000191.1:0-3929 GCA_964589725.1 uncultured Planctomycetaceae bacterium
CGCGCGCGATCGACCAGCCAGCCGCCCAGAAAATTCCCAATCGTGATCCCCGCTAGTACGACACCGATCACCGACGTCCAAGTGTAGAGCGAACTCCCCACATGCTTGGCAATCAACCGCGATGCGGTCAGTTCCAGTACCATGACGCAAACACTCGACATAAACACCAGCGCGTTGCAGGCGACAAGTACCCACGGTGACTTGGGTCTGGTTCCTTTCGCGGCGTCGACGCCTTCCTTCAACGGCGTGCCGCCTGCGGGCACGGCCGGTTTCGCCAACCAGTCAATTTCCGGCGAGGCTGCTCCGCTCGAACCGGTCAGCGAGTACGTGTCGGCGTGCGGCGGCGTGGGGTTTTTGGCCGGCGTCGCGGATGTCGCATCGCTGGGTTTCGCGGTTGCAGGCTGTTGGCTAGGTCGATTCGCCATCGTGTCGTCCTTACTCAGACGAAGGTCTCAAAAGAATCGCGACCATGATACTGCTCGGTCGCGCAGAATTCGCGGGCACGTGGCCGACGCATCCGGCCGCAACGGTTTTTAGCACGACAGCGCATCTTCCGACTCGTCGTAGCTGAATTCGCAAGGATTCAGTCCGTCGACCAGGCTCGTGCGGCTGAATTCTTGCGAATTCAGCTACAAGGTGCGCTGTAGGATTTCGGTGAAATCATGCTGACTGAACTCGAGCGCGGACGCTTGAAATGTCCGCCACTTGGCGGCTGAAAATGCTTGCTTGACTCTGTTTCTAGGCCCACTTAACATCGCCCCGCCTTTGCCAAACCCCGCGTTCGAAAGGCTCGGCTGAGGCAAGAATTCTCCGCAGTGGGCGGGGAAAAGACTGCGGACGGACGATACGACGGCCGATCACCAGTCTGTGTTTTGAAGTGCGAGCTGAAGAGAAGGAAACCCATGACTCACGTCGTTGCCGAGCCGTGTTTCAACTGCAAGTACACTGACTGCGTCGTCGTCTGCCCTGTCGAATGCTTTTACGAAGGCGAGGCGATGCTCTTCATCCATCCGGATGAGTGCATCGACTGCGAAGCCTGCGTCCCGGAATGCCCGGTCGAAGCCATCTTCCACGAAGACAACCTGCCGGCGGAATGGGCCGCCTACACAGCCCTCAACAAAGAAATGTCTCCGACGTGCCCGGTCATCACTGAAAAGAAAGAACCGCTGGCCGGCAAATAGCCGGCCTTCCCAATCGCGAAAACTCAAGACCCCGCGCTGGTCAATCGGCCACGCGGGGTTTTTGTTTGCGTTCGTCCAATGCGGGAAGAAAGACATCAACGCGCATTCGGGAAACACGACCAGTTCGCATTGCTGGTCGTGGGCTTGCCGCAACAACGCCAATAGTCGCCGCACGACTTGCGGGCGTCATTCGTCGCGCGCGATCGGACCAAGTTGTCCCGGGGCGACTGACGATCAACGGCGAACGATGGTTGGCGTCGTACGGAGCCAGCTTGGTCCGAATGCCGCGCTCGCCCATTGAGAAACCTTGGTCGGCCGTGAAGACGACGAGCTGTTTTCCAATTGGCCGGACTCCTTCAGCGCCGCGATGAGCTGACCGACGCCCTCATCGATCGCCGACACGCATTCGTTGACTTGATGCACCCACTCGGCGTGAGTTTTCGCTTTCTTACTGCTCTCGTCGCCGAACGCTTCGCCGCTCTTGCCCATCACCGGCACACCGTCCGGACCTTTCACCCACGCTTGCGCCTTGTCGAGGTACGCCGGCTGCGCCGGACCATGCACGCCGCCGTAACAGAGCCACAGATACCACGGCTTCGCGGTATCGCGATGCTCGCCGCGAATGTACTCGCAGGCCCACTGCGCGTAGTTGTCGGTCGAGTAGCCTTCGACCAGACGCTCCTCACCGTTGAACGCGAGGATTTGTTTGTCGTAATAGTTTCCCGCGTTCTCGGGATGCTTCGGCCGGTTCTAGACGATTTGAAGATCCCAATCACGTCCGAAGCCGGCATCGGTCCCAGTGTGCCACTTGCCGATCTGAGCCGTCTGATAGCCGTACTTCCGAAAGACGCTCGGCCAGAACGGACAATGCTGCGGGTCATACGTGCTACCGGGATAGTCGCCCTCCATGCGCATGGATTCGCGGCCGTGCGACTTGGTTCTTCCGTGTCACCTTGGCATGCTACCGTCCGGAATCACCGAGGAGCACCAATTATGACCATGCTTCGTACCAAGTTACTGCCTCAAGTGTTGTTGGCCACATGCTTTTTCGCGCCTTCCGCATTGCCCGCCCAAGAGCGGCCGTTCGACGTGAAACTCGACGTTGTGCATCGCGAGCTGAGTCCGAGCTTCTGCTGGTTCCATCCGCGAGTCGCCGCGATTCCGAACGCCGGTAAGGACGGTCAACCAGCGGTGATCCTGACGATTCAAAAGCATCTCGCCGCCGATGATCACTACTCCGGTCTATTCATTCTGCGCACGAACGACGTCGGCCAGACGTGGACCGGACCCACGGAGATTCCGGAGTTGGCATGGGGCCAAGAACCAGGCAACGTCACGGTCGCGGTGGCCGATGTCACTCCCGGCTGGCACGCGGCGACCGGCAAGCTGATCGCCATCGGCACAAAGGTCAGATACAGCGCGGCGGGCGGCCAATTGCTCGACCAGCCGCGCTCGCACGAGTGTGCCTATGCGACGTTCGATCCCCAGTCGAATCAGTGGTCGAAGTGGAAGTTCCTGGAGTTGCCCGCGACGGACTCCAAATTCTTTCTGGTCGCTCCGGGCTGCGTGCAGTGGCTGGTCAAACCCGACGGCTCGATACTGTTGCCGGTCTACTTTCGTGGTCCGAGTGGCTCCGACTTCATCGCGACGGTGTTGCACTGCTCTTTCGATGGTGAGACGTTGCGCTACCAAAAGCACGGCGACGAGTTGGCGATCGCGGGCGGACGAGGGTATGTGGAACCGTCCCTCGCGTTCTTTCGCGGCAAGTACCTGCTGACGCTCCGCAATGACGTTCGCGGGTACGTCACGAGCAGCGACGACGGACTCAAGTTCGCGCCGCCCAAACCGTGGCAATTCGACGATGGCAAAGAACTCGGAAGTTACAACACGCAGCAACATTGGCTGACGCACGGCGACGGCGTGTTCCTGGCGTACACACGGCGCGGAGCGAACAACGATCACATCGCGCGGAACCGCGCCCCGTTGTTCCTCGCGCAGGTCGATCCCGACCGCTGGCAGGTAATCCGCTCCACCGAGCAAGTCTTGATTCCCGAACGAGGCGTGATGCTGGGCAACTTCGGAGCCGCCGCGATCACCGCATCCGAATCATGGGTCACCGACGCCGAGTTCATTTTGGCAGACAAGCCTCACGCTCGCGGCGCGGACGGCAGCGTCTTCGCCGCGCGAGTCCGTTGGGCAAAGCCGCATCCGTCGACGGCGGAAACAAGGCCTCTAAGAATCATCACGCTTGGCGACTCGATTACCAAAGGCGCGCGGTCCGGAGTCGCCGCCCATGAAACCTTTGCCGCCATTCTGGAGGCCGAGCTGAAGAAGACAGGCCGCGCGGTCGAAGTGCTCAACGTCGGCATCGGAGGCGAACGGACGGACGGAGCCCTCGCGCGGCTCGATCGCGACGTCATCGCCAAGCAGCCCCACTTCGTGACGATTATGTACGGCACCAATGACAGCTACGTCGACAAGGGCAAGACCGAACCACGTCTCACGCGCGACGAATACCGAGCCAACTTGAAGCAGATCGCCGAGCGACTGAAAGCCGCCAACATCCAGCCGGTGCTCATGACCGAACCGCGCTGGGGCGACGCGGCCAAGAACGGCGTGGACGAGAACCCCAACATTCGACTGGAGCCATATCTGGTCGCCTGCCGCGAGGTCGCCAAGGAACTCAAGCTGCCGCTCGTCGATCACTTCATGCACTGGACGGCTCGCAACGCCGGCGGCTTCGACATC
>CAZPUJ010000192.1:0-8095 GCA_964589725.1 uncultured Planctomycetaceae bacterium
CCCTGGAACCGTGGCTCGTCAGCTTGGCGTGCCTCTGCTTGCTGGCCGAGATGTTTCTGACGCACTGGTTGTGCCCGCGGATGAATCCCGCACTGAGCACGTCGCATCATCGCCGACGCGGGTTTGTCGCTCCGCTGCGCGAGCGGGAAGGAGTCGAGTCCTAATGACCTGGCAATTCTTTCCCGTGTTGCATCCCGCGGTGATCGCGCTGTTTGGTGTCGCGCTGCTGGCCGCGCTGATGTTTGGCAGTCGGCTCTTGGTTCAAAAGCATGTTCCGCGACGATCCATCATGCAGTTGGGCGCACTTAGAACTGGAATGGTCGTGTTGTTAGTCCTCGGCCTGTTTCAGCCCGTGCTGTCGGTGCCACGAACCGTCGTCGATTCTCCCAGTCTGCTGGTGCTGGTCGATACATCGGCGAGCATGTCGTCGCCAGCGGTCAACGGCACACGCTTCGACGACGTGAAGCAGCAACTCGCGAATAGTCCGGCGATGCAGGCTGCCGCTCGGACTCACTCGTTGCATTGGTTCACGTTCGACCGTCGGGCCTATCCGATCACGCTGACGGAACTCGATCTCGCGGCACCTCGCGGAGACGAAACCGATGTCGCCGCGAGTTTGAAGTCGGCCTGGAACTATGTCCGGATGCTGAATGCGTCGCGAGACTCGTCGGCCACGCCAAGCCGGGCGCTGATCGTCAGCGACGGGCAACATCGCAGTTCCGTCGACGTGGTTGCCACCGCCAAAGAACTGGGTTTATCGCTCGACGCGTTCGCCCCCGAACAAGCTCCCGATCAGCCGGCAACCGCCGCTGCGGAGATTGCACTGATTCAGGCGGCGCAGCGCGTGCTCATCGGTTCGGAGACCGCGTTTCAAGTGACGGTTCGGCCGCATCAGGTGTTGGATCAACTTTCGCTCGTTGTCGAAGAAGATGGCCAGGAAATTCAGCGGCGCGAATTGACCGGGCTGATGGCCGGACAGGATCAGTTCGCGATGATCACGCATCGGCCGAAAGTGGCCGGGCTCAAGCGCTACCGCTTCCAATTGAGGCAGGGCAAAACGCCAGTCGATCAGGCTTATGCGGTCAACGTGCAGGCGGTCGACGATCGCCGCGATGTGCTGATCCTCGAAGACAGTTGGCGGTGGGAATTCAAATACCTCCGCCGCGTGTTGGAAGACGATCCGAGCTTCAGCCTGACGGCCTTGTTGGCACGCGGTGAAAATGCGTTCGTGCAATTCGGCGAGCCGGAGCGCCGCGTCAAGCTGGGGGGATTTCCACAGAGCCGCAGCGAACTCGACGGCTTCGATACCCTTGTGTTGGGCGACGTTCGGCCGGCCACTTGGCCGCGCGGTTTGGCCCGTCATATTTCCGGAGCCGTCACGGAGGGGGGCAAATCTCTGGTGATCATGGCGGGGACGCATCTGGAGGAATGGGTCGATATTCCCGAACTGACGCGTCTGTTGCCGGTGGAGCTGACGCGAGAATCAGGGACTCCAATTTCTGGACAAGTCGAGGTGCGGCTCACTCCGGAAGGGAAGGCTTCGTCGTGGTTCGCGCTGACTTCGAAGTCGAGCGCTTCGACGGAGACCTCGGAGACCGCCGTGACTTTGCCGACGTTGGAACATGTCTACCCGGTACTCCGCAAACGCCCGCTAGCTACGGTGCTCTTGGAAACGTCCGGACAACAGAATGCCTATGGTCCGCTGGTGGTGATCGCGGAACAGAGCGTCGGACGTGGGCGGGTCTTGTTCATCGGCACGGACACCTTGTGGCGATGGCAATCGCACGGCCCTCGAACCGACGATGGCGTGACATTGCATTCCGCATTCTGGCAACACGCCTTTCGAGCCTTGGCTCCCACCGAACAGACGTCAGTTCGCCGCCAATTGTTTCTGCGCCCAGAACGGACGCAGTATCGCGTCGGCGATTCGGTTCGAATCGCCGCTGAAATGTCTGTCGGCGAGGAGACGTCAGTGCCCACTTTGGATGGCACGGTGGTGCTCCCGGATGGACGGCGGTTGCCACTTTCGTTGCTGGCATACGAGCAGATGAAAGAGGCATCATCCGCGCAATTCGAGCCGTCACAATCGGGACGATATCGCATTGAAGTGACCGCTCGCAGCGAAGGTCAGAACGTGGCGGACGCATCTGTCGTTATTGAGGTCGCATCACGCGGAAACGAAACCGATGGGTCGCCGGTGGATTATGCGGCTCTCGAACGCTGGGCGGCAGCCACCGGCGGCCGGAGGATCGAGCCGAACCTGCCCGATGGTTGGGTCGCGGCCGATTCGCGATCGTCGACAACCGTGGTCCGCCGACAGGCGTTCGACCTGTGGCACAATTTTTCGCTGATCGTGCTGTTGTGCGTCTTACTGGCTGCCGATTGGACGCTCCGACTCTTCCGCGGATACGTGTAGCCCGACGGATCAAACAGGTGGAACGATGAAGAAAGTGTGACTTGTCGTTGGGCGTTTTGAATCCTGATGTTCATCGTGCCCCCGTTGGTTCAACGGATTTTGCACTCCTCGTGCCCTATTTGAAGTGAGGTCGAACGCGACCTGTATGCGGCCGGCGGAGACCTCGTTAGTCTTAGTCGATCATGTGGACCTGCATCAGGTCGTGTCCGGCGTCGGACCAGTTCGTGCTGGCGATGAGCACGATGCGGCTGCCGGATCGTAGAACTTTCTCACGCTTGCCCCATTCGACGACGAAACGGAGCAGCTCTTCGGGACGACTGACGGTGTTGGTGTCGCTTTCGACGGGGGTCACGCCCCAGTACAGGCACATGCGGCGGGCGATGTGCGGCCGGTCGCTGACGGCGACGATCGGGACGGAGATTCGCTGCTTCGAGATGGCCATCGCGGTGCGGCCGGTGCGCGAGGCGACGGCGATCAAGTCGGCCTTCAGATTCTCCGCGGCCGCGCCGGCTCCGAGCGTGACGGCTTCGGTGACGACCAGCGCGCGAGTTCGCTCCTGACCGGTGCTGCCAAGAAAATGAGCCGACTCGATGAGCGGTTCGGCCTCGCAGGCGATGCGGCTCATCATCTTGACGGCTTCGATCGGGTAGTCGCCGACGGCCGTCTCGCCGGAGAGCATCACGGCGTCGCTGCCGTCGAGTACGGCGTTGGCGACGTCGGTCGCTTCGGCGCGAGTCGGCAGTTCGTTGTGCTGCATACTGTCGAGCATCTGCGTCGCGGTGATGACCGGAATCCGCTGTTGATTGCACAGACGAATGATCCGCTTCTGCAACACGGGCACGCGGGCGATGTCGACTTCGACGCCCAAATCTCCGCGAGCAACCATCGCGGCGTCAGTTTCGGCGAGGATCGCTTCGAGTTCGTTGATCGCTTCCAGCTTCTCGATCTTGGCGACGATCAATGGCGAAGTCTTCGGCGACTGTGCGGCGATCGTCTCACGGAGCAATCGCACGTCGGCCGCGCTGCGGACAAAGCTGAGGCCGATGAAATCGAGTTCGTGCCGCAACGCCCACACCAAGTCTTCACGATCTTTGTCGGTGAGGCTGGGCGTGCTCAGAGCCACGCCGGGCAAGTTGACTCCTTGCCGGCTGCGAATCTCGCCCGGTCCATCGACGATGCAGCGGACCCAACCGGCGGCGGCGTTGGTTTCCGTCACCTTCAGCGAAACCGTGCCGTCAGCCATCAAGATGCGGTCGCCGGAACTTACATCGTCGATCAGTTTTTCGTAGGTGCAAGTGAGCCGGCCGGGTTGATCGCTCTGCTGGCCGCGGACGAATTCGATGGTGGCACCCAGCTCGCAATAATAGTGGTCCTTGGGCAAGACTCCCAATCGGATCTTCGGCCCCGACAGATCGCCGAGGATACCAATGGGCCGGCAAACATCCGCCGAGATCGCTCGGATCAGGCCGACGATCTCGTGCAGCCAGTCGTGTTTTCCGTGGGCGAAATTCAACCGAAAAATGTCGACACCCGCTTCGACAAGGGCTCGCAGTTTGTCCTGCGAACCACTGGCCGGGCCGATGGTGGCAATGATTTTGGTCTTGGCGAGTCGTGTTTCGCAGGATGTCAGGGACATGATTCCCATTACTGAACTAGGGGACCGATCCGAGCGGCACCGTCGGGCGAGTTGCCTGATAAATTGTAGTTGCCCGATAAGTTGTAGTCGTCCGATGAGGCGGACCCAAGCGAGTCGCGAAAGCCTGCGGCCAAGGGGGGAAAACTGTCTGAGTTTTTTTTGATGAATGTTGAAACGCCGTTGACAGCCCCCGCAGGCGCCTCCAGGATGTCACGTTAGCCAGTTCCGAGCGAACAACGATCCCCCGGGGATGGTTTCGAGGCGGTCAAGGATCGACCCGGCAAATCGCGCACTTGCATCTGGGAATTGGCAGCGCGGGCCACAACCGGTTTCGACCTATCCATGTTTTGAACTCCCCGGGCCGTACTTTCAAGAGGATCGTGTTCCATGCATTTCACCCATTGGTTGCGGAGTTTTCGTTTTCAAAATGGTCTCTCTCGGCGGATGAGCCTCTCGGCACGCAGTTCGCAGCGCCGGCGGCTCAACGTGGAACAATCTCGCGCGTCGGAGCAGACTCTCGACCCGCTGGTGGAAGGCTTGGAGAACCGCTCCTTGCTGTCCGTCAGTGCGTTATTCATCGCATCGACCGGGGAATTGAACGTTGTGATGACCGCTGCCGACAACGTCGTGGTCAACGTCAATGCGGGGACCGGGCGCGTGCAAGTTCTGGAAAATGGAATAACTCCTAAGGGCCCAACAAACCTCTTGCCCAGCCAAGTGAAAACGCTGATCGTCAACGGCAGTGACGACAACAACACGATCGATGTTTCCGGCGTGAATGGCAGCTTCACGATGTTGACGTCGATCCAAATCAACGCGGGCCAGGGCAACGACACGATTATCGGCAGCCCGTCGCGCGCCAATACGATTTACGGGAGCGACGGCAATGACATCATCAGCGGCGGTACTGCGGCCGACTCGCTGTTCGGCGGTGACGGCAGTGACCTGATCAACGCCGGTGGCGGCAACGACACGATCGACGCGGGCAACGGTAACGACACGGTCAACGGCGGCACGGGCAACGATTCGGTGACTGGTAGTGACGGCCAAGACAACCTTAACGGCGACGACGGCAACGACACGATCCTCGGCGGCAACGGCCAAGACGTCATCAACGGCGATCTTCAAGGTGGCGCCGCCGGGAACGATTCGCTCGACGGCGGTGAGGGAAACGACACGATGTCGGGCGGCGGTGGCAATGACTTCCTGAATGGCGCGCTGGGCAACGACCTGATGAGCGGCGAAGACGGCAACGACACGATGTTCGGCGGAGCTGGCAACGACACGATGCTCGGTGGCGACGGCAACGACACCGTGAGCGGTCAGGCGGGCTTAGACTCGCTGGAAGGTGGAGCCGGCAACGATTCGGTCGACGGCGGGACCGAAAACGACGTGATGTTCGGCGACGACAGCGGTGGCTCGGAGACCGGCAACGACACTCTGAACGCCGGCCTTGGCAACGACACGGCGGACGGCGGAAACGGCAACGATGTTCTCCTGGGTGGCGGCGGCAACGATTCACTACTGGGCGGCGCGGGCAACGACACGTTGGACGGCCAAACGGGGGACGACCTCGAACAGGGTGGTGACGGCGACGATTCGGTCAAGGGGGGTGATGGGACCGACGTGTTGTACGGCGACGACTCGCTCAACACGACCACCGGCAACGACACGGTCAACGGCGAAGCGGGCAACGACAAACTGTTCGGAGGCAACGGGAACGACTTGCTGTTGGGCGGAGCCGGCAACGACACGCTCGACGGCGGCCCGGGAGACGACACACTCGATGGGCAGTTGGGCATGGACCAGAACATCGGCGGTGACGGCGACGATACGATCGTCTTCGATTCGAATGACGGCCAAGATACTGTCACTGGCGGTGGGGGCGGCGGGGGCGGTGCCGACACCGTCTCCGTGACGGGCACAGGCGCGGCCGACACGATCACCGTCGGGCAAGCGAACGGACTGGTCAAAGTGACGATTGGTTCGACGGTGGTCACGATTCAGCCGGATGTCACATATGTCGTGATCAACGCCGGAGCCGGCAATGACACGGTCACCGTCGGGGCACTCGATTCGGTCAGTCCCACGGTCATCGAGATCAACGGCGAGGCGGACAACGATACGATCAACGGCAGCAGCGCGTTGCTTGGTCAGGTGCGATTGTTGTTCAACGGGGGCGCGGGCAACGACACTCTGACGGGAACCTCCGGAAACGATACGCTGCTGGGCGGCACGGAGAGCGACTCGATTTTGGGCGGTGGCGGTCAGGATTCGATCGTGGGCGACCTGGGCAATGACACGCTCAAAGGTGACGCCGGAAACGACACGATCAACGGCGGTGACAGCAACGATGTGGTCCAGGGCGGGACCGGCGATGACTCGATCGACGGCGGCAGCGGTGCCAACAACCTGGACGGACAGGACGGCAACGATACCGTGATCAGCGGCATCGGTAACGATACCCTGAAGGGGGGCAACGGCCACGATTCATTGTCGGGTGGTGCTGGTGCCGACAATCTCGACGGCGGAGCCGGCAACGATTCGCTGGACGGCGGAACCGGCAACGACGTGATGTATGGTCAAGCGGGCGACGACAAGGTCTTCGGCCGCGATGGTGACGATGTGATGTATGGCGACGACTCGCTCAACACCTTGACCGGCAACGACACGCTCAACGGCGGCGACGGCAACGACAACATCGCCGGTGGCGCGGGCAACGACCTGATCGGCGGCAGCGGCGGCAACGACTCGCTCAACGGCCAAGCCGGCAACGACAGCCTGATCGGCGGCGACGGCAACGACAACATCGGCGGTGGCGCGGGCAATGACATGGCCCAAGGAGATGATGGGAACGACACCATCAACGGTCAAGGAGGATCCGATACGGTCGGTGGCAACCAAGGGACCGACTCGATCACCAGCGACCTGGCCGATGTGATCAACGACTCGTTCACGTTCCCGGCCTACGTGCTGACAGCGCTCGACACGCTCTGAGCCGTTTGACGCCACTCGGTCGATTCGCTGACATGCCCACGTTTCCACGTGGGCATGTTTGTTTTGGGGCCCGGCACCTCGATGATCGAACCACAGATCGAACACGTTGTCGCGTCGGACGGATATCGGCTGATCGGCCGGCGCTGGCGGCCGGCCAAGTCTCCGCCGCGCGGGTTTGTCGTGGCGTTGCATGGGATTCAAAGTCACGGTGGCTGGTATGAGTTCTCGAGCCGTCGACTGTGCGAATCGGGATACGACGTGTCCTTCGTGGACCGGCGCGGCTCGGGACGCAACGGACCGCAACGTGGCGACGTCGCACATGCGGAACGGCTGCTGAACGATGTCACGCAACTGCTCTTGAAAGTCCGCTGCGAACGTGACCGAGTCGCTCCGCATGCTCCGCTGGTGCTGCTGGCCATGAGCTGGGGAGGCAAACTGGGAGCGATCATGGCGTCGCGGCGGCCGGAACTTGTGGACGCGCTGGCATTACTGTATCCCGGCCTGTGTGCCCGCGTGCAGCCGAACGCTTGGCAGCGGTTTCGTCTGTGGTTGGCGCGGAAGTTGGAACTGCATCACGTTCGCGTGGAAGTCCCGTTGAATGATCCGGCCCTCTTCACCGGGCAGCCGCAATGGCAAGAGTTCATTCGCCACGACGCACTGGCCTTGCGAGACGTGACCTCGGGATTCCTTCTGGCTCACCAGGATCTGTCTCGCTGGTCGCTGGAAGCTGCTCCGAACATTCACTGTCCGGTGCTGCTGATGTTGGCGGGGCGAGATCAAATCATCGACAACGAGGCCACAAAACGTTGGCTGCAAGAGGTCGGTTCGAGCGACGTGACGTTGCACGAATACCCAGACGCTCAACACACGCTGGAGTTCGAACCGCGGCCGGAGGTATTTGTGGCCGACTTGCTCGCCTGGTTGGCGAAAATGTCGTAGCGGCTCCGGCCTGTTTTTCGACACGAGCGTCGGAACTTTCGCCAAAACGATCGCGCACGCCGTGTGATTCCGGCGGCTATACTCTTAACCCGGTTTGCGCACCAAGT
>CAZPUJ010000193.1:0-13250 GCA_964589725.1 uncultured Planctomycetaceae bacterium
GCAGGATTTGAAAGCCAACAGTTTCGGACGCGAGTCTGCCGGTGTTTGGCAATGCCGCGGCAACGGAGGTCTGGTGCTCACCGCCAAGTATCTGCACTTCTTTCAATTCCTGCCCAAGCGAGATTTCCGCGTGCCGCTCGACGCGATCACCGAACTTGCGCTGACCAAAAGCCACCTGGGCAAGGCCACGATCTATAATCTGCTGAAGGTGCATTTCTCTGCGGAGGGTCAGAGGGACTCCATCGCCTGGTATCTGACCGATCCCCAAGCGTGGAAGGACCGGATTGAATCGCTCCAGGCGAGAGGCTCGACGAACTAAACCGTCATCGTTGTGATGCAGTCCAGCGGCTCACCTTGGCTTTCGGAGGCCCGTCGTCCCATGAGCGATGGCAACACACTCGGCATCAAGTGCGAGGATGTCCTGAAGGACAACAGCTATTTGTACGCCCACAAGTCGCGCCGAAAAAAAATCGCGATCGTCCGCGTCGAAGTCACGAACTCACTGTCGGCGGAGGTGCAAGTCCGGTTCGGTTCGACGAAGTTGATCGCTGGCGGGAAGTCGTTCAACGCCGAAAGTCCGGCGGTCATCTTGCGAAAGCTCTCCGAGTTCACTTGGGACTTCTTGATCTACCCCTTGCTCGATTTTCATCCGGTCACGGCGATCTTCGAAGTGTGTGTGCTGCTGATGGGTCCGCTCTATAATCGCCGCCTCAGACGGCAACTGTCCCTCTTGACGGATGCGGACATGTCGCTGCGACCGGGCGAATCGAAATCGGCGATGGTGGCTTTCCGAGGCGTTCCCAAAGAACTGGAACGGCTCACGATCGTGTTTCGCCGTGGTGAAGAAGAAGACGAACTTTCAGTGGAACTTCAACGCTGCGCAGTCTCATAAAGCGGGCTTGTGCCAATCGCGTTCGTGAATCTGACCAACCATCGCGATCGGCAGTAGCCGACCCGACTCAACTGAGACACGATCCATGCTTGCCTTCCTCAACCAAGTCCGACCCACGACGTGGCAAGTGCTGGCGTTGGCGATCGCCGCCTGCCTCGTTGCGAGCTGGCTGGTGAACTTCGTGGTGGGGGCGAGTTCTTGGAGAAGATCAGCGTGAACCGACGTTGCAGGCTTCACCGTGAATCTAGGCAAGCTGTGCCGGCGCGCCTGTCCCCGGTAGCTTCGGAATGACCGTTGGCACCGGAACAACCGTACGAGTCGGGAAGCTGGAGGCCGATATTGGTGAGCGACGGTCTGTCGTCACGGACGGCGGCAGCGTCGATGAGTCGCGAGAATGTCGACCTCACCACGGAAGGTGCGGACGTGAAACTGGCAACGCTGCTGTTGGCGATCACCTCCGCGGCGGCACTCACGGGGTGTCGAGCCTGTTGGATCGATCGCGTGAATGAGAGACCGCTGAAATACGGATCGCTGCGCGACAAGCTCAGTTACAGCTCCGACGGTCCCTCCGGATACCGACCCTGTTATCACTGCGGACCGGTGGATGGCTTGCGCGATTGGAAGTCCGTCCGGCACGCGGCGCTCAGCAGTGCCAATCAAGCGTTGTCGGAACAGTTTAACGGCGAACTGAGCCGCGACTTCAAGTATGGATTCCAGCAGGCGTTTATCGACGTCGCCAACGGCGGCAACGGCACATTGCCCGCGATTCCGCCGTCGCGTTATTGGAGCGCTCCGTACCGCACGACCTGGGGCCACAACAAAGCTCGCAATTGGTTCGAGGGCTACCAGGCCGGAGCCAACACCGCGAAGTGCTGCGCGATGCGCGAAGCTCAGACGATTGCCACGTCGGCATATCGAACGAGTGATCAAAGAACCGTGATCGGACTTGACGGCGCGGCGTCTCCCGCTTCGCCGATCACCACAGGATTGCCATCTCAGGAGTCCACGTCACCGATTCCTGCGTCGGCTCCGATGAGTGGTTGGAATCCAGGTGTTGGACGGAGTCAATACTCCTCAAATCCTTACAGCAATCCCTATTCCAGAATGATTCCACCACCGGGCATGCCACCGATGCCACGGCAGTTGATGCCGCTTAGGATGGACTCGGGGCACTCGTTCGGTCCCGCCCCTGCGCCGGAACCACGTCTACCGAATTCACCGAGCAATCCCGTCGACGACGTCACGCAGGCCCTGCCACCGCCTCCGCAGTTTACAGATGGCGGTGGACATAGCGTCGCGCCGGGAATGACCTCCGAGCCGGCGGCCGCTCCGAATTCCGCGACGGACAATCATTGGAAGCGCTTTGCGGAATTCGGGACCGGTGACGTCGATTCCACTTCGCGACAATGTTTGAGTCCGCCCGTTCCCGCCTCGGCAACAGAAACGGCACCGGACGCGGCCACGCCGAACACGACCGAGACAAATGATCCTTCCGATCCTTCGAGTCACTTCGCGGAACCTGACGGAGATGCGTTTGACTCACAAGGAGAATCGCGGTGATTCGCTCCTGTGGCTTGACTCGCGCGCGACTGAGACGACGACGGAGCCTCCGTGCGTTCGTTTCGCTTCCATTCGTGCGGATGGCGGCCTTGGCTGCGCTCGCGACTTGTGTGCTGAACTTGTCCGGCTGTGCGGCGTTTCGGCCGATCGACGGCATTCCCGCGCGCTATGTCCCCGATGAAATCAAAGCCGCGACACGATCCGGCAAGAAGACGATTGACCTGTCTCTGCTCAGCCAAACGCAGCCGAGCGTCTATCACCTGGATGCCGGCGACGTCTTGGCCGTGTACATCGAAGGAGTCATTCCGAAGCACAATGAATTTCCGCCGGTCAATATGCCGCAGCAAGGAGAAGAGGGCGCACCATCGCTGGGATACCCAATCCCTGTACGACAAGATGGCACGATCTCGCTGCCGATGCTGACGCGATCGGTTCTCGTTCGCGGCCTGACGGTCACGCAGGTCGAGGACTCGATTCGTCGCGCTTACACCGTTGACAAGAAGATTCTGCAAACTGGCACCGAGCGGGTGTGGGTCATCCTGCACAAGCCGCGGCAGTACCGCATTCTGGTCATCCGCCAAGAGGGCGTCGACGCTCCCACGATCGGTCAGACGGGGGCCGTCAATCTCGGAGCCTTGAAACGCGGCACCGGTCGAGTCGTGACCTTGTCTGCGTACAAGAACGACGTCCTGCACGCGCTCGCCGAAACCGGCGGCCTACCTGGACTGGATGCTGAGAACACAATCTACGTGCTTCGCGGCAAGCGTCGCACGGAACAAGTCGGCCCCAAAATCTCAGCCGCCTCGCACCGAAATAACGCCAGTCGGAGCGTCGGCCCCGCACCCAATGTTGTCCACTCCCCGTTCCCGATCCTCCCCGTACCGCCGGAGCCTGTGTCACCCGAGGAACTTGATCCACACGCAGTCTCAGTGCTTCCCGGTACCGTGCCGATGATGTCACCGACGGCCGACTGGCAAGTCGGATTGCCGCCGACGCACACGGCCGGCGATTGGCCGGAGACATCCTACGGCGACTGGATGGGACACTCGTCCGCTAGTGACCCCACGCTGGCGAATCAGAACGTCACGAAGATTCCGGTTCGACTGGCCCCCGGTGAACCGGTTCAATTCACCGAGCGCGACATCCTGCTCGAAGATGGCGACATCTTGTTCATCGAGTCACGCGACACCGAGATTTTTTACACCGGCGGATTGCTCGGCGGCGGTCAATACACACTGCCACGCGACTATGACCTCGATGTCCTGGGTGCCATCGCGATCGCTCAAGCCGGGCACAGCACGACCACCGGCGGCGCGGCGCGAGCGACCGGCGGCATCTCGGCTCTGAACCAAGACGTGACCATCGGTGCCAGCCAGGCGATCATTCTCCGCCGCATGCCCAACAGCACACAGGTGCCGATCAAGGTCGACCTGTACCGCGCTGTGCGGCATCCGGAGGAACGAGTCCTCATGCAGCCGGGCGATTACCTGGTCTTGCAATACACGCCGCTGCAAGCCGTCGGCGCGTTCATCGAGCGTCACCTGTTCGAAGGTGCCTTGTTCGGTGTCGCCGCCGCGCAAGTCAATCGCGGCGGTAACTAAGCAAAATCCGATGGCAACACGCTCATGAGCACACCTCCGCGAATCGCCTGGGTGAACGACGAACAAGCCACCGGTGACGTGGCCGCGATCTACGAACAATGGAGGCAACTCAATCCCGGCCGCGACCGGATGCCCGACATTCTGAAATGTTTTAGTGCTCGGCCCGACTTCCTGCGGCAAGTGATGGAGTTTTCCAACGGCCTGCATTTCTCGGACGGGCATCTGACGCGACGAATCAAAGAGATGATCGCCACCTACGTCAGCGGCCTGAACCACTGCCGCTATTGAATTGGCTCGCACGGCTTCTTCCTGCGGTCGCAGGGTGGATCAGACGAAGCCATTCAAGCTCTGAAGCAAGGCAAGCTGGAAGCCGCCACGCTCGCGCCCGCCGAGCGTGCGCTGCTGGAGTTCGCTCAAGTGCTCACCGAGCGACCGGCGGGCGTCAGTGAAGTCGATGTGGCGCGTCTGCGACAAGCGGGTTGGACCGACCAGCAAATCGCCGAGGCGGTCTACGTCACCGCGTTGTTCGCGTTTTTCAATCGAGTCGCCGATGCCTTTGGGTTGGAAGATCCGAATTACGAAGCGATGCTGAGAACAAAACAGGATGTTTGACCTGGCGCTCGCGCTACATCTCGCGGACAGAGATGGCTACATTGCTGGCGGCGTCGCCCTCTGAACACGCCATGACGTTCCCTTCGTGTCGCACCCTCAACCAAAGAGCTACATCCGTGCATGAACCAGCCTCGCCGACTTCTGATCTTGCCGCCGTCGCCAAGCTCGCGGAGAGCTATCAGCGGATCACGCGCGAACTCGCTAAGGTCGTGATCGGTCAGCAACGAGTGATCGAAGAGTTATTGATCGCGATGCTGGCGGGTGGCCACTGTTTGCTCGTCGGCGTGCCTGGCTTAGCAAAGACGTTGATGGTCCGCACGCTGGCCGACACGCTCAACCTGTCGTTCAATCGGATTCAATTCACGCCCGACCTGATGCCGGCCGACATTACGGGCACGGACGTCATTCAAGAAGACAAACTCTCCGGGACACGCGAGCTACGTTTTCTTTCCGGACCGGTGTTCGCGCACGTACTGCTGGCGGACGAGATTAACCGCACGCCGCCGAAGACTCAGGCTGCGTTGTTGGAAGCCATGCAAGAACGGCAAGTAACCGTCGGCGGCAAACGACACGCGTTGCCGCAGCCATTTTTCGTGCTCGCGACACAGAATCCGATTGAACAAGAAGGGACGTACCCGTTGCCCGAGGCTCAGCTCGATCGCTTTATGTTCCAAGTGAAAGTCGAATACCCGACCGAAGACGAAGAATTCCAGATCGTCCGCAGCACGACCGGCGGCAAGCTGGGGGGCGTCGAGCGACTGCTGGGCTACGAGGAGGTGTTGCAACTTCAGGACATCGTACGGCGAGTCCCCGTCGCCGATCATGTCATTCGGTACGCTTTGCAGCTCACACGCCTGACGCGGCGGAACACCGGGCCAAACGTGCCGACATTCGTCAATGATTTCGTGACCTGGGGCGCCGGACCGCGAGCCAGTCAGTGTCTGATACTGGGTGCGAAAGCTCGCGCGGTATTACGCGGGCAGACGCACGCCACACTCGACGACGTGCAAGCTGTCTCCGCGCCGGCGCTGCGGCATCGCTTGGTATTGAACTTTCACGCCGAAGCCGAAGGCCTGACGACCGATGAACTCGTGCGCAGGTTGCTCGAGCTCGTTCCGGCCGATCCATCAGGCAGCGGTGAGAAAGACGGGGACGTCCCGTGGAAACGTGCGTGACCCACCAATTGCGCTCGTTCGCTCGTTCCCAAGCTCCGCTTGGGTACCAGGAATGACAAATGGCCAATGACCGGGGCTTGCCGTACTTCGATTCGCAAACGCTGAGCAAGCTGCAGGGCGTGACGCTGCGAGTTCGCGGCACCGTCGAAGGAGCCGTGTCGGGCGCTCATCGCAGTCCCTTTCACGGGTTCGCGGCGGAGTTCGCCGAGCATCGCGAATACGCGCCGGGTGACGACTTGCGATATGTCGACTGGAAAGTCTACGGCCGCAGCGACCGCGTCTTCGTCAAGCAGTTTGAAGAAGAAACGAACTTCGCGTGCCACGTGCTGCTCGATACCAGCGAGTCGATGCAGTTCCGCTCGGACGCCGCTCCGCTGTCCAAGCTGGAGTTCGCCAAGCACGTCGCGGCCGCGTTGAGCTATGTCGTCGTGCGACAACAAGACGCTGTCGGCCTGATCGCGTTCGACCGCACGGTCACTCAAATCGTGCGACCCGGCAGCCAACCCGCTCACTGGCAGCAGTTGTCGCACGTGTTGGAGAATCGGGAGTCCAGAGTCCAGAGTCCAGAGTCCAGACCAAACAAAGGCTCGGCTCGACTCTCGACTCTCGACTCTCAACTCGCGACTTCGGTCATGGGCTCCATCCTCGACGACATCGCCGAACGTCTGTCACGGCGCGGTGTCGTGATCTTGCTGAGCGACCTCTTTGACAACGCTGACGAGCTGATGAAAGGCCTCAAGCGGCTGCGACACCGCAAGCATGATGTGCGTGTTTGGCAGATCGTTGATCCGGCCGAAGAAGACTTTCCCTTCGATGATCCGACGTTGTTTCGCGGCCTCGAAGGCTGGGCCAACTTGTCCGTCGAACCCCGGTTACTGCGTGCGGCCTATCTGCGCGAGTTTCTTTCATTCCGCGAGTCGCTTCGCCGGCAATGTCTCGACCTCGGCATCGACTTCGTCGTGTTGCGCACGGACCTGCCGATTGACTTGGCCATCAAACAGTGTCTGACGATGAAAGGTTCGTAGTTTCGCCGTGAGGCGGATTTCAGACGCCGCCTGAAGGCGAAACTACAAACTAGAGCGAAACGATGAACCTCGTCCGGATGCTCGCGTTTGGTTTTGCTAGTCCTGGGTTGCTCGGTTGGCTCGCGCTGGCCGCCGTGCCGGTGTTGATTCACTGGCTGTTTCGCCGCCGATATCGCGAGACCGCCTGGGCGGCGATGCAGTTTTTGCATGAGGCTGCTCGCAAACAATCGCGACGCCTGCGACTCGAACAGTTTTTGCTGTTGGCCGCGCGCGTGTTGATTCTGGTCGCACTCGTGCTCGCGCTGGCTCGACCGCGCTGGGCTGACGCCCGCAACGCCGCGCGAACGACTCCACCGACGTTGCATCTTTTGGTGATCGACAGCTCGCTGAGCATGGGCCGCCACGCCGCGGACGATGCGGCCTCGCGGCACACGACGGAGCAACGTCCAGCCGATCAACGGACGCTCTTGGATATCGCACAGCAGACGGCGAAAGACCTCGTGCAACGGAGTGCGGCGGGCGACCGGTTCCTTCTGCTGCGAGTCGCCGGCACGGAACCGCGTATCCTCATTCGCCAACCGACGCTCGTCGCGAATGCCGTGTTCGATGAGATCGATCGCCTGCCGCTGACGTTCGAGCGCGGCGACGTGCTCGCGACGCTGCAACAAATTCCCGGACTGCTGGACTCGAAGCGGCCTCAAGAGCACTGCGAAGTTTCGATCATCTCTGACTTTCAGGCGGACAACTGGTCGCCGGTGATCGAAGGGACTGAACGGCGGAAACTCTGGGAGCAGATCGCGACGGAAGCCTCGCTGGTCCTGATCGACGTCGGGACCGCGAAGCCAGACAACGCCACGTTGCTGAGCCTCTCCTCCGATCCGCCAATCCTTGCGGCCGAGCTGCCGATGACCGTCACGGTCACCGCGCGAAACACCGGTTCGGTGCCGCTCGCCGGACGGCAATTGCAGTTGTTCATCGATGAGCAACTGATCGAGTCGACTCGGATCGACTTGCCGCTCGGACAAACCGTGACGGCGGAGTTCACTCTGACTGCGCCGGCGTCCGATGAGCACGTGCTGCGAGCGCGGCTCGAAGATGATGCGTTGCCCGCCGACAATCAACGCTGGCTGCCGCTGAGCGTGCGATCCGAATTGAATGTCCTGCTCGTCAACGGCCGCCCGGCGGGCCGGCCGCGCGAGTCGGCGACGTTCTTTGTCGAACAGGCTCTCGCACCGCAGGGTCGCTCGCGCGCGACGCCGCACGCCAGCGATGCCGCGCAACGCCTGCGAGTCGACACCGTCGCCGAGGCCGAACTGGCACAGACCGAGTTCACCCGCTTCGACGTTATCTTCTTGTGCGATGTCGGAGCGTTGACGGAAGCGGACGTCGAACGCTTGCGGCGATTCGTCGAGAGCGGCGGCGGGCTGATCGTGTCGCTCGGCCCGTCTGTCGCGATGGATCGAGCGAATGACTTCGCGTTCGGTCCCCGCGGTTTGATGTCCGTGCAATTGCAAGACGTGATCTCGGCCAGCGTCATCGAGGGCCAGCCGACAATTTTCGCGTTCGATCCCGGTGAGTTCACGCACCCGTTGCTGCGCGAATTTCGCGGCAATCCTGGTGCCGGATTAGAAACCGCGTTGATTCGGCAATATGTCCGAACGGTGGTCCTGCCTGCCTCGACCATCAAGACCTTGTCGCCCGTCGAAGTGGCGTTGAACTTCTCGTCAGGAGACCCCGTGATTCTGACTCAAACGCGCGGCGCCGGACGGAGCGTGTTGATCACGACCAGCGTGGACGAATCGTGGGGCGCGTGGGCCGTGTGGGCTCCGGGCTTTGTGCCGCTGATGCACGAGTTGGTCTTGTACGCCGCCGCCGGTCGAACTCCACCGCGCGAGCTGCTTGTCGGAGAACCAATCTCGCGCGTGCTGCGCGGCAGCGGCAGCGACGGTGCCGTCACGCTGACATTGCCAAACGGCGAACAACAGCGAGTCGCAATCGGGGACATCGACGATTCGCCGACGGTCGTCGTTCGCGACACCGCGCGGCCCGGAGTCTATGTGTTGTCGTCAGAATCGCCGCCGCTGGCCGAGCAGTTCGCCATCAACGTCGACTCGCGCGAGAGCGATCCGCTCCGGTTCACGCGCCAGGAGCTCGCGCCTCCAACGTTGTCGCCGACCAAAGTGGCATTCCGCGACGCGACCGATCCCGCTCCGAAAGCCGAGCTTGTCGAGAACGCGAGTGCCGCCGAATTGTCTCGTGGACTGCTCGTCACTCTGTTCCTGCTGTTGCTCGTCGAACAATGTCTGGCTTGGCGATTCGCACGCGGAGCCTCCTTGGCCGTGCTGCTCGCGGTGCTTACGGCTGTCTGGCTGGGAACAAGTTCCGTGTTGGCCATTGTGGTGGCCGCGGGCATTCTCGCATTGGTTGCATTTGGCGCGCGGTTCAAGCTAACTCGCAGCAAACGATGAGAAAAGCGGATCGACTTTACGAACGTCCCGCTCCCCCCGAAGATGCCGTCGTGCAAGCTGGTTTGACAAGTCAAGGAACATGATGTGTTGCTCTATCTTTCCGACGGCTACGTCAACGGCATGCTGCTGTGGTTGATGGCCGGAGGAGTGATCTTTTGGTTGCTGCTGCGGCTGCGTGCGATGTGGCGCGATCGGCCACGGCGGTTGAATTGGGTTCACGCCGGTCTGTCGACCTGGCTGGTGCTCGCGTTGCTGACGTGCGTCGAGTTGTACTTCGCACTGATCTACGATGCGTCCGACTCGTTCAACATGACCAACGTCTCGAAGAAGTGGTTCGCGCTTCACGTCGCGCCGCAGCAGAAAACGCTGGAGTTTCGCGACGGTCACGGAATCGTCTATCGCGACAACCGCAAGTTTCCGGAACGGCTCGAACCGAACCAGCGACATCTGATTTTTCTCGGTGACAGCTTCACGTTTGCACAGGGAGTGCCGAACGTCGCGGACCGCTTCAGCAATCGCATTCGCGAGGTCCTCGAAAAGCAGACAAACGGCCGTGTTGTCGTCTCCAACCTGGCGGACGCCGGAACGGACCTGCATTGGCAAGAGGAATTGCTCCGTGAACTGTACGACAACGGACATCGCATCGGCACGGCGGTTTATGTGCTGTGTCTGAACGACATCGAAACATTTCACGAACGGCACAAGACCTACTACAACGACCTGGGCAAGCGGGCGCCGCAGTCGTTCTTGTTTCGCGACACCTATTTTTTCAACTGGGTCTATTTTCGTCTGCGGCAATTCACAATTCCCGACGTGCGCGGCTACTTCGAGTTCGTGAAGGAGTATTACGACGGAGAGCCTTGGCAGCTCATGCGCGTCAAGTTGGAGCAAGTTCACCAAATGTGTCGGTCGCGGCACACCGATTTTCGAGTCGTGGTGTTTCCTTTTTTGCACAGTTTGGGGCCGGACTATCCCTTTCAGGACGCTCATCGACGGATCGTCGATTACTGTCAAGAGGTGGGCATTCCGGTGCAGGACTTGGCTCCGGAATTGGCTCCGTCAGCGGCGAAAGGCCTGACAGTGAACCGATTTGACGCGCACCCCAACGAATTGGCTCATCGTCTGGCTGCGGAAGCGCTGTTACAAAAACTTTTGCGGGATTTTCTGACGAATGGAAATCTCGGGAGGGAGGGTTCATAATGGTCCGTTGTTGCTCATCGGGCAGATCCACTCGCCTCGCCAAACTAGACCCGCCGTATGTCCGCACCGCACAACAAAGTCTTCAAGCTGGAACGTGACGACGACGTCCTGATCGTCACCCCACAGGGGGACGCTCAGGGCTTTCGCTACCACGACGTGCATCAGGAGTCGAACGCAACTCTGCAAGTGCTCGACGATACGTCTTTGCGGCATGTCATCATCGACTTTGGAAGCAAACAGGTTCTCGGCTCGATCATGATCAGCGTCGTGATCAAATTCTGCCGTAAAGCCGGCACGCGGGGCGGCAAAGCCGCCTTCTGCAACGCAAACCCCGACATGCTGGAAGTGTTGCGCACGATGAACCTGGAGCGCCTGTGGCCGTACTGCCCCACGCGCGAAGACGCGCTCACCTGCCTGCGGGCCAGTTGAACAGCCCCCTCGCGATGGGTCACGTCACAGTAGCTGGATTCGCAAGAATTCAGCCACAACGTCAATCGACAGTCTGAATTCCGGCGAATTCAGCGACCACGTGGTGGGTCACCTGTCCGCGAGCTGAGCCGCAAGAGCTTGCAGTGTCGATTCCATGCCGGACCGATCGTCATTCAAAGCGGCATCACGAAGAGCATTCAACTCGCGCGCTTGGCGCTCCGTGAGTGGTATCACCGCCTCGATCGACGGTACTTGCGGCACGAGCCGCTGAACGATTGCCGCGGACAATTCTGGCAGGCCCGTTCGTCGCAGCGCGGAGACACGCAGCGCTCGCGACGGCAATTGAGTCCCCAAATCGTCGGGAAGGTCGGACTTGTTGGCCACGATCAGCGCATCCGGCCAGTCCGACATCAGACGCAGGTCGTCCGCATGCGGCGGCTGGCTGACGTCAATCAAGAGGATTCGGCAGTCAGCGTCGGCCAACGCACAGCGAGCTCGCGAGATTCCCGCCGATTCCAATTCGTCGTCCGAGCCACGCAAGCCCGCCGTGTCCGTCAGCCGAATCGGCCAGCCGTCCAGCACCGTCTCCGCCGTGAGCAGGTCGCGCGTCGTGCCCGGCTGATCGAACACGATCGACCGCTCAAAGCCGAGCAGCGCGTTGATCAAGCTCGATTTGCCGACATTCGGCCGCCCGGCCAACACCACAGTCCACGGCCGCGTTAAATGCAGACCGAACTTCGCCCAACGCAGAATCTCGTCTGCTGCCTGTTGCAGCGCGGTCCACTCGCCACGCTCCAGGAGGTGCGCCAGATTCGAGATCGCCCTTTCGAACTGTCCCGCCTGAGTGGCAATCCACGCCGCCGCACGGACGGTCGTCGCTCGCGACAGCACCGCGGCGTGCTCGCGAGCCAGCATGCTCGAGTCGGATTGCCACTGTTCCGACCAATCCACCATCGCGCAGCCACACCGCATCAAGTCGGTCAAAATTCGCCGCACGGCTGCGGCACCACCGTGACAATGAATCTCGACGACCTCTTCGTCTGTGCGACAAACAACAACGTCTTCGGACGTCTCACAGCCACAACGTCCGAAACAAAGAGTTCCGATAGGTAGCCCGGCGAGCGAGCGACCGTTCGCCGCGTGAAACAACTGATCGACAACATCGGCCAGCAGGCGGAGATCACCGCCAGCACGAATTGTGGCAACAGCACCTCGCCCGGCGGGCGTCCAGACAGCGGCCGATGGCCGACGAGACACCCTGTTCTCGGCCGTCACAGCGTTCGATGAGTCAAGCACTTCGTCACCTATCGGGTGCATAACAGCAATTCCCAAAACGGTAGCCCAGGCCCTTGTGGCCTGACTAGCTTCACCCGTGTTTTCAGCGACGTGGAACCACTCAGGCCACAAGGGCCTGGGCTACACGCATCGTTCCAGCCGCTGGGCCACAAGCACCAGTCCTTGCAGCGCGAGATGCGGCTCGAACCGAGCTCGCGGCAAGTACGTCGTGAGCAACGCGCCGCCGCCACCGGTGACGAATACCTCGGCGTTCGCGCCACCTTGCCGTTCGATCAATTCTTTGACGGCACCCAATTGGCCCCAAAACAGGCCGCTGGAAATCGCGGCCCGAGTGTTCTGGCCGATCGGTTCGGGAGTGTGTTGACCAAGCTCCGCCACCGACACCAACGGCAGCAACGCCGTGTACTCGTGCAACGCCTTCGCCGACAACGCCAAGCCCGGCAAGATCGCTCCGCCGCTGAATGCTCCATCGGCCGCGATAACATCCACCGTCGTCGCCGTTCCCGAATCGACCACGATCGCCAGTTGATCCGCGTCCCGCAGCTCGTTGACGGCGACCGCGTTCAACAACCGATCAATGCCGACTCGGCGGGGTTCACCGACGCGAATCGGCAACGGAAATTGGTCAGTGTTCGTAATGTGCTTCAGCGACGATCCCAGCGACATCGGCCATTCCGCCAGCAGCCGTTCGACGCCGTGCGGATTCGACCCAGCCATCACCGCCGGCAGCCACGACGGACACGCAGCTTTCCATTCGAGCAATGTGTTCCACGGCACTTCCTCCGACGCCGACACGGCTATCCGTTGCACGCACTCCGGCAACGCGCCGCGCGTCGCCGGAGGCGAGATCACGAACAGACCCAGCTTGATCCGGCTGTTGCCAACGTCAATCGCCAGTCGATGTGCTTTTCCCGAATCCACTACCTACCGCCTTTCGCTTAACGCGGGCTTCGCCCGCAACCTTGCTCCCTCTCCCCCGCATCGGGGGAGAG
>CAZPUJ010000194.1:0-6697 GCA_964589725.1 uncultured Planctomycetaceae bacterium
GGTCAGGGCGGGAGAATGTTCTCGCCGGGCTTGGGGCGCGAAACGCCCCAAGCCCTCTTCACCAAACCCCAACATTCTTTTGCCCTGCCATTCCTCAAAAATCCCATTTCGTTTCACCCACAAATTCTGGTGTAGACCCAATAATTTGAACTGCGTGGCGAGGCGAGCGGCATCGTCGTGTGTGGCCTTGTAGAACGCGTCGAAATACCGCACGTTGAGTGTGAGCTCGCCTGTCCAGCCCATGCGAGAAAAACAAAACTGCGGCTGATACTTTTCGCCCAACTCGATCAATCGTTCCCGATACACCTTCACGTCATCAGCCAGTTTCGCCCAGCGGCCGTCCGCCAGATCGTGGCGCTGCTGCATGAACATTTCAAAGTGGCCGAGCGATTCGTCGGCGAGTCGCACGCGCGCGACTTCAGCCTCGGTCGCACACGCGGCTTTCCCCGCGTTCATCAGCCGTCGAGCTTCCGTCATCCTGTCCACGTTCCACCGACGCAGATGCCCGAAGCCGCAGCCAGCGTATTCGGGAGTCTTGACCCAGGTGTCGTCGATGAACTGCCAGTATGCCGACATTTCCTTCGCGGCGTGGCCATAGAACCTGCGATTGATTTCGTCGATCACGGCCGACGGTGGCTGCGACGGATCCCAGGCCATGCGGATTCCCAGCCAGTGAGCGTGCAGGCTCGTCTCGAAGTTAGTGAGCGTTTCCGGCTGCCAGTAGCGGCAGGCTCCTTTCGTATAGATGTACGGGATGTCGTGTCCCCACTTGGTGAGCATCGGGTTCGGCGACGACACCTCCGCCAAGTTGTATCCGTAGAAGTAGTAACTGGTCGCCGGCACGACCTTGCCCCAGCCTTCGACCAAATAGCGGAGCGACTCATTGTTCGGTTCACCCAAGTCGTTCATTGGGTGAGCACGGCTGAACGTGATCGGCGCGATCTGCGGCACGACGGCGGGATGCGGCTTCTCACGAACCGGCGGGCGCGTGTAATCGACATACGCCAATACGCCGAACTTTACGTCCGGATACTTCGCCGTGACGGCCGTGGCCACGCGATTGCACAACACCATCAAACGGTCGGCCTTGGCGACTGTTTGCAGCCCGGGGTCGAAATCTCCGGCGTCGAACTTCGTATCGTCCGACTCGTCCCACGTCGCGCCATCATCCGGCGAGAGCGACAGCGACTTGATCAGCGGATCTTTCTGCATTTGATCGAGCAGCGCCTTCGTGATCGCCTCTGCAACCAACGGGTGCGTCCACTTGACCCAGTGCGGATGCGGTTGGCCTTTGATGATCGCTTTGATTTCGGGATGTTGTTCGCGCAGTTCCTTCGGCACGGCGTACTCGAGTGCGTGTCCAGCCGAGAGTTCCATGCCCCCCATGCGGTTGCGCCGAGCGAACTCGTTATCGCAATACCACATTCCCCGATAGATCGTGTACGGACCGGTCGAAAGGTCTTGCTCGCGCAACGCGACCGTCTTCAGAGTCGGCAGCACTTCCCCCAGCGAACTCGGAATGAACCAGCGGCAGCCGAGCTGATCCAATAGCGTGTAAATCGCATAACTGGTTGCGAGGTCCGATTCGCCAATGAGCCCGACGCCGCGATTGCTGACGACGATCCGCAACCCCTGTTGGTACGGAAACGACTTCGCGGGCTGACCGAAGCGTGCCGCCGCCAACTCGCCGATGAAGATCGGAAGCCGCGTGTCACCCGCCTTGGGCGCACCGGTTTCGATCGGCAACTTCGCTCCCGAGATGCGTTCCACAGTCGCTACGAAATCCTTGACCGATTCTCGCAACCGGCGGCGGTTCTCTTCCGGCTTCAAGCTGCGCCAGATGGGTGCTGGCTCCGGATTCTTGGCCGCGTCGTCCCAGATTCGCTCTGACAAGAAGACCGCGGCCTTCGGTTGGCCATTGTCGACCAGCGTCACATCAGCGGCGAACAGCGAAGTGGTCACGAACAGCACGAGAAAGAACAAAGCGATTCGCATGGAAGATACTCTCGGAGGAGAAGTACGGATGACAGGAAAATGCGGGACAGGAAGATGAACACCTGAAAAGAAGGCTGTCTTGTGAGTCGAGTGAATCCCAAAACGTTCGTGAGTGGGAATCGGACTGCTACGTTCAAGTGCCTTCATCTTTCTGTCCCAAATTTTTCTGTCGCCGAGCAGAAGCGATAATAAACCTCTGCCGCTTGGCGAAACTGTTCGATGTCGATCCATTCGTTGACAGTGTGAGCTTGAGCGATGTCGCCGGGGCCGAAGACGACCGAAGGCACTCCGGCCGAGGAGATGCGCGAGGCGTGAGTGCCGTACGCCACGCCGACTTTGCGGTGCGGTCCAGCCACCGTCGCGATGTGCTTGATGAGTTGGTCAGCCAGCGGGCCGTTGTCGTCGTCCGACAGAGAAATGCCAACGAGCCACGGCGTCGAGTGCTCGACCGCGAAGTCTAAACGCGAGGCCAGAAAATCGCGGACTTGGTGAAGTGCGTCCCAACCGTCCTCGCCCGGAATCACGCGGCGGTCGATCTCGACCTCGCAACTGTCGGGCACGGTGTTGACGCTGATGCCGCCGGTGATGCGACCGACGCTCAACGTCGCCGGGCCACAGAGCGGGTGCGGCGTGACGCGAATTGGCAGGAGGGATGAGAACTCTTCCAGCAAACACACGACGCGGCCCATGCGGTAGATCGCGTTGACGCCGTCTTGCGGCACCGAGCTATGACACGCTCGGCCGGAGGTCCGAATCTTCCAGCGTGTCGCTCCGCGATGCGCGACAACGACGTCCAGTTGCGTCGGCTCGGCGATGATCGCGATGTCCGGCTTGCGTTCGATGATCGAACCGGATCGATCGGGATCGGTCCAGAGCTTGGCTAGGTCATTGACTCCCAGCGACGTCGATTCTTCGTCGCACGTGCAAGACAGTAAAACGTTCGCCGCGCCGGCCGGTCGTTCGCGCACCAGCCGAGCGAACGCCGCCAGCATCGCCGCGAGACCACCTTTGACGTCGCACGAGCCTCGGCCGAACAGTTTGCCGTCACGAACGACAGGGTTGAACGGATCGCTCATGCCGTCGGTCGGCACGGTGTCTTGATGAGCATCCAGCAGCACGATGGTCTTCGCGCCGGGCGCATCAAACCGCGCGATCACGTTCGCTCGCCCGGGAGCCGTTTCGATCCGTTGATATTTCGCGCCCAGAGAACGAAAGAATTTCTCCAAGTAATCGCTAACTCGCCCTTCGAGGAACTCAGGGCCAGACAGGTCGCGGCCCATCGGGTTGACGCTCGGTATCGCGACGAGGTCTTGCAGCAGCGGTAGCGGATCCATCGGTGGTCCTTGAGTATTAGGGTGAAGTCGAGGACGACAGTTTTGCGAAAGAAACCGTCAAATGCCACGGAACAAGGTGACGGACGCAGCTTGCATCCGCTGCCGACGCTGGCAGCGTCGGCCACGGTGCTGTCATCGAATTTCAAACTCCGAGACGAGCGGCAGGTGGTCCGACGCGCTGCGGGCCATGCTGATACGGGATGCGAAACTTTCCACGTGCCGCAAGTCGCCACGGTAGTAGATGCGATCCAGCGGTCGCAGCGGGCCAAACGCCGGAAATGTTCTGATCTTGCCGGACGCCAACGAGAATCCAGCCGGTGTCAGCAGTCGGTTGCCTTGCCCGCCCCACACGTCGTTAAAGTCTCCCGCCACGATGGCGGCGGTGTGTGTGTGAGTCCGCGTGATGACCTGATGGTTGATGATCCGTCGCAGTTGAATCGTCCGCTCGAAGCCGGCCAAGCCCAGATGCAGGTTGCACAGCAACAAAGTTCGGGAGTGATGCTCCCAGCGCACGTGTCCATGCGCGACGAGCGCTTGACGCCGCTTTTTCAGCGGGATTGTCAGATCGATGTTATGCACATCCGCCAGCGGAAAGCGGCTAAGGATCGCGTTGCCATAATGTCCGTCGCGGACTTTGACGTTCGCTTGATACGCTCGATGCGGCAGCCCGAGCGCTTCGCCGAGCAAATCCACTTGGCGATGGTTCTGCGACCGGGGCACATTCTCGTCCACTTCTTGAAGAAACACGATGTCCGGGGCGTAATGAGCGAGAGTCTCAATGACTCGCTCCGGCCGATACCGGCGGTCCATGCCGCCAAAACACTTGTGGATGTTGTACGAGATCAGGCGAAACTTCATCGCAGCCAATCATGGGAACGTCGAGCGGGTGGTGAGAAAGCGGGGTCTGAGGATATTCTGCGTCCCATCGCGAGACTATCCTCAAACACGCGATACACGCGACCCCACTGAGCTTGCCTCAGTGGCTCGTGGGTTTTTGCACTACTTGAAATCCACTCGAAATCAACTGCCTCGTAGTGCAGAAACCCGTAAACCGCCGACGCAAGGTCGGCGGGGTCGCTTGTTTGAGGACTATCGCGACTTACGAAAACAACGAGGAGTTGGATTCATGTCACAACAGTCTGATCGCCCGCAGGTCTTGGTGACGACCTTGGTCGGCGAGGACGGGCCGCATTGGGAGCTTTTGCGGCGCGCCGGTTTCGAGGTCGTGGTGGTGGATCGACGCCTTGATCTGGGGGTTGCCGACAATCTGATCGGCGGGTTGCGAGATTGCGTCGCGAGCATCGCGGGATCGGAGCCGTACTCGCCGCAGGTCATTGCCGCGTGTTCCAAACTGCGAGTGATCGCTCGCACGGGCGTGGGATTTGACGCAGTCGACTTGCCGGCGTGCAATCAAGCTCGCATCGTCGTCGCGACGACTCCCGGCGTGAATCATCACTCGGTCGCCGAGCACACGATCGCGATGCTGCTCTCGGTGGCGCGCGGATTTCCTGGTCTCGACCGGAAAGTGCGCGAACGTCGCTGGGGCCGAGTGGCATTGCCGCGCGTCATGGGGCGCACGTTGGGGTTGGTGGGTCTGGGCCGCATCGGCCGCGCGGTGGCGACGCGGGCGAGAGGCTTGGGGCTGAACGTCCTCGCCTTCGACCCGTTCCCGAATCGCGAATTCGCTGAGCAGTGGCAGGTTGAGCTGACGACGCTCGACGATTTGCTGTCGCGATCGGACTTCGTCTCACTGCACCTGCCGATGGACCAATCGGTGAAGCACTTGATCAACGCCGACTCGTTGCGGCAGATGAAGCGCGGCGCGGTGCTAATCAACACGGCTCGCGGGCCGCTCGTCGACGAAGCGGCGTTGTACGACGCACTCCGATCCGGCCAGCTGCGAGGCGCCGCGCTCGATGTGTTTGAAACGGAACCGCTGTCGCTCGACAGTCGGTTACTGCAACTCGACAACCTCCTCTTGAGCGGTCACATCGCGGGACTCGATCGGGAATCGCAGCACGACACGTTGGAAATGGCCGCTCAGGTGATCGTCGACTTGAAGCAAGGCCGCTGGCCGACGGAGTGCATCCGCAATCTGGCGGGCGTTCGCGACTGGACGTGGTGATATGCCCACGACTTCCGAGACGACTCTGCGATTGGCCATTGATCCGGTGTGGTCGTGGCCGGTGTCCGTGTTGGTGGCGATCGGACTGATCGTGTTCGTGCTGGTCACGTATCCGCGGCGAGTGCGGCATCTGTCGAGCGGTTGGCGGCGACTATTGATTGGACTGCGATTCGCCACCGCGATCGTGTTGGCAATCGCGATTCTGCGGCCGGAATTTCAGTGGACGAAAAAAGACCGCCGCGCGGCGATGTTGGTCGTGCTGGGTGATCGCAGTCGCAGCATGCAAACGCCCGACGGACCGGCGAACTCGACGCGGCGGCAGCTTTTGGTCAAGACGCTTCAAGAAGCCGAGAAGCAATTCGACGCGCTACGGAAAGAAATGGAAGTCCGATACTTCGACTTCGACCGCGAGGCGAAACCGCTCGCAGTGCCCGATGCGACCGCGCCGGCCAAAGGCATCACACCGGACGCAGCCGCGCCGGGCGAGCAGTCGGCAATTGGCTTTGTGCTGGAGTCGATCTTGCGAGACACTCAGGGAAACGGCCTTTCGGGCGTCTTCTTGCACACTGACGGGGCACAGCGCGCGTTGCCGCCTTATGACCTCGATCCGCGCGCCGTCGCGCGGCGATTCGGCGATTTGCAGATTCCGATCTTTCCGGTCGTGTATGGCACCTCGGCCGTGTCGGATTCAGCGCTCGATCTGATCGTCGAAGACTTGATGGTCGACCCATTCGCGTTCGTCAAAAAAACGGTGCCACTGCGAGCGAAGCTGCGAGTCCTCGGCGCCGCAGGCCGCAAGCTGACGGTGCGACTGTTGGTCGAAGACGCGCGTACACGCGAGGGTCTCAAGAGCGGCGACCTGAAAGTGCCGCCAGCGTCGAAGAACGCGCAGCCGGTAGTGTTCCTGGAACCGACTCGCAACGCGGACGTGATTCCGGTCGAGCTGTCGTACGTACCGGACCTGCCGGGTGAATTCAAGATCGCGGTTGAGATCGTGCCGCTCGAAGGCGAGATCAAAACGGCGAATAATCGCCGTGCGACGCTGCTGACCGTGCGTCGCGGCGGCATTAACGTGGCGTGTTTTGACACGCGCTACGGTGAACAGAAATGGCTGCGGCTGCTCAACACCACGGAACAGATTCAACTCGACTGGCAGCCGATCAGCGGTGGCAAGCAACACGGCCTCAACGAGATCGACCCGGAAATGTTCCAACGCGGCCGGTACGACGTCTACATGATTGGC
>CAZPUJ010000195.1:0-10697 GCA_964589725.1 uncultured Planctomycetaceae bacterium
GACGGAGAGCTCCGAGTGTCGCGGGCAAGAAGCTCGGAAGGTCAATGCCCGAGGTCCGGAACATGGTACATTGGTCATCTGTGGCGGAGGCATCTTGCCGGACCCGCTGCGGCAAAAAGTGGTCGATCTCGCGGGAGGCGAGCAGGCGCGGGTCGTGATCATCTCCACGGCCAGTCAGACGGCGGACAGCCCTGACCTCGAACTATATGTCACTTGGTGGCGTCAGCAAAAACTCGCGGACCTGACGATTCTGCACACTCGCTCGCGCGAGGAAGCTGAATGCGCCGAGTTTTCTGAACCACTGACACGCGCGACCGGCGTTTGGTTTCTGGGCGGCAATCAAGCCTGGCTGATCGACACGTACTCCGGCACACGCACGGAAACCGAATTGCACAAGCTGCTCGAACGCGGCGGTGTGATCGGCGGCACCTCCGCCGGCGCGGCGGTCATGTCGCGGCTGATGATTCGGCGCGGCACCGCGATGGTTGAGGTCGGACGCGGATTCGGCTTTTTGGACGGGGCGATCGTCGATCAACATTTCGTACGGCGTTTTCGGCAGGACCGTTTGCTGAAGGTCATTGAACGATACCCCCAACTGGTCGGCCTTGGCATTGACGAATGCACGGCGTTGGTCGTGCAAGGCCGGCGGTTGTCGGTCATCGGCGATTCCGAAGTGCGGATCTGCTTCGCTCGCACCGAGACGCAGGACGCGCGCATGGAAACCTTGCGTCATAACGACGAAGCGGACCTGGTGTCGCTCAGTCGCATCGCGACATCGCGACTGCAGCCGCAAACGTTGCTCGTCGAATCGGTGCCGCAGGTACGCGACGGAACGTTGGTGATTGTCGGCGGCGAAGACATCCCGGCCGAAGCGACGGAACGATTCGCCGCGGCCGCCGGTCTCGATGCGATCGTTGCGGTGGTGTCGCTCGACGGAGACGAGGATGCGGACGCCGAATCGTCGCTGATGGACGATCTGCGCAAGGCCGGAGTCAAAAACGTGCAGCGAGTTCAAGTCACGACGCGAAAAGAAGCCGAGGATCCGAAATTCATCGCGCTGTTGAAGACGGCGCGCGGCATCTGGTTCAGTGGCAGTCGGCAGCACCGGTTTGTCGAATCGTGCGGCGGCACAGTCACGGAAGAACTTTGCCATGATGTGCTGCGGCGCGGCGGTGTGATCGGAGGCACAGCCTCGGGAGGTTTGATGCAAGGCGAACTGCCGCTCAAGTCCAGTCCGATGCCCACCAAGAAAATTGTGGTCGAAGGTTATGAGCGTGGTTTCGGCTTCTTACCGGGTGTCGCGATCGTGCAGAGCTTCAATCGCCGCGAGCCGTCCGACGGCATGGCGCAGTTCAAACACGAGCACCCGCAAGTCGTGGGTTTGGGGATCGACGACTCGACCGCGTTGATTGTGCGCGGCCACGTGATGGAAGTTGTCGGCGAGAATCAGGTCGCGGTCTTCGAAAGCACATCGCGAACGGAATCGCTCAAGCCGGCAATGTTGGAGTCCGGCGACCGCTACAACTTCAAAGATCGCTCGCGCGTCGTCGCCACCACAGGCCGAGCCGACCAACGTGCTGGCGAGTGATCCGTCGCGGCACCGGTGTCTCGCCTGTGTTTCGCCAGCGGCCTGGACCGCGCCGCTGACCTTCGCGTCTCGCTCTTATACCTCGCACGGCCAAGTCTGACACATTTGGGAGACACCCACACTAACCCGAAGCGTAAGCGAGGGCTGAGGTAGCAGTCCCTCGCTTACGCTTCGGGTTAGTGTCAGACTCGGCCGCGTGCGGTATAGAGTCACGCGGGTTTCGATGACGGCATGCGGATTCGCGTGACAACCAACCGGCGGCAACAGCGTGAGGAGACGGCGATGGAGCATTTCGTGCGCAATCAACGGCGATGGATGTGGACGACTTTTCTTCTCGGTGTCGCGTTCTGCGCGACACAAACTCCCGTGCGAGCGATTGACAAAGATGAAAAGCTGTCCGTCGCGATTGTCTTTCGTGGCGCGCGGATTCACACCGTTTCCGGGCCAACGATTGAGAATGGAACGCTCGTCGTACAAGACGGGCGGATTGCCGAGATCGGGCCAGGCGACAAGGTCACGCTTCCGGCCGGGGTAAAGGTGATCGATGTCAGCGGCAAGGTCATTATTCCAGGACTCGTCGACAGTCATTCGCACTTGGGTGTCTATTCGCGGCCGGCGGTGAACGCCAACAGCGACGGCAACGAAGTGACCGATCCAATCACGAGCATCGTCCGAGCTCTCGACTCGCTGAACCCGTTTGATCCCGGCATCCGCATGGCGAACGCGGGTGGCATCACGACGGCCAACATCATGCCCGGCAGCGCCAACGTCATCGGCGGACAGACGATTTATGTGAAGCTGCGCGGCTATTCGCCCGAACAAATGTGGGTCGGTCCCAGCGAAGTGCTCGGCGGCTTGAAGATGGCCAACGGCGAGAACCCGAAGCGCGCCTACGGCGGAAAAGGCAAAGCGCCCTCGACACGCATGAAGGTCGCCGCACTGCAACGTGCGGAGTTGGTGAAGGCTCAAGAGTATCTCGCCAAGTGGGACCGCTATCAGCAGAAGCTCGCGGAGTTCGAAACGCAGAAGGCCGACGCCGAGAAAGCGAACAAAGACAAACCGAAAGACGACGTGAAGTCGAAGGACGCGAAAGATTCGAAGACAGACAAGGTTGACGGCGACAAAGCTGACTCCACCCCGACGCCCCCCGAACGCAACCTCGGGCTCGAACCGCTGGTCGAAGTCTTGCAGAAGAAACGGACCGTCCATTTCCACTCGCACCGAGCCGACGACATCTTGACGCTGCTGCGTCTGCGGCGCGAGTTCGGCTTCGACCTGGTCATTCAACATGGCACCGAGTCGTACAAGATTTTGGACGAGATCGCGAAAGAGGGCGTGCCCGTTTCGCTGACGATTCCCGACAGCCCCGGCGGCAAGGCCGAGGTGGTCGGCTTTATCGAAGAGTGCGCGGCCGAACTGACCAAGGCCGGCATTAAAGTCCACGTCAACACGGATGACCCGGTGACTGAAAGCCGTTTCCTGCTGCGAACTGCCGCGATTCCGGTGCGCGGCGGTCTGCCGACCGATGTGGCTCTGAAAACCATCACGCTGTACCCGGCTCAGGCGTTGCGGCTCGATCAGCGAGTCGGCTCGCTGGACAAAGGCAAGGACGCGGACTTTGTGATCCTCAGCGGCGAGCCGTTCAGCGTCTACACACGCGTGCTCGAAACATACATCGACGGCCGGCGTGTTTTCGCGCTCAACGACGACCGCGAGCGTTGTTTCCAAACCGGCGGTTTCGCGTTGCTCGATCGGTCGCGACTTCCCGACGCTCCCGCGCTCATCGCGCCGCCGCCGTCCGCGAAGACGCCTGCGACGCCGGCCAACGTGAAGCTCGCAACGTCGGAGAGTTCCGAGTTCATCGTGCTCGCCGGACGATTGCACACAGTCGCGAACGGCACGATCGTCGACGGAGCCGTGCATGTGAAGGATGGCAAGATCGTCTTTGCCGGGCCAAAAAAGGAACTCAGCGCGCCGGCGGGGTTGCCGGTGCTCACAGCCGCGAATGTGACTCCCGGCCTGATCGACGCGGCGACGATCGTGCCGCTGTCCGGCGAGTACAACATCCCGGCCGATCAAGACGCCGACGAGGCCAGCGATCCGAATCAAGCCGACGCGCGCGTGCTCGATGCGTTTCATCCCGGCGAGCCGCTGTTGCGATATCTGCTGGAGCAAGGCATCACCGTCGTGCATTCGGTTCCCGGCCGATCGAACGTTGTCGGCGGACTGAGCGGTGTGTTTCGGACTCACGGCCGCACAGCCGACGCGATGACCGTCCGTTTCCCGCAAGCGCTGATCGTCAACCTGGGTGAGATTCCCAAACAAACCTATTCCGGCCGACTACCACAAACACGCATGGGCACCGCCGCGCTCGTCCGGCAAGCCTTCGCCGACGCGGCCAACGCGAAGAAGAAAGCGGAGACGGCGAAGGACAAAGACTCGCCGCCGGATCGCAGTTTGAAACGTGAAAGTTTTTCCCTCGCGCTCGACAAAAAAGTGCAAACGATCTTCTCGGCTCAGCAAGCGGACGACATTCTCACCGGCCTGCGACTGAGCCAAGAGTTCGGCCTCGACAGCGCGATCGCGCTCGCGGCCGAGGGGTATCTGGTGCGCGATCAACTCGCCGCCGCGAAGGTACCGGTCTTCCTGCATCCAACCATGCAGCGAGTCGGCAGCAGCTTGGAGACGTATCACTCGTACCTGGGCAACGCCGCGAGCTTAGCCGACGCGAACATTCCGTTGGCGATCACCAGCGGCGGCGAGGGTTATGTGCCGAAGACGCGCGTCGCCCGCTTCGAAGCCGCCATCGCCGCCGTACATGGCCTTGGTTTCGAGCGTGCCCTCGCGTCCGTCTCGCTCGACGCCGCAAAGTTGCTCCGCATCGACGATCGCTACGGCAGCCTGCAGGCCGCCAAAGTCGCCGACCTCGTCCTGTTCGATGGCGACCCGTTCGAATATGCGACGCACGTGACCCACGTCATCGTTGACGGCCGCGTGGTCCATAACCGCTCCAACCGCAAGCCGATTCCGCTCGCCCAACGCCTCTTCTGGTCAGCGGTCGAGATGCCGTGTTGCTTGGGGTGGTAAACGCGAACGTGCTGCGATCATCGTGTCCCTTTGGCGAGACAATCTTCATTCTTTGGAGATCGTTTCATCCAAATTGAGCAACAACGTCGCGATCCCTGTATACGCGGCGAGGTCTGTCGGATTGAGCTTGCCGTCTGGCCGCGAGTCTCCGACGGAGACCAACTTCTTGGCAGCGGTTTCGTCTTTCTCGAAGGTGTGTCGCAAAAGCTGCAAGCGCTGGTTGAGCACGGCGAGTTCGTTGGAATTGGGCGAGCGTGATGTGCAGCGGCGGAAGGCTTCGGTCAGGCGGGCGGCATCATCGCCCCCGGGGCCGAGGAGAACTCGTTGGGCCAAGGTTCGCGCGGCTTCGACGTAGGTGACATCGTTGAGAGTGGCAAGCGCGTGCAGCGGCGTGTTCGTGCGGGCGACTTTGACTTGGCAGGTTTGTCGAGTGGCGACGTCAAAGAAGATCGTCGGGCCGACGATGCGGCGCCAAAACAAGTAAAGGCTGCGGCGATACAACGCCTCGCCTGTGTCTTGCTGGTATTTGATGAAACCGAACGTCGCCTCTTCCCAAATGCCTGGCGGTTGATAGCCCTTCACTGGTGGGCCGCCGTGTTTCTCGACGAGCAGGCCGCTGATGGCAAGAGCCTGGTCGCGGATCATCCAGCTCGGCAGACGGTATCGCGGACCGCGCGCGAGCAAGCGGTTGTCGGGATCTTGCAAAGTAGCCATCTCGCTCCGCGAGATGAGCCTTGTGCGTTCAGCCTCCGAAGACTCCTCGCGACGTTGACCCGAATCGGACTGTGTTGACTCTGAACGTCTCGCCGCCGGGCCGAGTCGAGCGTGTGAAGGCTCGTCACGCGGAGCGTGACGGCTACTTTGCTGGTACGTCGCGCTGGTGACAATTAGCCTCAAGATATGTTTGGCGTTCCAAGCATTCTGTGGGTGCGAGTTCACGACGCTCGGTTGCGAGACGGTCGGTGCGACGAATTCGCTCGCCAGCCAGTCGAGTAATTCCGGGTGCGAGGGCTTTTCACCTTGTACGCCGAAGTCCTCGGCGGTCTTCACCAGACCGGTTCCGAAGGAGATTTGCCAGTAGCGGTTCACGATGACACGCGCGGTGAGCGGGTGGTCAAGAGAGACCAACCAGCGCGCGAGAGACAAGCGGTTTGTCGGCGTATCGGTCGGAAGCGGCGGCAGGATTGAGGGGATCCCGTGCGCGACCTTGTCGCCAAACTTGTCGTACGCGCCGCGGATCAGAATGAACGTGTCTCGCGGCTGCGCTCGTTCGCGCATGACCATCGTGCGCGGCTGCGCGCGTTCCACGCCTTCTCGCGCCTTGCGAGCATCGTCCACCCTGCGTCGAGCATTCGCGACCGCGACATCGTTGTTGAGTTGGAAGTCGACCAGTTCTTTTTTCTGCGCGTCCGAACGTTTGTCGGTTTCGAGCACGAGGATTTCGCGAATCTTGTCGGACAATCCGCGCAACGAAGTGGCTGGCGAGTTCGTGGTCGAGATTCGGAACTTGCCGATCACATGACTGACGTGCGGCGACAAAAACTCCATCCAGAACGTCAGCGAGATTTCTCCGCTGTTCGCGTTAAGCGGTACCTTCACATCGAAAAGGGCGACTTGGGTCTTGCCGAAGTCGGACGCGATGGCCCAGCCGGTGTCGTTCTTTTTGTCGACCGCGTTGGCGATCGGGAAGCCCCCTTGCTCGAAAGTGGCTCGGAGGCCACCAAGTTCCACGGGCTTGCCGGCGACTTGCAGTTTGAATTCGGTCAGTACGAAGTTGCCGTTGTCTGCTCGGCCGGGGCCTCTGTTGATCAGTGTGTCGTCGGGCAGTGCCTCCAGCCGAATGCCGGTGATGTTTGCGAGCTTGGTTTTGAGCGTGATCGTGAACACATCCGTCGCCGGGTTCTGTCCGCTGACGAGTATCACGCCGTCGTCGGTTTGCGTCAGCGTTGCCCCGTTTTCGGAGGCGGCTGTCTCTGGAACGAGCACCGTCCACGTTGGCTCGCCGGTGTTGGAGAGACTTTCGCGAAGGTGCTTTTCCCACTCGGCGTGCGAGTCGCGGACTTTCTTCTCGACATCAGCGAGCTCTTTGTTGGCGGCGTCTTCGAGAGCCTTCATTTCGGCGATCTTTTGATGGCCTTCGGGCGTCGCGAGACTGATGACCGGATTCGCCAAACCGCCGGCATCGTTCGCGCCGCTCTCGTCGATCGAGTTGAAATAGGCCGAGAGCTGATAGTACTCGCGCTGCGTGAACGGGTCGAACTTGTGATCGTGGCAGCGGCAGCAGTTGAAGGTCAGGCCCATCCAAACGGTGCCGGTCGTCTCGACGCGGTCTTGGACGTAATCGACACGCGACTCCTCGGCGATGCGGCCCCCCTCGCCGTTGATCATGTGGTTGCGATGAAAGCCGGTCGCGACGAGTTGCGATTGTGTCGGGTTCGGCAACAGGTCGCCGGCCAGTTGCTCGACCGTGAATTGGTCGAACGGCATGTTGTTGTTGAGCGCGTCGATGACCCAGTCGCGCCAGAAGTACATCGTGCGCGTCGGGTCGCCTTGATAGCCGTTCGTGTCCGCATACCGCGCCGCGTCGAGCCACTCCCACACCATTCGCTCGCCGAATCGCGGCGACTTGAGCAGCCGATCGACGACCTTGACGTAAGCCTCCGGCGATTGGTCGGCCAGAAACGCATCGACCTCCGCCAGTGTCGGTGGCAAGCCGGTCAGATCGAGAGTGACTCGGCGAATCAGCGTTTCTTTGGCAGCCTCCGGCGACGGCTGGAGTCCCGCGTGTTCGAGGCGTGCGATGATAAAGGCGTCGAGAGGATTTTTGATTTTCGATTTTTGATTTTCGATTTTGGGGACTTCGGGTCGGACAGGTTTCTCGAATGCCCAGTGCTTGCCCCACACGGCTCCGGTATCGATCCAACGTTTCAACAGGTCGATCTGCGCGGGCGTAAGTTCCCGCCCGGATTTCGGCGGCGGCATGACCACGTCCGGGTCGGTTGACGTGATCCGCTTGAGGAGTTCGCTCTCCGTGCTCTTGCCCGGCACGATGATCGGCTTCTCGGTTCGCAACGCGCTCGCCGCGACGTCGAGCCGCAAATCGGCTTCGCGAGCTTTTGGATCCGGGCCGTGACACTGAAAACAGTTGTCGGACAAGACCGGCAGGATGTCGCGTGAAAAGTTCGGCGGCTCAGCGGCGGATCCGGTCAACGATCGGCACAACGCGAACGCGACGACGGCGATCCACAAACGGCGAACGCTGAGTTGCGGCATGAGAGCAGCACCATGTCGAGCACGCTGTCGCTTGCTCGAAAAAACACACGCTCAGTGCGTGCGACCAACACAAGTGGATGCATGTGCGAAGAACAGGAGCCAAAGTCTATCGACAACATTCGGCTGATTCATGCCTCTCTGGTCCGCTTTCCGCTTTCCGCTTTCCACTTTCCGCTTTAATCTCTTGTCATGCCTGAATTTCGCTACATCGCACGGGAACTGTCTGGCCGCGCGGTCAGCGGCGAGTTGACCGCCGCCAGTGAGCTGGATGTGGTCTCGCAATTGTCGGGCAAGCAATTGTTTCCGGTGAAGATTTTGCCGTCGAAGCCGACGGGGGTTCGGCAGTTCGGTTGGCGACGGCGGCCGAGCGCGGGACAATTGGCGACGTTTTACTCACAGTTGGCGGACTTATTGCGATCGGGCGTGCCGTTGTTGCGGTCGTTGGATTTGCTCGAACGACAAACCTCGCACGCGGGACTGAAGTCCGTGCTGCGCGAGCTGCGCGACAGAGTCGCCGACGGCACGCGACTGGCCGAGTCGATGCGAGTGCATCCCGAAGCGTTCTCGGAACTGGCCGTCAGCATGGTGCGCGCAGGCGAAGAAGGATCGTTCCTAGAAGATGTGCTCAAGCAAGTCGCCGACTTCACGGAGCATCAGCAAGAACTGAAAAGCCGCGTCATCGGAGCGATGGCGTATCCGGCGTTTCTGCTCGTCGCCGGAGTCAGCGTGGTCTGGGCGATGCTCGTCTGGTTCGTGCCGAAGTTCACGCCGGTGTTCGAGCGGTTGTCGAACCAGGGCGAACTCCCGTGGGCCACGACGGCCTTGATGTCACTGAGCGACGTCGCCGGAAGCTACTGGTTTGTCACCGTGTTGGCCCTGGTCGGTGCCGTGTTGATTCTACGACAACAGCTTCGCACGGAAGCCGGTATTCGGCGCTGGCATAGCGCGTCGCTTCGTTTGCCGGCGATGGGGCCGGTCGTGCGCAGTTTGGCGGTCGCGCGGTTCTGCCGCATTTTGGGAACGCTCTTAAAAAACGGAGTCCCGATTTTGCAATCGCTGCGGATCGCGAAGGATGCGACTGGCAATCGGATCATCACCGACGCGATCGCCGCCGCCGCCGATAGTGTGTCAACCGGCAAGTCGCTCGCGTCGCCGCTGGCCAGCAGCGGTCAGTTCCCTCTCGAGGTCGTCGAGATGATCTCCGTCGGCGAAGAGGCGAATAACTTGGAGCAAGTGCTGATCAACGTCGCCGACACGATGGAGCGGCGGACTCAACGCCTGCTCGATCTCGCCGTGCGTCTGCTGGAACCGTTGATGTTGATGGTCATGGCCGGCCTCATCCTGTTCGTCGTCATCGGCCTGTTGCTGCCGGTGATGAAGAGTTCGGGAACACTCTAGCGCGGATCATTCATGGTGTGACACTAGCCCGACGCACGGTCACTTCGCTTTGATTTTGGCCAGCACGGTTTCGAGTTTCACGACCGCGCCGATTTGGCGTTTGCTCGCTTCGGCGGCCTCCATAAAGGCGAAGAGTTCGATCGTCTCGTCAGGGCTCACCGGCGGCTTGCGCGTTCTGAAGAACTTGGCGATCTCGATGGCGGTCGCTTCGTAGGCCACGTAGCGGTCATTCATCGGAACGACCCCTTTCACCGGAGCGCCATAACAATTCCAGACCGAAATCCTGCCGTCCAAAGCGGTGTGTACTGCGTCCGATCGATTGTCAGTTCGCCACGGAGTTGTCCGCCGTGCAACCGTAGTCGCACGTGATCATCGGTTATCTCGATGCGTTCGAACGTCCCCGCGTCCCAGCGAGTGACCGTGCCTCGCTCGCGGCTTACGGGGCCTTCGTAGTCGAGGTAGGCCAAGCGATGATCGGGAATCGAGTCGGCGGGAAGAGTCGGCGGAGTTGTCGCCAACACCCACCGCGACGGGCTTTCGAGCAATCGCCACGAACGCAGCGTCTCGCCTTGCTCAACGAGCAAGTCCCAATGTACGAATGGAAAGTCGTGGATCAGGATCGCGAAGCGAGGCATGGTGAAGGAAGGGTGAAGGATGAGAGAGCGTTCGCTCGTTCCCAAGCTCCGCTTGGGAATGCGGTCTTCCGAAGCTCTGCTTCTCGTCGTGCGTATGACTTCGTGAAGCGGAGCTTCATCAAGGCATTCCCAAGCAGTGCCTGGGAACGTCGGCGATATTCAGTCGAGTTTGGCGAGGCATGTGGCTCTCACAAACGCAGGTGCCTGACTCCAAGCTTCCCCCACGACCAACTCGTGGGCTCGATTGCTCACGTCGAGTTCAATGGTCGTACGCGCCATGGGTGCTTATGCCTCGCACGGTCAAGTCTGACAATAACCCGAAGCGTAAGCGAGAGCCTTTGATCTCTGCCCTCGCTTACGCTTCGGGTTAGCGTGAAGCGTCCGCCAAATGTGTCGGACGTGGCCGTGCGAGGTACAAAAAAAATCGCGCGGCGCGGCGAGTCAAGACGGTCGCTTCGCGACCGGATGTCTGAGTGGGTATCGCCGCTCAGACATGGTAAAGCGGTAAAGGAGATAAGCAGTTACTCAGTCCTCACGCCAGACGAACGCACAACCCGAAAACCGACGTAGTGGATACGGATGACGGGAGAGTTCCTGCCGCGGTAGGCAGAGCGAACGAACCACGGACTGACGTACCAGGAGCCGCCACGCAAAACACGATACGGCGAGCCACTCGTCTTGACCGAATCCGTCGTCACGCCGCTGCGTCCCGCGTA
>CAZPUJ010000196.1:0-6203 GCA_964589725.1 uncultured Planctomycetaceae bacterium
GAACCCCACCGGGCTTGCCCCGGTGGCTCGCGGGATTTTGCACTACTCGGCGTCACGCGAAACAAACGGCTCAGTAGTGCAGAATCCCGTAAACCACTGGGGCAAGCCCAGTGGGGTCGCTTGATCGAAGACTAACAGCGGCTGCGCACGCTTGCCAGCATCGGTCAGCGAGACTTGACAAGGTCTGCGTCCCCCGGCTCGAAGACTTTCTGCTCCGCCGTCTCGCGAGTGATGACCTTCCAGCTTTCACCGAGCTCTCGGAGCGCGGCCCAGTCAGCGGCTTGATAGGCCAGACAAAGATTGGGCGTGTCGACTCGACAGCCACCCAGATCGCGCGACCACATCGCAGCGTCGAGTGCTCCGGTGGCGAGTAGTGTCCGCTCGACCGGATACGGCGAGCGACGCTCGCAAAAAAAAGACTGCGCGGCGTGCGACAACGCTTTGAACAGATTTCGATTGCCCCACGGGCCGTTAAATAGCGCGGTTGCGTGAATCGTCGGGTCGCCCTTCAACCGACAAGCGAAGTTCCAGCGATTGGAGCTGGCGCCGACTTTCAACACGGTGGCTCGCAGTCCGTCGCGATACGTGACCAGTAGACCGTGAGTAGGTTCCGACGGGATTTCGCCCGTGCCGATGTTCTTGCCCAACCCTCTCGCGGCTTCGCCCATCGCTTGTTCCGCGTGCATCGCGGCGTTCGCGAGTTCGCGCGACCAACGTCCGAACTTTGCCGCCTGCGCGAGCGCTTCGCCCGTCAGAAACTCGACCGACGCGATGCCCGTCTCGCCGCCGCGTCGCGATTCGACGAACGACTGCAACAGTTCGAGTCCGTGAAAGTCGTAGACCTCGACGCCACCGCCATGGATCGCGACCGCTTCTTCGATGACGGCGTTGGGGGGTAGTTCAATGGCCGGACGACGCACGGCCAGCGGCACCGAGCTTCCAGCCATCAACGGAATTCCGCACGCTCGAGCCGTGTCGTACATCCCTTTCGCCGCGCCCCAACAATACGACAAGTGCTTGTCATTGAAGAATGGCACGAAGCGATTCGCCTGCCGCATCACGCAGACCGCTTGGTCGAAGAATTCCTTCCGCGGATACATCACTTGACCCCGACAGTTCGATGGGTACTCACCATGTTCGACGATCGACAGTACGGCATCGACAGCCAGCGTTCCGGTGTGCAGCGTGAGCGCGTCTTCGATGGTCCGGTAGAGCGGAATGTTGAACCGGTTGGCGACATCGCGAGCCATGTCGCCTTCCGGAAACTGATCGGCGTAGAACGAAACGACATCGACTCCGGGATCAACCAGTTTGCCGTTGAATAAGAAGGGCCGGAAGAAGTTCTCCAGGAAGTTGAAGGCATGTGAACGAAATCGGAACACGGTGAAGATCGCTGCCACGCGCGGCCGGCGCGATGGTTCGTCGCCAAAGCCGCGACCTGTGAGCAACTCCCCATTAATGGACGTGGTCACTCCAGCGGCGGTCGTGCTCACGAGGAATTGGCGACGAGTCATTGAGCCGGACATGACAGCTCCGAGAGTCTGTGGAGTGATGTGAAGTAGACCAACCGTTGCTGTCAAACCGACAGGCTCTATTGGATCGCGATGACCTCCGCCTGGCGGATCGGGTCGCGGGGGCTCGGGCGGCCTTTGAGCGTCATCGTGTGCCGCACGGCGGCACCTTCACGGTAGATCCAGGTTTCGGTGGTGGTTCGGCCAGATGTCGCGATGCGAGTAATGGACGACGGAGCTCCCAAGCAACGCATCAATTGCGCGGGGGTCATGCTGATCTTCGGAACTCCCAAGCGAATGTTGCGGTCGATTTCCGCTTCTATCATCTGTGCGGCGGGCGCGGTGTTGGCCTTCTGCGCCTGCTGCGGCTGTGTCCAACGGCCATTGACCTCTTGAAAGCCCAGCTTCTTCAAGCGTTCGATGACGTCGACGTTATTCGGCGTTTGCTGCAACGCTTCGAGCAGCGGCTCTCCGGCGGCGATCGGTTCCTGTAATAGCGACCAACGATCGTCGGAGAGTTGAATCAGACCGGTGACCCCGTCCTTGCGGAGTGACTGTTCGCGGCGCTTGAGCCAACGTTGAATGGCCTCTTTCGCCAAACCGTCTTGCTTACGGTCTCGACAGCGCTGCAACAACTCTTGCAGTTGAGTGCGAGCAAGCGTGCCGGCGCTCTTGGCAAGGAACGTCAGCTCGCCATCGCGGAGTTTTTCGGCCCGATCGTGTTGCTCAGGGACGAGCTGATCCAAACGATCGGCGATGTCCACACCGTTGCTGCCGTCGGGTTTCGTCAGTCGCGCGATTGCAGCCAAGGCGACTTCATTGTGAAACAGCCGGTGCATGACGCGACGATTCGACTCGCTGGCCGTTCGATAACTGGTGATCGGATCTCGGAGGTACTCGCTTGCCACGAGCGCTTGCACGCTTTCCGGGCGAGTCGTTGCGCCGGGAAGTTCAGCATCCACTTCTTTGAGGAATTTCCACGGCGGGTCCTGAGCGGGATCGACGTCGTCCGGATTGGTGTTCGATTTATCGGCGGCCTTGCGGAGTGATTCCCATTCCAGCCACAACGACTCGTGCAACAGCTCGAATCGCAGCGGTTCGTCGAGTTGCAGGTCGCGAGCACGTTCCGCGAGTCCACGCAACGTCGCGGCGGTGACTTCCTTCAAATCCCGCCGCTCGATGCTGAAGCCTTTCTGCTTCGCGGCCTTGGCCCGCTTGAGAAGTTCTTCGTCATCATAAAACTTGCCACGCGTGGTGGCCCAGTCCGCCAGCTTGTACAAGGCTTTCGGCGGACCTCGCGACAAGCTCGCTTCACGTTGCTGAAACGTCACTAAGTCCGACGGCAGCTCCTTAAGTTGATCGATTTCGAAATACAGCTTGCCGTTGTCCGAATCTTTGGCGAGTCGGCCAATGATTTCGACGACCTTCGATCCCGAAGACAGCTTGGGCAGAGGTTTGCTCGCACGAAAAATCAAATCGCAGTTTTTGAGTTTCACGTAGTCTTTGACCGCGATCGTGTAATGGCCCTCAATGCGGAAGCTCGACCCGACCAAATCGGGCCATTGGTCTTTCAGTCCCAGGAAACTTTGCAGCGGTTGAGCGCTGCTGCCGGCGGCGAGGAGCGGCGCTGGCGAGAGAAGCAGCGAGACGGAAGCGACAAAAAGGATGAGTTGCAAAGTGCAAAGTGCAAAGTGCAATGTGCAATGTGCAATGTGCAATATGCAATGTGCGGACTCGACTCTGCCAATTCGCAATTGGCAATTCGCAATCGGCAATTCGCAATGCGTTCGATTTCTCATTCCGCCACTCCGATCCAGCGGCTTTGCTCGGCGAGCAACTGTCGCAATTGAACTTCCGTGCGGACTTCGTCCGGACCGAGACCGGCGACCAACAGCAAGTCGTAATCGGACCACAGGAAGCCCGTCGACGATTTCAGCGACAGAGTCCACGCTGATGCCGCCGCGTTCCAACGGAGTGAATCGACTTGTGCCGCGAAGATGATCTCGCGCCTTCCGGAATCCTCGACGGACGGCGGTGCCGGCGCAGCTGCGTTCACGGAATCACTGGAGACGTTAGGAGCGAACTGAGCCTTTGGCACTTTGGCGAATACCGGCAACGAGCCAGTCAGCACGATCGCTTGATCGGCCTTCTCGCCGACTTGCAATCGCTCTTCCCAAGCCGGCAGCGAGCCGCCGGGCGTTGTGGGCAGGACGATCTCCGTTTGCAAGACGATCCAACGGCCGGCCTGTGTGACCTCAAACGCGTGCGCCGCGTCATCGATACCTCCCGCGGATTGCGTCGCTTCGAGTACCTCCGGCAGCGAGCTTTGCAGCAACGCATTGATGGCCATCAGTTCGCGATGTTGTTGTCGGGCCTGTTCGGCTCGGACGTCGGTTCGTCGCAAGTGGTCCGCGGCTCGAGCGGCCTTTCCGAGTTCTTGCTCGGCGTCGACGTATTCCTGGCGTTGCAACGCGGCTTCCGCAGCGTCCCACGCGGCCTTGAACGTGATATTCGCGCGATCGCGAGCGACTCGCGTCCATTGCCACCACGACGTCCCGGCCACCACAACGACCAGGCAAGCGACGATCAAGCGGAGCGGTGTGATTTGTGTTCGCGCCCCTTGCCAGGCTGCATGCAGGGCAGCCTGGATGTCAACGGTTGGTCGGGTGGCGACTGCCGCGTCGGCCGGAGCTTTCGTGTGGTTCTTGGTCGATCGCTCCGCAGACGCTTCCGTGCGCGGCGGTTTGACCTTGCGGACGATCTTCGATATGGGACGCGGATACACGTCCAAGGGCAAGACGAAGAAGCACTCGCCGCACGCTTTGCAGAGCACGCGCTGGAAGGCCGTCCGTCGGGTGGCGCCGATCTTGCGGCCGCACGGGCAAGGAAACTCGATCGGTTCGGGCATACGCTCGGCGGTACGACCGCTGAGAGCCTCTTTTGCCCGCGACAGCCAGCCTGACATGACCTCAACCTCTCAAAACCGCACGAGTCCTGATTTCGACAGTGCCGATTATGGGTTTGCCGAAATCGAGCGGTCAACGGCCACCGGGTTCGATCTCTGCGGTTCGTGTCGATCGCAACGATCACGAAGCCGGCAACGAAGATTCTGATCCGACCAGCAGGCCGCTCAAGTTTGCGAATTGATCCTGGGGATGAATCCCGGCCTCCATGGCACCGGGCGGGCTGCGTTCGCACCTTAATCTAAACCCGAGAATTTCACATCGCCACGAATGCATCGGTCATTCCTCGTGACGTGACAGGCATTCTGAGTGTTGGAGTAACAGCATGGTGTCAGCACCACAAACCTCATCACCGCCGAAATGGTTGTTGAAGCCAGGCCGCTGGACGGTCGGCTCGGCCACGACGTGCCATTATCGCGTCGTTGGCGCCGGCGTTCAGCCACGTCATGCGTTGATTATGTGCCGAGGCCAGATGGTCGTCCTCAAGGCGTGGGATGATCAGACGTGGTGCAACGGCCAAGCGGTGCGCGGCGAGATTCACTTGCAGCCCGGAGATCAACTTCGTCTTGGTACGGTCGAGATTTCCGTTGATCCTGCCAGCACGATGGATGCCTTGATTCTGTCACCACAACCGACGCTGACTTCACAGGCGTTGAACGACCGCGAGGCCTTCACAACCGTGACAGCCAGCAGCGAAACGCCAGACCAGGGCCTGGATGTTCTTGACCTCCGCGAGCAAATCCAAGAATTGCAAGCGGAACTTTCACAACAAATGCGGCGACACGTTGTTCGGCCGACGGTTTCGTCAGAGTCGGCTGACATTGTTCCGCAAGCGCACTTGGCTTTAACGGCGTCGAGCAACGAGAGTGATGCCTTGCACGTTCGCATTGGCGAACTGGAGCGTGCGGCCGATCACGCGCGACAGGAATTGCGGACGGCTCGCGCGGAGTGGGCTGAGTCTCAGACCACGCTGACAGAAGAACAGCAGCGGCAAACCGACGAGTGGCTGGCGGAAAAAGAGCATTGGCAGGCGGTCGGAACGGAGCTGCAAGAGACGCTGCAGCAACAACAGGCCGAGTGGTCGCGCGAACAGACAAGACTGTTGGAAGAGAACTTGCAGTTCCAGGATCGATGGCAGCAGGCGATGTCGGCCGTCTCACAAAGTGAAAAGGACCTCGCTCGGCAGGCGGACCAGTTGTGGTCGGAGCAGCAGCAGGTTCTTGCCGAACAGCAGCGGTACGAGCAGACGGTTGCGGAGTTCGAGGCACACCGTCAGCAGTTGGCCACCGAGCGTGAACAGGTCACGCGGCATTTCGATGAGTTGCGGACACAACGCGATGTCGAACAGCAACTTTTGGAACGGGAACGAGAAGAATTTCTGAGCTCGCTGACATTCCTACGGGAACAAGTCGCGAATCAGCAAGCGATGTTGGCCCAGCAGGCCGTTGATCTCGAGCAACATTCACGGATCGAGTCCGAGTTGCGATCGGTCCAGGACGAGTTGGAAACTGAACGCGCGCAGTGCCAGTCGCAGCAGCAGTTGCTGATGGAAGAACAGCAGCGGCAAATGGAAGAATTGCTCGCGGAAAAAGAGCATTGGCAGGCGGACCGGACGGAGCTGCAAGAGACGCTGCGGCAACAACAGGCCGAGTGGTCGCGCGAACAGACAGGACTGTTGGAAGAGAACTTGCAGTTCCAGGACCGATGGCAGCAGGCGACGGCGGCTGTC
>CAZPUJ010000197.1:0-9489 GCA_964589725.1 uncultured Planctomycetaceae bacterium
GACTTGCAACGTCTGATCGACGGTGCCGCCCGTTCGACCGGGCGGCTGGACGTCCTCGTCAACAATGCCGGGATTGGCATGGTCAAACAAATCGGTGAAGTCACCGAATCGGATTGGGACAATTGCCTGGACACGAATCTCAAGGCGGCCTTCTTCGGAGCGAAGTTCGCGATCCCGCACCTGATCGCGGCTGGCGGCGGGGCGATCGTGAACATTGCCAGTAACGCCGGCTTGCTGCCACGAGCACACGACCCAGTCTACTCAATCAGCAAGATGGCCTTGGTGGCGCTGACGAAAAGCCTGGCCTTGTGTCACGCGCAGGACCGCATCCGCATCAACGCCGTTTGCCCCGGACCCGTCGGTGACACGGGCATGATGAACGCGGATCTCGATCAAGCTCGGGATCGTTCGGCCGCCGAACAACGAATTATCGCAGCCAGTCCGCTAGCGAAGGCGTTCGATCGAATGAGTCGACCCGAAGAAATTGCGGAGGCCGTCCTGTATTTGGTCAGCGACGCCGCTTGTATGGTGACCGGAACGGCGCTGGCAATCGATGGCGGCAAGTCGCTCGGTGTGCCGCCCAAATTGTGATGCTTGACTCCAACGATGGTAGCCTCCCAGTCTGCAAAGGTGTCAAGAATCGATTCAGTGTTCGGCTCCTGCCACCTTTGCCTTCTCCTCGTGCGACGCTTTCATTCGTGACTCTCCTCCGGCTTCGCGCCGGCGCACCCTGACACCTTTTGGTCTCCTTCCAACAGAATCGAATCTCCCTGGCCACAAGGGCCAGAACTACAAATTGCCTAACACGACGAATTAGCCAGCCGTGTGTGACCAGGGCGTTCGCCTTGCTGGACCCGGTGAGAACCGACAGAATCGTGGCCCATTTGGTTCATGGCTCATGGCGAAATGAACGATGTCCGCGCGATACAAGATCTCCAAGGAACGAGCCTCAATGCCTGTCACGATGGAGCGTCGTGTTCCCGCGAATTTTGGCGCAACGAGTTCGTGCGCCTTTCCGCGAGAGCGACTGTTCGCCCAGGCCATTTTGATCCGCTCAGTCGAAGAGCGAATGTTGGAGCTCTTCGCGCAAGCAAAACTGTTCGGAACCATTCACACCTGCATCGGTCAAGAATGGACTGGAGTTGCAGTCGCCGAGCACCTGCGGGAGGGGGATCTGATTTTCAGCAATCACCGCTGCCACGGGCATTTTCTTGCGCGGACCGATAATGTCGATGGCTTGATCGCCGAGGTCATGGGCAAGCAGACGGGCGTTTGTGGCGGGCGAGGTGGCAGTCAACATTTGTGCTCGGACGGGTTCTTCAGCAACGGTGTGCAGGGTGGCATCGTTCCGGTGGCGGCGGGACTGGCGTTGGCGCAAAAGCTGCGCGAGTCGGAGAACATCACCGTGGTTTTCATCGGCGACGGCACGTTGGGCGAGGGGGTGGTTTACGAGACACTCAATGTCGCATCGAAATGGAATCTGCCGTTGCTCGTCGTCTTGGAGAATAATCTGTATTCGCAAAGCACCAGTCAGCAACAAACGCTGGCCGGCGACATCGGGGCTCGTGCCGAGGCGTTTGGGATCGCGGCTCGAACGGCGAACACATGGGAACCAGAATCGCTGCTCGACAACATCGGCGAATGTGTGTCGTTGATCCGGTGCCTGAGCCGGCCGATGTTTTTACGAATCGACACTTACCGGCTGATGGCACATTCCAAAGGCGACGACGACCGGAATCCCGACGTCGTCCGCGAGCATCGGGAACGTGATCCGGTGACGCGATACTTCGCTGAAGAGCCGGAAGCGGCGGAGCGGGCGCTCGCGGCCGCGCGTCGGCGGATCGACGCGGCCGTCGTTGCGGCTGAGAATGCTCCGTTTCCGGAGTTGGCTTTGCCGGCGGGAGCGTGTTCGTCGGAGATTTCGTGGCAGCCAGCGAGCGTCGCTCAGCCGGAACGATCGGTGACGCTGATCCGCAACGCGCTGCAACGTGCTCTGAAGTCCGACGAGCGAGTCGTGCTGCTCGGCGAGGACATCGAGTCGCCTTATGGCGGGGCGTTCAAAGCGACGAAAGGGCTGAGCGACGAGTTCCCTGGCCGCGTGCGGAACGCGCCGATCAGCGAGGCGTTGATCATTGGCTTAGGCAATGGGCTGGCGTTGGCCAAGCTGCGGCCGGTCTGCGAGATCATGTTTGGCGACTTTGTCACACTGGCGGCAGACCAGCTCATCAATCACGCCTCGAAGTTTCGGTTCATGTACAACGACCAGGTCACGGTCCCGCTGATCGTGCGGACGCCGATGGGAGGCCGCCGCGGTTACGGGCCGACGCACAGCCAGTCGCTCGAAAAACATTTGCTCGGTTTGCCGGACACGCGCGTGCTGGCGACGAATCACCGGTTCGATCCGGGCATGCTGTACGACCGCCTGTTCGAGACAATCGACCGGCCGACGCTTGTCATCGAAAACAAAGTTCTGTACGGACAACGAGTCTCCGCCGAGTTGCCTGCTGGATTTGTACTCGAACACAGCAATGAGCAGTTTCCTTCGATCCGCATTCGTCCGGAAGGTCCGCCGGACGTCACGGTTGTCTGCTACGGCGAGATGTTGCGCGAAGTCGAAACGGCGATCCTCGAAGCGTTCGACGAACACGAGATCCTCGCGGAAGTCATCTGCCCGGCGCAGTTGTATCCGCTCGACTTGCCGCCGATCGCGGACTCGGCCGCGTGTAGCGGGCGGCTGTTGATCGTTGAAGAAGGGATCGGGTTCGCGGCGTTCGGCGCTGAGGTGATCGCTCAAATTCAGGAGCAATCGCCGGGCGTGTTGCGTCGCGTGCGGCGGCTGGCGTCGCCGGAGATGCCGATCCCGGCGTGTGCGTTGCTCGAACAAAAGATGCTGCCGCGAGCCGAGTCGATCGTGGCGGCCTTGGTGGAGTTGATGTCGCATGTCTGAGGTTCTGGAAGTCCGGATTCCTCACGAAAACGTCAACGACGACGCGGTCCTGTTGATGGCCTGGCGAGTCGCAGACGGCGACATTGTGGAAGCGGATCAGCCGTTGGTCGAAGTCGAAACCAGCAAGGCGACTTACGATATTCCGAGCCCCGCGTGCGGCGTGGTCAAGCTGGTTGTCTCCGGCGAACGAGAAGTCCCGGTCGGCGCGGTGTTATGTTACGTCGGCGACTCCATCGCGGCGATTGAAGCGTTTGTGGCCTCGCTATCAGACACATCGCAGGGGAGAATCGATGCGGCGTATGAGACACAGGCAGGTGCGGGAGTGAAAAGCGAGACCGCGAGCAGGATGGGCACTTCTGCCCGTCGTGCCGTTTCGACGGGCAAGAGCAGCGCTGACTCGACGGGTAAGAATGCCCATCCTGCGCCGCAATCGACTCGACTCAGCCGCAAAGCTCGCGAATTGATCCAGCAGCGCGGGCTGTCGGCGGCCGACTTTGCGAATTGCGGCTTGATCCGTACCAGTGATGTCTTGTCACGACTCGGCCAATTGGACGTCGCGCCAGTGCAATCGCCGATCGAACCAAGAGGCGATACTTTGCCGACGGTGCGCGGAGCGGCCGGCGTGCCGATCCATTCCGAGCCTGTGTCGCGTACGAAACGGCTTGAGGCGAGATTGCTGTCTTGGAACACTCAGCAAGCTCTGCGGAGTTCGGTGGTCACGGCGGTGCCTGCGTTGGCACATCAGTCCGAATCGGCGAGCGATTCGGCGGAGCGGCGATCCGTGCAGCTGATTTCTGAAGTCGCTCGGCTGTTGAAAAAGTACCCCACGTTCAACGCCTTTTGCAGCGGCGATCAGAATCACTTTTACGAACAGGTTAACATCGGCTACGCCCTCGATGCCGGGCATGGTCTGAAGGTGCCGGTGTTCCGCAACGCCGGTGAAAAGAGCCTCGACGAACTGCTAGCGGAGCGGCGACGGTTTGTGGACGATTATCTGGCCGGCACGCTCAAGCCGGAATCGTTGGTCGGTGGGACGTTCACGATCACCGATTTATCCGGCAGCGGCGTGATTCTGTACGACCCACTGATCGTCGAGGCTCAAGCCGCGATCTTGGGAATCGGCGCGAATCACCACGCCGTCGGAACCCGCGCGGCATTCAACTTGATTCTGTCGTTCGATCATCGCCTGACCGAAGGCCGAGCAGCGGCGAGATTTGTGAATGAACTCAAGGAACGGTTGGTGGCCTCGGCGGAGGCCAAGACATCCATCACCGACCAATCGCCAGTTTGTTCCGTGTGCCGGATGTCCGTGGCCGAAGCAACGGCTCACCAGCATTATTTGGTGCAGGTCGCCGGTGCGGTGGAAGGTGAATCGAAGCTGGTTTGCACGATCTGTTTGAACGGCCGCTGAACGGACAGCACTGCAACGATTCCGCCGGGATAGGCCCGGCGGAATCGATCGAGCGCTGTCGGTCTCACTTGGACCTTTTGGATTCCGAAAGTTGTGGCATGCACGAAAATCTTCTGAGCGGACTGCGGGTAGTTTGTCACGTGATCTTGGGGATCACGTTTTTCTGGCTGTCGCCGACGATTGCCACGTTGGCGCTGGCCGGCATCATCCACGGAGTCATTGACGGGCTGGGGATGTCGGAGACTTGGTCGTGGCAGCATTGGGTCATCTTCGCGCCGCTGATTTATATCAGTTGGCTGAACTTGTTTTTGATTTCGTGCGCAATCGACACGTGGACGTGGCCGTTCTTGTTCGGCATTCGTAAACACCGCCGCATCACCACTGCGGGCCGTTTCCGCGACGACTTTCGGTTTCATTTGATGTTGTTCTATTACCTGCGCGAGCGGGTCGTGTGGCATCTGCCGCTGACACAGTCGTACATGTGTTTCGCGGGGCTGCGGCAACTGGTACTGCGGGCGACAGCGATGAAAACTCACATCGGCAGCAGGAGCCTGTTACTTGGGCGGTTGTATGACGCCGACCTGACCGAGGTTGGGGACGGAGCGGTTCTGGGTGCCGGCAGCACGGTGACAGCTCACACCATCATGGCGAATCCGGACGGTACCAAGTCGTATTTCACCGCGCCCGTCGTAATTGGCCCGCGAGTGGTGATTGGGGGTGAAACGCGAATCGACCTGGGGGTGACGATCGGAGCTGACGCGATCGTGGAACCAATGAGCTACGTCAGGCCGTTCACGACAATCGGCGCCACCGAGGCCTGGGGCGGCAATCCGGCTCGCTTCCTCCGCTGGCGGAATTCCGGTGAAGTGGGCCGCACCAAATTGAATCGCAGCGATGTCACGTCCTTGCCGATGCGCGAGATCGAGCCGGCCGATATTGGAACACACGAGCCGGCGTTGCGCAAAGTCGTGGCGCAGGCGCTGGACCGGCCCCTCGACGCGATCACACCCACGTTGTCGGCCGCGAACTGTGCGGCGTGGGATTCGCTCGGACAATTAGGGATCGCCGCCGGATTGCAGCAGTGTTTCGGGATTTCGTTGACGCACCAGGAAAGTTTTCGGCTGCGCTCGATGTCGGATCTGCGACAACTGTTGAATGAGAGGCTGCGAACAGGATCACCTTGTCCGGCTGGAACTTCTCGATGATTTGGCGAACGTACCCGCGGATCGCCGACATGGGGATGTTGGGCGATTCATGCTGGCGCTGCGGTTTTGAGGTTTGGGTGTACGTGCTCATGGATTCATTCTGGCCGAGAACGCGGTCCGCGAGCAGCGCCGGCTTACTACCTCGAGCGCACAACCCGGGCTACTCAATCAGCAAGATGGCCTTGGTGGCCGCTGACGAAAAGCCTGGCCTTGTGTCACGCGCAGGACCGCATCCGCATCAACGCCGTTTGCCCCGGACCCGTCGGTGACACGGACATGATGAACGCGGATCTCGATCAAGCTCGGGATCGTTCGGCCGCCGAACAAGGAATCATCGCTGCCAGTCCGCTGGCGCAAGCGTTCGGTCGCATGAGTCGACCCGAAGAAATTGGCGAGGCCGTCCTGTACTTGGTCAGCGACGCCGCTTACATGGTGACCGGAACAGCGTTGGCGATCGACGGCGGCAAGTCGCTCGGTGTGCCGCCGAAATTGTGATGCTTGACTCCAAAGCGCTTAGGAACCGATTCCTTTTTCGGTTCCTGACGCCTTTGCCTTCTCCGTCAAGATACGGCTGTTGTGCAACATGCACGGAGGGGGCGGTCGTCGCCAGAAACAAAACCCCGTCCCGTGCCAACTTCACACGGACAGGGCCATCACGACCTCAAGAGAGCCGGCCACCACGCCCAGCCACGGTCACGGAATATTCGGCGGCTTCGGCAGTGCCACCGGCGGACGCGGGATCTTATCGAACGGCAGCGGTTTCAGCGGGGCACCTGGCTCGTCCAGTGGGCGGGCTTCCACGACTTCCGTCGGCGGCGGAGTCACCACGTTTTCCGGGCGGATGATCTCGGTTTTCGCGACGTGACTGCCCGCGAGCTCTTTCGCTTCGACATGCACGCGAGCCTGTTCGTCGTAGTGAAACGTGACTTCAATGGACGAGCCTTCCGGCAGGCCGGGCGGTAAGTCGTCGATGTTGCAAGCTCCAAGTTCCGCAAACGGTTGCTGCGGACGAACGCCACTTTCCACGACGTGCAAGTGTACGCGCTTCTGATTTGCCACGACGGTCCCGAAAGTCTGTTTGACGGAAACTGGAAGCGTCGTGTTGGGACGGATCAGATAGTGCGGCACGCGTCGGCCGGTCTGGGTGTCACGCACCAGAATGCCGAGTGCTCGCGCGTTGCGGCTGTGCTGGCGGACTTTCGAGAGACGTTCGGTGGTTTTCCGGTTCAACGTGCTCTGCGCCAAGTCGACGTTCGAGAGCAGCATCCCAGCATAATAGGCCGCGCCGTGCGCGATGGACTGATCGGGCGACATCGAAGTGTTCAACGTGCGGCCGCTGATCTGTTTGAGCATGTTGCGGATCATCGGCATGCGTGTGGCCCCGCCGACCATCATCACGATGTTCACGTCGGCCCAACCGACATCGTTTTCGCTCAGCAAACCTCTTGTGATTTCGGCGGCTCGCGCGACGAGTGGCCGCGTCAGCTTTTCGAATTTCCCACGCCGGAGTTCGTAAATCTTCCGATGTCCGGCATGCTGAGCGGTCATGGGGGCACGTTCACGGACCGACAGACTCCGCTTCACCTCCTCGACTTCCAGGGCCAGAAACTGCAGGCTTTCCGCGTCCGTGCGGGGATCCTGGCCGAAGTCGTGCTGAAACTGGTCGCACAGGGTCTCCAGCAGCGCGCTGTTCCAGTCGATGCCGCCCAAATAGAGATCGCCGCCGCTGGCCAGCACGCGCACCTCGTTCTTCGAATACTTGACCAGCGACAGATCAAACGTGCCGCCCCCCAAATCAAAGACGAGCACGCACTGCTCGTCCGCCAGTTCCATAAACCACAACCCTTCCGTCCCCAATACGGCGCATAGGGATGCCGCGACCGGTTCGTTGAGGATGTCGACGCGTTTCAGTCCCGCCCGCAGACCGGCTTCGACCGTCGCGTCCCGCTGCATGTCGCTGGATTGAGTCGGCACGGTGATGACGGCTCGTTCAATCCGTCCCAGTCTTTCCTCAGCCACGGCGAGCAGCTTCCGTAGCACGAAAGCGGCAACGTCGATCGCAGTGTAGGATTTCCCGTGGATCGTCCAGCGCTTGTGCCGATCTCCCATGAAGCGTTTGGAATTCTGCACCACGCCGTGCGGCTGTGCGATCGCGTGACGCAGCGCCTCACGGCCCACGATGACTTCATTCGTGTCGAACAGAACGACCGACGGCGTCTGCGTCTCGCCCTCTTGATTGGGCAGCGTCACCGGTTCGCCATGTTCGTTCAAGCAAGCGATGCACGAGTAAGTCGTTCCCAAATCAATCCCGACGGCGTGCGTCTTGGACACGGTCGCATGCGGCTGCGAACGGAGACGGGTTTGGACAATGCTCTTTCTGCCATTTTTCTTCTGCGCGTTCATGCCATGGTTCCCGGACAAACGAGGGATATGAGTCAGCAATTCCAATGCCGACGTTTGGGCTTGAGTGCAACCGTCCGGAAAGACTGTCGGAGGAAGGAGGACCGACGTGAGCGTGGGCCGGTCGATGTGCGGAATCGCGCACCAACGTGTGCCGTTTGCGTGCCGACGGTGATTATCGAGTGGGGAGGCAACGATCCATCAAGTCAACGCCACGATGCGAGCATCACGTCATCTGCCGGTGCTGGCGGATCAACGTGACTTTGTTGCCTCTTTCGTTGAAACGCACTTCGTCCATGAACGTCCGCATGAGCATGATGCCGCAGCCGTCCTGTACTTGGAGCGACAAAAGGTGTCAGGAACCGTTTTTATGATCGGAAGCGACAAAAGGTGAGAAGCGACAAAAGGTGTCAGGAACCGTTTTTATGATCGTATTATGATCGAAGACATATCAGTCACGGGTGTTTGAAACCGAGCACAGTCGCGTCGGACCGTTGGACGGGTGGCACACCCAGGCCATCGGGATGGGCGTGGAAGCAGCCTGAGCGGCACGCCCTTCGATGACTCAGGAACGTGCCCCCTCGCCAGAACCTTACCGCTCAGGCCAACAGACGGCGTAGCGTTTCGAGGTTGGTTGCGGAGTCGAAGATGGCTCGAATCGGGATGCGGAAGCCGGTGACAACGCGGCTTTCGATGTCTCCAGAACCGGACTTCAGCAGCAGGCGAAAGGCACCTTCTTCGAGCACGTATTGTTCGACGCACTCAGCCTCCGCATCCACGATCCAATACTCGCGGACGCCGTGAGCCTCGTAGTCCTCAAACTTCACGCCTCGATCACGCTGCTCGGTCGTGTCCGACAGCACTTCGACGGCAAGATCGGGAACAGGGAATTTCATCGTCTGTTTTGTGAACGCGGCCGACTTCTCATGGCCAAAGAACACGACGTCCGGCTCGTAATCGTTTCGCGGGAACACGCACAAACATTTCTCGTCTCGAACTTCGCCGAGTCGGTGATGATTGACGAAGTACTTCAGCAAGGCGGCGAGTTCGAGCTTGGCACACAGATGACGGTTTCGGGCCGGGGAATGCACGATGACTTCTCCCGCGATGAATTCCACTTTCTGGTCGTCCGACATCTCGTCGTAAAAACGCGCGCGTCGTTCGGTCTCGTCGCGCAGACGATTGACGAGCGTAGCCGCAATATCGGGCAGTCGCGGAGATTTCAGAATCGGCGAGAGGTCAAAGGTGGCAGTCATGGTGCTGAGATTATGCCAGACGACTCGCGGCAAACAAGCTGCATCTCGCCAAACCGACCACGGCTGGCTAATTCTTCAATCTGCGTCTTGGTTGAAATACAAGCCCGAAGCGCAAGCGAGGGATTTCTGCACGGCTGGCTAATTCTTCAATCTGCGTCTGGATTCAAATACAAGCCCGAAGCGCAAGCGAGAGATTTCTGCGGCTTTCTCTCGCTTGCGCTTCGGGCTTGTATGACTGCACAGACCACCTAACCGGAGCAATTAGCCGGC
>CAZPUJ010000198.1:0-10357 GCA_964589725.1 uncultured Planctomycetaceae bacterium
GACGTGCGCGTTCGAGCCAGCGGAAGTTTTGGCGGCGGCAGCAGGCGGTTTCTTCTTGGCCACGAGCGACACGTCTCCAATCGCAGATTGCTCAAATTGCTTCCGTCTCGTCAAAATCAGCTCAGTGTCCCTTTCGCAAGCAACCATCGCGCACGAGGGATTGTCGTGACCGCGAGCAGATTCGCAAGAAAGCCAGCCCACGAATCGAACCTCTGCGGCAGTGTCATGCACGTCTGTCGCATTGCAACCGACTGTGTTTCACGCTCCGAACTTGTCGAGTCGCCCCGCATGAGCCAGCGCGAAACCCATGAGGTACTTTGCCGGAAACTGACCAAGGCCACCTTTCAAGCAGTCGCGTTCGCCAAACTTTTCGCAGAGGTCGGGGCGGCAGCGTTCTTCGGCCGAGAGCAGGACCGGGACCGGGTGCCAACTGTGTGACTTCATCTTGCTCGGCGTGCTGTGGTCACCAGTGACGATCAGCACGTCGGGCTTCAGCGCGATAATACGCGGGATCGCCGCGTCAAGGTCTTCGATCCGTTTAACCTTCTCGGTGAAGTTGCCGTCCTCGCCCGTTGAGTCGGTGTACTTGAAGTGGATGAAGAAGAAGTCGTAGTCGCTCCAGGTTTGTTCCAGCCGAGCCATTTGATCGGAGAGCGTCTGCCCGGCATCGAGCACATTCATGCTGACCAGTCGCGCGAGGCCGCGGTACATCGGATAGACGGCGATCGCTCCAGCCTTCAAGCCGTAGACCTCTTCAAACGTCGGGATCGGCGGTTTCTTGTCGATGCCGCGCATCGTCAACAGATTCGCCGGGTAATCGCCTTTTAGAATGACGGCCGCTTGCCTGATGAATTCCTTCAGCACTTCGGCCGTGTGCTGCGATGACACAATCCCGCGCACGACATCCCCCCTCGCGTGGTCAAAGTCGCGCGGGACGTGATCTAGCTGTTCCGGCTGTTTGGTGCGTACACGCGGTTCCAGTGGCGGGACTCCGAGTTTCTGTGGGTCAGTGTCCTCAACCTCACCGCCGAGTCCTTCGGCTCCTTCGGCTCGCAGCACGATCACCAGCCGATATTCCTTCACATGCCGCACGAAGATTTGCACGCCGGGAATCTTGATGCTGGCGTCGAGCTTTTCGCACAGCTTCATGGCGATGTCGCTGGCGACGCGACCGGCGCGGCGGTCGGTGATCTTGCCGCTCTCGTCCACCGTGCAGAAGTTGCCTCGGATCGCCACGTCGTGCGGGCCGAGTTCAAAGTCGATGCCCAAGGCTTCCAGCACTCCCCGACCGATCTGGTACTGCAACGGATCGTAACCGAACAGACCGAGATGTCCCGGCCCGCTCCCCGGCGTAATTCCCGGCAGCACCGGAGTGCTCAGCCCCAATGTGCCTCGTTTCGCGAGCGCGTTCAAGTTCGGAGTTTTCGCGGTTTCCAGTTCCGTCAATCCCTCGGGCGTCAGCGGCAGTCCGCCCAGCCCGTCGGCGACGAGCAACACAATCTTCGAGCCATTGTTCGTGTTCAGCTTGCGAGTCAGGTCGTGTAGGTCAGGCATGTTTTAGAAATCTCAAATTACCCCTCAAACAGGCGACCCCACTGGGCTTGCCCCAGTGGTTTAAGGGACTTTGCACTACTGAGCGGTTCGATTATCGTGACGCCGAGTGGTGCAGAATCCCGCGAGCCACCGAGGCAAGCTCGGTGGGGGCGCTTGTTCGAGGATTAGGGTGACGAAGAAAGGCACAATTCGGCGAGAACGGTAAGAAATAGCAGTGTGGCCGACAAGTAAGCCGCTGGGCGATTCACGTTCCCGTTCGCAGGCCCCAGTCCGAAATGCGAGCCCAGTCGATTCCACAAGACGAATCCAAGAGGTACCGTCACCACGCCGAAGATCCAGAGTTCCCAGGGCCGGCTGCCGTGACGCAGCATTTCACCCGCGTCACCGATGCCCTCGATTGTGCCGCATCCGATGTAGGCTCCATTGGCGACGAGGCAGAAACCTGCGAAAAACCGCACGAGGTACTTTCCTGGCAGCTTGGCGAGCGTGGACAGTCCTAACGCCGCCAACGGCAACAAGACACCGACGGCAGGACCAGCCCACACGACCACCAACGGATGTTGATTGTTGCTGACGTCGGTGCGAGAGATCGCGAGCGGATGGAGAACGACTCGATCGACGGTCGCTCCGGTCAACGCCGCGCCGACGACGTGCCCCAGTTCGTGAACGGTCATCATGGCCAGCCACGAGAACGCGGGGAAGCTGAAGATCAACAAACACTGGTGAAAGCGGCGCATGATTCTCGGTCGGAAGGTCAGTTCATTCTCGGAAAGCTCATGAGGGTTGCAACCTTGCACACGGCGATTGAGTTTTGTGGCTGGTTGGTGTTCGCGATCTGGGCGGTGGTTTCCGGAATTCCTTCGCTGTGGATGATCGGCCGCACGCTGCGGCGGAAAAGCGAGCAAGTGCTTGAGCCGACCGAATGGCCGTTCGTGTCGGCGGTTGTGCCGGCGCGGGACGAAAGAGACAAGATCGAAGCGGGGTTGAGGTCTCTGCTCGCATCGGACTATCCGAGGCTGGAAGTCATCGCGATCGACGATCGTTCGAATGACGAGACCGGAGCGGTGATGGATCGGCTCTATGCCGAGTGCGCCATTAATTCCCCTCTCCCCCTGGGAGAGGGTGGCCGCAGGCTGGGTGAGGGAGCCGATTTGCCGTCGGCGCGAGATTTGGACAAGTCGCCTGCGAATCCGTCGTGCTCGGTTCCGCTCACAGCGTCAACTGGTGATTGTGTCCCTCACCCTAACCCTCTCCCTGGGGGAGAGGGGATCGGACGGGACGATGACGACAAGCCTCGGTTGCGAGTGATTCATGTCACCGAACTGCCCGACGGATGGCTCGGCAAAAATCATGCGTTACAGGTCGGCTTCCAGAAGGCGCATGGCGAGTGGCTGCTGTTTTCCGACGGGGATGTCGTTCACGATCCGCAAACGCTGCGGCAGGCGATGCGGTTCGCGATCGGTCGCGGGCTTGACCATTTGCCGCTGTATCCCAATATCGCGGCTGAAGGGATTCTTGAGGCCGCGTTCGTCGCCTGTTTCGGCTTGATCTTTGCGGCCGGGACGCAACCGTGGTTGATTCCGTCGCGGCTGCCTTGGTTCTACGCGGGCGTCGGTGCGTACAACCTGGTGCGGCGGTCGGCGCTCGAACGAGCGAACGGTTTCGAACCGATTCGGCTCGACGTGATGGATGACGTGAAGCTCGGCAAGTTGCTGAAACGAACCGGCTCGAAGTGCGAAGTCCTGCGCGCGGGCGAGGCGTTGCACATTCGTTGGCAGCAATCGACGTGGGCCTGCATCACCGGCTTGGAGAAGAACGCTTTCGCGTCCGCTAATTACTCGCTGCCGCAATTGCTGTGGATGATGACCGTCACGACGATCGTGATCTGCGGCCCCATCGTGGGAATGATCTTTGCCGGAGACGCGCGCATCGGCTACGTGGCCGCCGCCGTGTTGTCGCACGCCTTGTATGGCTTTACGGCGAGCCTGTTCGGTCATTCGTTCTGGCTGTTCCCATTGCTGGTGCCGTCGGGCTTGGCGTTCGTCTTCGCGTTTCTGCGCTCCGGCTGGATCACTCTTCGGCAAGGCGGCGTGCGCTGGCGCGACACGTTTTATCCGTTGGACCTGCTGCGTCGGCAGGTGTATCGGTGACGTGTGACAGTGCGGAGTAATACCTCGCACGGCCAAGAATGAGACAGGCGAGCGGGGCGGCGTCAGCCCCGCGGTCCTGCGGCGAATGCACCGGGGGGCTGACGCCGCCCCGCTCGCCAGAATGTCTCACGGATGGCCGTGCGAGGTATAAAAGACCCCGTCGATTCATGACAGATACCGCGCGAGCAGCTTGCGACTGTGCGAATCGAGCCGCTTTGCATCGGGAACCAAATAGCGCAGTCCGTGTGAATCGAGGATTAGGGCCTTGTCCGATCCCAACTTGCGGACGTGTTCATCGCTATTGAGCACAAAACTCGTCGGGCCACGATCGGTTTCGACGCGCCATTCGCACGGCTCGGCGAGCGACGAAATGCTGACGATTCGCTGAATCACCGGCACGAACTCGCGGCGAATCAGCTCGGCCTGTAAGAGGTCACGCTGCTCAGCGGGCAGTTCCTTCAGATCGCGCACCTGCGCGACTTCGCGGCCGGTCGGATCGCACAGCGAAATCCAATGGTCCGGGTCCGAGATCGGAAACGCGCGAATCGGTTCGAGGTTGTCCTGCCGCCGTCCGTGCAAGTCGGTCACGATCAAGCGGCCGGAGTTGTCGCGATCAATACAGAAAGTCGAGAAGGTGGTAGAAGCGTTCGACATTCCGATGCATGGCCTTCAGCGAAAAAGGGTTTGTCAGTGAGCCAAACAGGCGATTAGAGATTGTGGCGCCACTCAAGCGAATTCAACATCGGAGGCACATGTCGGAAACTCTAGGTTCATATCTTCAAGGCAATTTCGCAACAAACGAGAATCCTCCGGCAAACGAGATTCGAGAGTTGACCATCCTCGCAATCGCAATCGTTGGGGCATCTCAATAAGTCCAGTGATGGCGTCCCAAAGCGCGTCCCAGTTGTTCCCGTAGAAGTTCGGAAATTCCAAGGCTGTTGCCAATGCACAGTGGAGTTCGAATGGGCTTGTGACCTCAGACCCGTCAATCTCGACCAACAACTTTCGCTCGTCCGTTTCGTGATCGTTCATCTTCTCTCTAATCCCTCATCATTCACTTTGCCATGCGCCATGTCCAACTGCGCTTTGTGCAATCTCGCGTACGTGCCGCTGCGTTCGAGCAGTTCGTCGTGTCGGCCACATTCGGTGATGCGGCCTTGTTCGAGGACCACCAAGCGGTGGGCTCGGCGGAGAGTGCTGAGCCGATGGGCGATGGCGATCGTCGTGCGGCCGCGCGTGAGGTTCTCGAGCGCGAGTTGGATTTCGCGTTCGGTTTCAGTGTCCACGGAGGAGGTGGCTTCGTCGAGGATCAGGATACGCGGGTCAATGAGCAACGCGCGCGCGATACTGATGCGTTGACGTTCGCCGCCGGAGAGGGACATGCCTCGCTCGCCGACGAACGAGTCGTAGCCGTCCGGTTGCCGCAGAATGAACTCGTGCGCGCGCGCGGCCTTCGCGGCGGAAATGATTTCTTCGCGAGTCGCTTGAGGTCGGCCGTAGGCGACGTTGTCGGCGATCGTGCCGTAAAACAGGAACGGCTCCTGAAGCACGATGCCGATGTTGCGGCGGTAGTCTTCGAGAGCAAATTGCCGCACGTCGGTGCCGTCGACAAGGACCGCGCCTTCGGTGACGTCGTGGAAGCGGCAAACTAAGTTGATCAGCGTCGTCTTGCCCGCTCCGCTGGGTCCGACAAGTCCGATCATCTCGCCTGGCTGAATGCGCAGGCTGACCCCCTTCAAGATGGGACGAGTTCCGTAGCGAAACTGCACGTCGCGAAACTCGACTTCGCCGCGGACTCGGCCGGGACGAATCGGGTTCGGCGGGTCGGCGATGCCAGGGACTCGGTCGAGGATTTCAAAGATGCGATGCGCGCTGTTGGCCGCTCGCTGCGTCGGCTCGACAATACGGCTGAGGGCTTCCATCCGCCCGTAAAACCGATTGATGAGCAGCACGCTGGCGAATAGCACACCCACCGTCAGCTTGTGGTCGAGCACTCGCCAAATGCCAACGACACAGATCAGCAGCAGGCTCAGGTCGGAGAGCAACACCAGCAGCGGGCTGAACGCCGACCACAGCTTGTTGACGATATTGTTCTTTTGGAAGACCTGATCGTTGCGAGCCTTGAATCGGTCAATCTCCCGCTGCTCCTGGGCGAACGCCTTGACCACGCGAATCCCGGGTATCGTGTCGGCCAGGACGTTGGTCATCTCCGCCCAGGCGCGGCTTCCTGCCAGGAAGCCGGATCGCAACTTGCTCCGCACGGCGTGAACCAGCCAACCGATCACAGGCAGTGGCAAGAGCGTGACGAATCCCAGCCAGGCATCCTTCCACAGCACGTACCACCCGATCAAAAACAGCATCACGATGTCCGACGCAAAGTCGGTCAAATGCACGGCAATGAAGTAGCAAATGCGATCGGTGTCGGTATCGATGCGCGAGATCAAATCGCCGGTCCGTTTTCCGCCGAAGAACTCAAGCGACAGTCGTTGCAGGTGCGCATACGTTTGATTACGCAGGTCGGCGGCCACTCGTTCGCTGATCCACGCCAAGACGTAGATGCGAATCCAGCCAATCAGCCACGAGATGACGACCGCTCCGAAGAAGGCCAGCAAGTACCACGTCGCCAGCACGATCGCATGCTCGCGACTCTCGGCGATAACGGCAGCGTCGTCGATGACCAAGATGACGCTGGGATCAGCACCGGGGGGCGGATTGCGGGTCGTCTGTTTCCAAAACGGTTCCAAAACTTTGTCGATGATCTCGCCGAACAGCGGCATTGGGACGGTCGCGAAGAACGACCCCAGCAACGTCAGCACGAATGCCAGTGCCATCATCCGTGCATGAGGCTTCGCAAATCGCAGCAACCGAGCGAACGATTTCGTCATCGGCGGGAGAGGTGCGGAGGTCGGACCGCAGGTTGGACACTCAGCGTTCTCGTCTGGCAGCGCCCCGCCACAGGTTGAACAAATCGGGCCGTCGGCCGGTTCGTCGAGGTCGTCGCTCTCATCCCGATCGGCGTCCGCCTGCTTGAGTTTTTCAATCTGCTGGATCATCCGATGTACGGCGACCGCGTGCCCGACCGTGTATCGCCAGAGTTGTGGCTGTTCCTCCGAGCCGCGAATTTCGAGCGTGCCAACGGTCCCTTGCTCTCGAGCGGTTACTTGCTGGATGTCGGCCAGTGGCATGGCTGACATGCTGGGGCCTGACACGGAGACGGTTTCGGCCCTCACGCCGATCAGACGGCGATCCGTGACGACCAGCAAGCCGGCTTGGTAGTTCAGGCTTTGGTCGAGGTCGGTCTCGACCCACATGCGGGCATGCTCGCCGGGTTGGAGTTGCGCGGCGGCCAGACGCCTCAAGTCGTATGCTGAACTGGATAAGGTCATGGCCTGGAACAAGCTCCGCCGAAAGTACGTTGCTCAAAGACACGAGAAAATGCAGCCCGGCACTCTGGAAATCCTTCTCCCTCGCCCTCTCCCCGGAGGGACGAGAAGAGTGGACGTGAAGGCGTTTCCGCTGTTTGCTGGCCGTGAAGGCTTTTGTCAACCATTCGCTCAATATTTCCGGACCGGCGGCAATAAAAATGTCGAGTCGGGGATTGCAATGCTTGGTTCAAGCATGATTAAATCCCGCCACGTTGATGAATGGCGTCGGGAGCAGGGTTGCTCTCCGTCAGGAATCCCGCCGAGCACCGGTGCAATGACGCTCCGGTCTCGCCTCAAAAAGGCACACCCCGCCAGAGCTAACGCTCGTCCCTCACACCTGTCTCTTGCGAGTCCGACCGGCACTCGCGGCTTTCCACCACCTCTTCCCATTGGCTGGAGCCACGCAAATTCGGTCGGGCTGAACGCCGACTCCGCGGTCAACTGCGCATTGACCGACCTCGGCCGCCGCGCCTGCCAGCCTTGTGGCGAACTTTGCTGTGGCAATCTGATGGACGATCGCTCTTCGATCTCGACAAGCTTCCCTGCCTGATGGCCGATATTGTGTTGGACGTTTCGAAACGCTGGCCGTTCCCAACTCGGCCTCGGCTCGACTGACCAGTTGATCAACGAAAAACCCGCCTTCCCGCCTTCCCGCCACTTTGAAAGTACAACAGGCCCCGATGATTGGGCCAATTGCAGGCGCCACAATTATGGATTTCCGAAAGGTCTTGGTGCTTCGAGGTCCAAACCTCTGGGCAAACTTTCCCGTCTTGGAAGCTTGGGTGGATTTAGGCGAGTTCAGGGATAAGTCCTCCGACGAGATTCCTGGCTTTAACGACCGACTGATGACGTGGCTGCCGACGATGATTGAACATCGTTGCAGCGTCGGCGAACGTGGCGGCTTCTTTCAGCGGCTGCGACGCGGGACGTATTTGGCTCACACGCTGGAGCACGTCACCATCGAGCTGCAGTCGCTGGCTGGCCACGAAGTCGGATTTGGCAGGGCGCGGGAGACGAACGAAGACGGCGTCTACAAAGTCGCCATCCAGTACGTCGAAGAAGACGTCGCCAAGGAGTGCCTCAAGGTCGCTCGCGAATTGATCCTCGCCGCCGTTCATGGCCAGCCGATTGATCTCGCGAAAGAAATCGAGCGGCTGAAGGAAATGGCTCAAGACCTCGGCCTTGGTCCCAGCACGAAGGCGATCGTCAAGGCCGCGACCAATCGTGGCATCCCGTACCGGCGTCTCAATAAAGGAAGCCTGATACAGTTTGGCTACGGCAACAAACAGCGACGTATTCTGGCGTCCGAGACCGACGTGACCACGACGATTGCCGAGGCGATCGCTCAAGACAAGAACCTGACTCGCGAACTGTTGGCCGGGATCGGCGTGCCGGTTCCCGAAGGTCGGCCGGTCGAGTCCGCCGAAGATGCTTGGGAAGCGGCTGAAGACATCGGCATCCCCGTCGTCGTCAAGCCGCAAGACGGCAATCAGGGTCGTGGCGTCACGACGAACCTCACGACCAAAGAACAAGTCGTGCGAGCTTACGAGATCGCCAACGACGAAAGTTCCAAGGTCATCGTCGAGAAATACATCCCCGGCTGCGATTATCGTCTGCTGGTCGTCGGCGGCAAGTTGATCGCGGCGGCGCGTCGTGAACCGGCGAACGTCATCGGCGACGGCGTGCATTCGATCGCTCAGCTTGTGGACCTGGTTAATCAAGACCCGCGCCGCGGCGAGCATCACGGCACGGTGCTCAGCAAGATGCACATCAACGACGCGGCGCTGGTCGTGCTCAAAGAACAAGGTTTCTCTCCGGAATCGGTTCCGCCCGCAGGTCAGAGAGTATTGATTCGGAGAAACGCGAACTTGAGTACGGGTGGTACGGCGGTCGACGTCACCGATCGCGTTCACACCGACTGGACGCGCCGAGCCGTCGAGGCGGCACGCATGATCGGCCTGGACGTCGCCGGCATCGACGTCGTGGCCATCGACATTAGCAAGCCTTGCGAACCGGGCACGGGAGCGATTGTTGAAGTCAACGCGGCTCCGGGCCTGCGCATGCACCTCGCGCCGAGTTCCGGCCAGCCGAGGCCCGTCGGCGAGGCGATCATCAGCACGCTGTATCCCGAAGGAAACAACGGCCGCATTCCCATTGTCGCGGTCACGGGCGTGAACGGCAAAACGACCACGACGCGGTTCATCTCACACATCCTGAAAGGGACTGGCGCGCTGGTGGGCACGACCTGTACCGACGGCATCTATATTGACGACCGCCGCATCGACAACGGCGATTGCAGCGGCCCCGTCAGTGCTCGCAACGTCCTGATGAACCCCGAAGTCGAGATGGCCGTGCTAGAGACCGCTCGCGGCGGCATCCTGCGCGCGGGCCTGGGCTTCGATAAGTGCGATGTCGCCGTGGTGACGAATATCGGTGAGGGTGATCACCTTGGCCTGTCCGACATCGAAACGCTGGAGAAACTGGCGCAGGTCAAGCGAGTCATCGTCGATGTCGTCCCGCCGACCGGTTCCGCCGTGCTCAACGCAACCGACCCGCACACCGTCGCGATGGCTCCCAAGTGCAAAGGCAAGGTCATCTTCTTCGCCATCGACGGCCAGAACCCGGTCATCGTTGAACACCGTGCGAAAGGTGGCCGAGCCATCTTCGTCAAAGAGCACTTTGTCGTCCTGGCCGAGGGTCAGCGCGAAGAGCCGCTCATCTCGCTCGATCGAATTCCATTGACGCACGCCGGCAAGATCAGTTTCCAAGTCGAGAACACGCTGGCCTCGATCGCCGCCGCGTGGGCGTTGAACATCTCGCACGACGTCATCACCGCCCGCGTCGACACGTTCGCCGCGAACCTCGAAGCCAGTCCCGGACGCTTCAACGTGCTGAAGATTCGCGGCGGCACGGTCATCGTCGATTACGGCCACAACGCCTCGGCGCTGGTCGCGATCATCAACGCGATCAAGAACTACCCGCACGCGCAGCGAGCCTGCGTCTACTCGACCGCCGGCGACCGCCGCGATTGCGACATGCATCGCCAAGGACAACTGCTGGGTGAAGCCTTCGACCGTGTGATCCTGTACGAGGACCATTACCTGCGTGGTCGCAACCCTGGCGAAATCATTCGCCTGTTCCGCCAAGGCATCGAAAATGCAACCTCGCGCCGCACCACCCACATCGAAGAGGTCTTCGGAGCCGTGAAAGCCGTCGAACGAGCCTTAT
>CAZPUJ010000199.1:0-5064 GCA_964589725.1 uncultured Planctomycetaceae bacterium
AATGCTGGTCGACAAGCTCGACGGCAGCGGCCGGAAGTTCAGTGTGATCCCGCTGCGGAAGCTCGCGGCTGATTACGTCGGCGGAACGATCGAATTCATGATGGGCGGCGGCGAAAAAGAGAAATCCTCCAGCCGCAACAATCCGTACTTTGGCTACTACGATCCGTACGGCGGCGGTCGGTCTTCATCGCAGACGGAGGGCACCGACAAATTCCGCGTTGACGCCGACGTCGAGAACAATCGCCTGCTGCTGTGGGCGAACGACATCGAAATGCGCGAGATCGAAAACCTGCTGATCAAGTTGGGTGAGATCCCGCCTCCCGGCGGCAACCGCAACACGCAGCGAGTGCTCGACAGTCTCGATCCTGAAGACGCCGAACAACTGCTCGAAAAAATCCGCCGCATCTGGCCGGGAATTGCTCCCAACGAGCTAATCATCGACGGAGCCGAACCGGCGCGCCGCTCACATCAGCCGGCGGACCCGGACACGACCGCGAATCCGAAGCAGTCTCCGAAGGTCACGCCTCCGAAAGACGACTCGGCCACCAAGACGAGCGTGCCGAAAAAGAAGTCAGCCTCGCCAGCTCGCGATCTCAAGGCGGATACTCGTCGCGAATCCTCTTCCGAACGGATCGCGATGCAGCCCAAGGCGCGAGAACTCTTGCAGCTTATCGCTCAACACGAACGCCCCCACGGAGACGTCGATCAACTCGCGCTGGTCGATCCTCCGGAAACGGAATCCTCTGATCTCAAATCACATTTTTTAAATCTCAAATCTCAAATCTCAAATCAAGTAGATGAGATCGAGAATCAGGAATCCAAAATCGAAAATCGAAAATCGAAAATCGAAAATTCAGAACAGCCGCCTCCCGTCCGTGTCCGCCGCGGTCCGGACGGCCGTTTGATTCTGGAGTCGCAGGACACGCAGGCTCTCGATCAACTGGAGGATTTGCTGCGCGGAGCGGCTCCGCCACGCAAGGACTTCAAAGTCTTCTACCTCAAGTACCCGTCGACGTGGGCCTACTCGGTCGAACTCAACCTGAAGGACTTCTTCAAGGACGACGAGAAGAAGAGCGGCAGCACCTACAATCCCTACTTTGGCCGCATGATGCCGAGCGAGGAGAAGGATACGGCGCGGCGACTCTCCAAGAAGAAGCCGCTGAAGTTCATCTCCGATTCCGACAGCGGGACGATCATCGTCCAAGGCGCTGATCCGCAGCAGCTCAAGGTCATCGAAGAGCTGATCAAAATCTACGACCAACCGCCGGCCAGCGACGGCAAACAAGTCCGCAAGACGCAGACCTTCACGCTGAAGTATTCCAAGGCTCCGGTCCTGGCGGAAGCGGTCAAAGACGTCTACCGCGATTTACTCTCGTCCACTGACAAGGCTTACCAAAACCAACAAGGCAAAGAGGGTCAGAAGCCTCCCGAACGCAACTACACGTTCGTGTACGGCGGCTCGTCCGGTGGCGACGACAAGAAAGGCCCACAAGAAACCCCGGTGAAGTTTAAGGGCTTGATCTCCGTCGGAGTGGACGAAATCTCCAACACGATTATCGTTTCCGCTCCGGAGAGCCTGCTGGAGAACATCGCCGAGCTGATCGAGCAACTCGATCTAGCCGCCCGCCCGACGAACTCCGTACAAGTCGTAAAGGTCAACGGTCAAGTGAATTCCGCCGACCTGCAAAAGCGACTGTCAAAAATCTTCAGCAAGCCCCCACAACGTCCGCAGCCGCAAAAGCCCAACCAACAACATCAGCAACCGCAGCAACCGCAAGAAAATGCCGAGGAGCCGATTCTGTTCCCCTGATGTGAAGTTGATCGGCGATGGTGAATCAGAGATGAGCATCGCGAAGGCATTCGTTATCCTTCCTAACTCGCCTTTCCAACTGACTTCACACGGAGGAATCGCCGCATGACTTCACCGCTACAATCGCTGATCGCCTCGGGCACGAAACTATGGCTGGACAGCATCGACCCGGATTTGGTGCGGGTCAATCGTGAACAGGGAGCGACGGGAGCAACGTCCAATCCGATCATTATTGCGGACTTGATCAAGACCGGACGATTCGACGAACGGTTGGTCGCGCTCATGAAGCAGGGGCTGGACGATGAAGGTGTGGCGTGGCAAGTGACGGACGAACTCGTCCGTCGGGCGCAAGAGGTGTTCGCGCCCGTTTGGGCCGAAACGCGAGGCAACGACGGTTATGTGTCGTTCGAGCTTGACCCGCTGTTGGAAGATGCTTCATGCTCGCTCAGCCTGCCGGACAAGATCGCGAGATATATTGCACTCGGCAAGAAGTGGTCGGCAGGTCACACGAACCGCATGATCAAGGTGCCCGCGACGCCCGCCGGGTTGGGAGCACTCGAAGAGTTGTCGGCCGCTGGATTGACGCTCAACGTGACGCTCATTTTTTCGCAGCGACAATACCACGCGGCTCGCGAAGCCGTGTGGCGCGGGGCTCAACGCCGCGCGTCGCTCGACAAATTCAAGTCGGTCTACAGCATCTTCATCAGCCGGATTGATGTATACACCAAGCAGCAAGTGTCGCAGCTTTCATCCTCCGCGCAAGGGCAGGTGGGGATTTTGAACGTGAAACGGCTCTGGCAGGACAACGAACGCTGGTGGCGAGACAAGCATTTACCACTGAAACAGGAGATCATTTTTGCCAGCACGGGGACAAAGGATCCCAGCGAATCGGCGGACAAGTACGTGTCGGCCCTTGCCGGCTCCGACATCCAGACCAACCCGCCCGCCACAAACGCGGCCGTGCAGGCGATGGCCGGCAAGGTCTTTAAGCGCACGGTCGACCAATTTCCGCCCGCGGCCGTCGTCGCGGAGATCGATCACGAGGTTGACTTCGTGAAGCTCGAAGAAGTACTGATGACCGAGGGCTTGAAGAAATTCGCCGACCCACACAAGGCATTGCTCAAGTTAATCGAGGAGAAGCGGCAGGGCCTGGGAGCCTAAATCGGTTCCATCCAGAGCGTGGTTGATATGGTTGTATGCGGAATATTCTTGAAGCTGACTTGTGAATTCAACGAACGTATATATCTTGATACAGGTTTTGAGACAGCCCTCGCGGCGGTTTGCGCAGGTTAAGCCCGGCGGAATGGGCCGTTCTTCGAGGTACACAGACTTCGAACCACACCGTATCTTCGAATCCACATTCCGTTTCACCGAAGGAGAATTTCCTGTGAAGCGTTGGACATTTGTCGCGACCGCTGGGTTTTTGTCGTTTGCAATCTTGGGGTTAAGCGATTCGCAAGCAAAGCCCCCCATGGCCCAAAAGAAAGTGGTCAAGCCGGCCGAAGACCCGAACAAAACGGCGGCCGTTTTGGCAGAGGCCAAAAAGCTCAATGGCGGCACCGAACTCGACAAGGTGCTGGCCCTGGAAAACAAGGAACGCGGCATCACCAAAGCCGCGATGCCGGTCATCGATGATTTGACCTTCCTACGGCGAGCTTACTGCGACCTTGTCAGCCGCATTCCAACCGAGGACGAGATTCAGGCATTTCTGAAGGACGCCAGCTTAACGAAGCGAGGGGAGTTGATCGATCGGCTGATCGCCGATGATCGCTTCGTGGATCGTTGGACCGTGTTCTATGCCGACATGCTGCGACTGCGGTCCAACGCCGATGGTGGCGGAGCTGGCTTGGCTTGGGTGCATCAGGCAATTGCCGACGGCATGCCCCACGATGAGATGTGCCGGCGGCTGATCACGACCAATGGCAAGGCCGGTGCAGCTCCCGAAGTCGCCTTCGTGCTTGCGGAAAATGCGGACCCAATGGCTCTGGCGGGCGTGACCTCGCAGGTCTTCATGGGCGTGCGGATTCAATGTGCTCAGTGCCACGATCATCCGTTCGACGTGTGGACTCAGGAGAACTTCTACGGCTTCGCGGCATACTTCGGAAAAACGCAGCGGATCGAGAATCAGTTCACCCGCACAATCTACGCCAAAGAGAACGAACAATCGACAGTTCTCTGGCCACCGGAAGGCAAAGCCAAACCCAGCGAACGCAAGCCAGCAAAGCCGGCGTTTCCGTTCGACATGATCGCGGTGGGCGAAACGCCTGAGTACATTGCTAGGCTAAATGCTCGGCGTGCGAAGGAGAAGGCAGAGAAGGACGCGCTCGTCGCGGCAGTCGCCTCGAAAGACACGAATGTTGATGACCTGCTCGCCGACGCGTCTGAGAACGAATCCAAAGCCAAAGGAAAAAAGCAGGACGACGACATCACGAAGGAAGCCAAGAAGGACGCGAAGTCGCTCAATATTAAGGCTGGACTGTATACGACCAGCGAATGGCGAGTGCAGTTGGCCGAGTTGGTCACGTCGCCGCGTAATCGCTGGTTCGCGAAAAACCTCGTCAACCGAGCTTGGGCGGAACTCATCGGACGAGGCATCGTCGATCCGATTGACGACTTCAGTGACAACAACCCTCCCAGCCATCCGAAGATGCTGGACTACCTCGCCGACGAATTCGTGGCGAATGGCTACGATTTGCGGTCGCTCGTGCGGCTGATCGCGAAAAGCGACGTTTATCAACGCGTACATGTCTACGGCGTCCCCGAACAAGACCAAACCGAGATGGAGAAATCCTTCCTCGCGACGCCGATGCGGCGAATGCTCAGCGAGACGCTGTACGACAGCATCGTGACCGCCGGTCATCTCACCAGCGTGAAACACATTGCCGGCAAGAACATGAAGACGATTTGGAAGCTCTCGCAAGTCGCCAAGCCGAACTCCGGCCGGCAGGGCTTGGCTCTCACTGCGATGAAGATTGAGCAGAAGATGGCGATGAATGCCCGCGCAAAAGACGAGGATGAAGAAGCCGCACCGGGCATTGATGTCGAGAAGGGGATCGAACTCGACTTCGGCAAAGTCCTCGCCAAAGCCAAAGAAGATGGCAAGGTCGAAGTCGAAGAAATGCGAGTGATGTCCAAGGAAGAAATCGAAGCCGAGCGGATGCGTGCTCAGATGCAGCAGCAACGCCGCGGTGTCGATTACATCGACCGCTACGTGAAGGCGACGTTCGACGACAACCCGCGCTTCGGATCGTCGC
>CAZPUJ010000200.1:0-11543 GCA_964589725.1 uncultured Planctomycetaceae bacterium
ATAACACGGCCCGGGTCAGCAGCCAGGAGGTCACCCCCCCCATTTCCGACAGCGACGACGTGCAGGTCATCGAAAATGCCCCGCTCACAATCCAGAAGGATTTCTCGAACAACGATGCAGAGGGCGACATGCCCGAGGAGATAGCCGCGGTCGGAAGCACGGGCAACACGTTTACGATCGTGGTCACCAACACCGGCATTTCGACCGCCGACAGTGTGGTCATCACCGACGTGGTGCCCGCGGCGCTGACAGTCACCAACGTCACCGGCACCACCGGTGTGGAAGTGGCCAATCCCGCCTGGGACGACAACAACATTCGGTGGTTCCTGGGCAGTCTTGGCACGGGACAAAGCGTCACCCTCACGGTGACCTACAGTGTGGGCGCCGGTGTGAACACCCTGTTGGTCAACAACACGGCCAGCGTCAGCAGTCAGGAGGTCACCACCCCCGTTTCAGACAGCGACGACGTGCAGGTGATTGAATTTGCCCCGCTCACGATCCAGCAGGATTTCTCGAACAACGATCCGGACGGCGACATGCCCGAGGAGTCAGCTACGGCTGGCAGCACGGGCAACACGTTTACAATTGTGGTCACCAACACCGGCATCTCGACCGCCGACAGAGTGGTCATCACCGACGTGGTGCCCGCGGCGCTGACAGTCACCAACGTCACCGGCACCACCGGTGTGGAAGTGGCCAATCCCGCCGTGGACGACAACGGCATTCGGTGGTTCATCGGCAGCCTGGCCGCGGGACAAAGCGTGACCCTCACGGTGACCTACAGTGTGGGCGCCGGCGTGAATACCCAGTTGGTTAACAACACGGCCAGGGTCAGCAGCGACGAGATCATCACCCCCGTTTCAGACAGCGACGACGTGCAGGTCATTGCAAATGCCCTGCTCACGCTCTAGTGGTCAAGGTCCACCGAATGGGTGAGCGGGGATGATTCAAAGGCCCGGCTTCTCGCAAGTAGCCGGGCTGTTTGTCAATTCGCCAATCGACCGGTCGCATCAAGTCGCTGCCTCTCGCTGCCGTTCACCGGCCGGTTCAGACCAACGGCTGAGAATCGTCGTGCCTACCAACGTTGACAGACCAAAGATCGCGAGGCCCAGCAGCGTCGAGGCGATCACCGCCGCGAAGAGTTTGGCCGTGTTGAGCTGCGCAGAGGCCTGCAAGATCACATAGCCGAGGCCATGTCTTTCCGTTTGATAGCCGGCGAAGAATTCGCCGACGATCGCTCCCACGACGGCCAGGCCACTCGACGTGCGAGCGGCCGTCACCAAGAACGGCACCGCATGCGGCAGTCGCAGCTTCCACAACACTTGCCAGCGCGAGGCTCGATACAGCCGAAATAGGTCGAGCAAGTCGGGATCGATCGCGAGCAGGCCCGTCGTGCCGTTCGTGATGATCGGAAACAGACTAATGATGAATGACACCAACACGACGCTGCGAAAGCCCGCGCCGAACCAGACGACGATTAACGGAGCGATCGCGATGATCGGCACCGTTTGCAGAAAGATCGCGTATGGATAACAGCTTCGCCGGATCATGCCGGACTGCGAGAAGACGCAGGCGATCAGCGTGCCCACGATCAAACTGCACGCAAAACCGCTAAGCGCCACCGACGCCGTGAGGCCGGCGGCCGTCAGTAATTCTTTGGCGTTCTCGTTTGCCGCACGCCACACGCTGGCGGGGCGAGGCACCAAGAACGGCTTGATGTCCCAGCCAACCACGGCGAAGTGCCACGCGGCAACAACCAACGCCAGCAAGATCGCCGGTGGCGCGACGGTTCGAAGGAGTCTAATCATCGCGCAGCCTCCCGCAGGCGGCGACTGATCTCGCCCGTGAGCTTCGCGAACTCCGACGTCGAACGCAGTTCCGGACCGCGAGGGTGCTCGAACGGCACCGGCACGTCGGCGACGAAGGTTCCCGGACTGGGACTCATCACCAGCACGCGCTGGCTGAGGAAGACCGCTTCCGCAACATTGTGCGTCACGAACAAACCGGCCCAGCGCTGCTCGGACCAGATTCGCAGCACCTCTTCGTTGAGCTGTTGCCGAATCAAATCGTCGAGCGCGGCGAACGGCTCATCGAGCAGCAGCAACTCCGGCCGAGTGACCAACGCCCGCGCCAACGACACGCGCATCCGCATCCCGCCCGAGAGCATCCTTGGCCGCTTCAGCGCGTCGCTCGGCTTGAGGCCGATCAGCGCGAGGCTTTGTTCGACCGCGGCTTTTTGCTCGGCGATCGGCGTCCCACGCAGTTCGAGCGGCAGTCGAATGTTGTCCAAAACCGATCGCCACGGAAGCAGGTTCGCGTCTTGAAACACGAAGGCGATTCGCGGTTCGGCTGTGGCGAGCGGGGGGCGTAAACCCCCTGATACGTTCGAGATCACTTGGCGTCGATCGGCAACCAGCCGCTCAGGGGGCTGACGTTGCCCGTTCGCTGAAAGACCACTTCGCACGTGCAACTCGCCCGCAGTCGGCACCAACAACCCAGCAATCATCCGCAGCAGTGTCGACTTCCCACAGCCAGACGGCCCGACGAGCGCGACCAGCTCACCGCAACGTACGCTCAAATCGACATTCCGCACCGCGAGCTGTCCGGATGGAAACCGCAGTTCGCTACCGATGGCTTTCACGCAGATGTCGTCTGATGCTGTGGGCTTGCCCTCCACGATCAACAGGTCTCCGCGTCGGAAGCTACTTGCAGACCACTTCATCCAGATTCATCAGCTCGTTCGCGAGCATCGTCCAAGCCGCGAGTTGCTCAGGCGGCAACGACGCTTCTGGCTTCGAGTCGCCCGTTGCGATGAGCGCCTTCGCGTCGTCGGCGTGTTGAGCGTAATAAGCCAGCAGCTCAGCAAGGGACGCTTTGACGACGGCGGTTTCCTGGGTTCGCAGAGGACGCGAGAGCAAGCGGCGAGCCATGAAATCGAGGCGCGATTCGGTGGCGTCGCCGGGGACTTTCAACATTGCCGTTTGAGCCAGATGCCGCGCGGCTTCGATGAATTGCACGTCATTGAGCGTGACGAGCGCTTGCAGCGGCGTGTTGGTGCGCTCGCGGCGGACGGCGCAAAACTCGCGCGCGGTGGCATTGAAGATTTCCATCGAGGCAGGGGGCGCGGCACGTTTCCAAAAGGTGTACAGGCTGCGGCGATAGAGATTCTCGCCGGAGTCACGTCGATAGTCGCGTGTGTTGCTGCCGATCATGGCGACCGCTTCCCAAACGCCTTCGGGTTGATACGGCTTCACGCTCGGGCCGCCAAGTTTCGGGACGAGCAGGCCGCTCGCGGCGAGTGCGTAGTCACGGACCATCTCGGCGTCCATACGGAAACGCGGACCGCGCGAGAGCAACCGGTTCTGCGGGTCTTTATTTAACTTGTCCGCCGTGACGACGGCGGCTTGGCGGTACGTCGCCGACGTGAGCAGCAGCTTGAAGAACTGTTTGACGTCCCAGCCTTTCTCGCGGAACTCAATCGCCATCCAGTCAAGCAGCTCCGGATGGGACGGCAACTCGCCGGCGATGCCAAAGTCACCCGCCGTTCGCACCAGACCAGTGCCGAAGACTTCTTGCCAAAAACGATTGACGGTGACTCGCGTCGTTAGCGGGTGCTCCGGACGCAACAGCCACTGCGCGATGCCAAGCCGGTTCTTCGGCGCTTCATTCGGAAAGGCGGGCAACGCGGCGGGAGTCGTCGGCTTCACCGGATCACGGCGTTGATCGTACTCGCCGCGAAAGAGGATGAAAGCCATTGCCTCTTCGTTCTTTTCGTTCATGACATGCGCGATCGTGCCCCGCGCTTTGATGTCGGTTTGCTCACGTTCGAGTGATTCGACATTCTTGGCGAGTTCCTGGAACGGCTGATCAAACGCCTCCAGCCACCAGGGGAAGACGTCGTTCTTGTCAGCATCGGTCCGCTGATCGGCGGCCTTCGCCAGGATGCCGGCAAAGCGCGCGACCTTTGCGATCGCGGCAACCTCGGCAGCCGGTAACGCTCGTTTGTAAAGCCGCAGGTCTTGCAGGCCGGCCGCGGCGAGCGGTTCGCCCGCGCTGCGCGAGCCGACTCGGAACGGCACGCTCGTTTTGATCGAGCCTTTGAGTTTGTTGTTCTCGACGTTGTTCTGCTGCAGTTGGCCGTTGTAGTAAATCTTCACGCCGGCCGCCTTGCCCGATCCATCGTAGGTCACGGCCACGTGAGTCCACTCGTTCCCTTTGACCTGTGCCTGAGCGACCACTTTCAGTCCGTCCTCCGGCCAATTGCTGATAATGTGCATGCCGATGCGACGGCCCTGCACCCAAAAATCCCAGCCGCGATATTCGCTGGGTTTGTCCATGCGCGACGCGATCGCTCCGAACGAATCATTCGGCTGCAACTTCACCCACGCGGCGAACGTAAGTTGCTGATCCTTTTCGAAGTCGCCGACATCCGCCAGGTCGCAAGCCGCTCCCTGAACCTGCAAGCCCTGCGACGAGACTCCCGCCGTCCACGCCGCGCTGTCGTTGAGCGTCACGTCGCGGGATTGCCCATCGACAATGAACTTCGCGACCTTGCCTTGTCCTTCGTTCAAAGCCGCGTGCAGGTGCAAGTCCTTGGGAGTCGCCCGCGCGCCCAAAGCTTCCGGCGTCGCGGTCGTCAGCCACGTGTCGAACTCCGGCCGCGCATTTTTGCGGCGCGCTTCGATCTGTTGCCGTGCGGCAGCCAGTTCCGTCTGCAACGCTTCGAAACGTGGCCGGTCAGCAGCGGTCGGAACCGTGATGATCGGCGGCGTGTCCTTGATGTTGCCGTCCATCGCAGCTTGCGTTGTGTTATTGAAGAACGCGGCCAGCGAATAGAACTCGCTCTGTGAGATCGGATCGAACTTGTGGTCGTGGCAAACCGCGCAGCCAGCCGTCAGGCCCATCCAAGCTTGCGAGACCGTCTCCGTCCGGTCGCGGTTGTAAAGGACCAAGTACTCTTCGGCGATTGAGCCCCCTTCGTTGGTCGTGATGTTGCAGCGGTTGAAGCCCGACGCGATCTGTTGATCGAGCGTGCGGTTCGGCAACAGGTCGCCAGCGAGTTGTTCGATCGTGAATTGATCGAACGGCAAGTTGCGATTGAAGGCGTTGATGACCCACTCGCGATACGTCCACATCTCGCGATAGTTGTCAAAGTGAATTCCGTGCGTGTCGGCATACCGGGCGACGTCGAGCCAGTAACGGCCACGATGCTCGCCCCAGTGCTGCGATTCCAAAAACTTGTCGACGAGCTTCTCGTAAGCGTTTGGGGACGCATCGTTGACGAACGCCTCGACGTCGTCCGAGTTCGGCGGCAGGCCAGTGATGTCCAAACTGAGCCGCCGCGCGAGCGTCCTTCGATCCGCTTCCGGTGCCGGAACGAGCCCCTGCTCTTCGAGCTTGGCCAGCACGAACTGGTCAATCGGATTCCGTACCCACTTCGCGTTCTTCACGACCTGCGGCTGCGGTCGAGTCGGCGCGATGAATGACCAGTGCGGCTGGTACTCCGCCCCGCTGGCGATCCAACGCCGCAGAATCTGTTTCTGTTCGGCAGTCAGTTTCTTCTTGGTGCTCGGCGGCGGCATGACCTCTTCTTGGTCGGTCGACAGGATCCGCCGCATCATTTCGCTGTCGTCCGGCTGGCCCGGCACGATGACCTTTTTGCCGATCGCGTCATCGCGGCGATCCAGCCGATAGTCTCCCTTCCGAGCCGCGCTGTCCGGTCCATGACATGGGAAGCAGGTGTCCGTCAAGATCGGCCGAACGTCACGGTTGTAAATGATCGCGTCGTCGGCGAGCGCGGTTGATGTTGACGTCGTGGCGACAATGAAGAAAAGGAACAGGCAAGTGAGTCGCATAGGGACGGCTCCTTGAAGACGAGGCGGGAAACCAGTCAAGTCAATCTGATGAACAAGCGACTGAGTAGCAAACGGATTAAGCCTAGACAACGGCTATTGTGTCAAGCAATTGGCGTCGCCCAGTGGTCGCGGTAATCGCGAGAGAGCATTCTATCAGCTTCGCTGTCACCGACCATGCGCTCCTGGACGGGATCGAACTCAAGCGTTCGGCCGACACGTGTGGCAATATTGCCCAGATGACACAACGCAGTCGAAAGGTGATTGATTTCAATGTCGGCATTCGGGCGGGCGCCGGTCTTAATGCACTCCAAGAAATTGGCGTGGTGAGCCGCCAGATCGGGACCGCCGCCGCTGGATTCTTCAATTAACTTGTTCTTCGGGCCAAACAGCTTGTAGCTACCGATCTTGCCGAAGATGAGCATACCCCCCGTGCCGTAGTAGGCGTCGCCGTTCTCGTAACCTTCTTGGACGTACGGCGACCAGATGCGTTGCTCGAAGATCAATTGCTTGGGCAGACCCGCTTTCGTCGCGGCGGCATATTCGTAGACGATGTATTGCGTGTCCGGCCATTGCTGGTCGTCGTCGAAGAAACTCTTGCCGCCGAGCGCCGCAATACGGTTCGGGTGAGTGTCGACGCCCAGGCCCCAGCGAGCGATGTCGATGTCGTGAACTCCGTCGTTGCCAATGTCGCCGCAGCCGAACTGATACCACCATCGCCAAATGCCGTGCAGGAAGTTGGACTGATACGGCACGAACGGAGTGGGACCCACCCACAGGTCGTAGTCGAGATGCTTCGGCGGCTCCGATGGCTTCTGCTTGCCGATGCTGCTGCGGCGCTGACTGTTCCACGCCTTCGCGACCAGGATTTCTCCGATCACTCCCGACTTCAATTTCTCCATCGCCTGGATGGCATGCGCCGAACTTCGGGTTTGCGTGCCGACCTGCATGACGACCTTGTTCTTGCGAGCCGCCTCGATCATCAACCGTCCTTCGCGCAGGTTGTGCGAGCACGGCTTCTCGACATACACATGCTTGCCCGCGTTCGCCGCCAGAATCGCGGCCGGAGCGTGCCAGTGATCAGGCGTCGCGATCCAAACCGCTTTGACCTCTTTGTCATCCAAGATCTGTCGCATGTCTTTGACGACCTGCGGAGCCTTGCCCGATCCCTTCGTCACCACATCCGCCGCGCGAGCCGCTCGCTGTTCGTCGACGTCGCAGACGTAAGCCACTTGGACGGCCGGGTTGCTGGCGAGCAACTGCGTGTGAGCCGATCCCATACCCCCCGGTCCGATCACCGCAACCGGCAACGGCCCATCGCTGATCGTCTTCTCCTCCGCGACGCCTTCCGACGCCCACAACCACGCGGCGGACGCAACGGTCGCGGTCACTCCAGTCCCGGTTTGCTCCAAGAATTCACGACGAGTGCTCGACATGGGATGACTCCTGTTTGATATGGCACCCGGAACATCTAAATTTGCGCGGCACAAGCTACAATTCCGGTTGCGGGGACGCGCCAACCTTGCGACCGATCAGACCGGTTTGGTTTACTTTCTGCAAGCGAGCGAGGAGTGCCAGTCGCCGGACCCGACTCGCCAACTCCCCGCCACGCGATATTTCACTCCGTTGGTCCACCCCCCCCACCCATTGAACTTCAAAAGGAGACGTGCCATGAAACTGTTGTCCCTCACCTGCCTCACCTGTGCCCTGATGCTTGTTGGCGTTCTCGTCGCCGAGGACAAGAAGTCCGAAGTCGCGCCAGTCCTGAAACGCGAGATGAAATCGCTCACCGGCAAGAAAGTCGACTTCAAAAAGTACGACGGCAAAGTGCTGCTGATCGTGAATGTCGCCAGCGAGTGTGGAGCGACGCCGCAGTACAAGCCGCTGGAAGTGTTGCACGAGAGATACAATGAGAAGGGCTTGGCGGTGCTCGGCTTCCCGTGCAACCAGTTCGGCGAGCAAGAGCCGGGGACGGAGAAAGACATCGCCGAATTCTGCCAAAAGAACTATGGCGTGAAGTTCGACATGTTCTCCAAGATCGACGTTAACGGCGACAAGGCCGATGAGCTGTTCAAGCAACTCACCTCGAAGGAAGCTTTCGCCAAGGACGCGGGCCCGGTGAAGTGGAACTTCGAGAAATTCCTGGTCAACAAGAAAGGCAAAGTCGTTGCCCGCTTCCGCACCGGCGTCGAACCGGACTCGGAAGAAGTCGTCAAGGCGATTGAAGCCGAATTGGCGAAGTAGTTCTGGAGGATGGGCACTCTTGCCCGTCTGTCCGTCGAGTAATCCGGACGGGCAAGAGTGCTCGGCTTACACGGCGCTCGGCTTACACGGCGCTCGGCGCGGGTCTCCCGACCTCGCCGCTCGCCCGGATGAGTCCGAAACCACCACAGCAGGAGTCGCAGTCATCATGACGATGCTCTCACAACGTCGCCTGCTGTTGTTCATCGGAGTTGGTGTCGCCGCGCTCATCGCTGGGCCTCGCGAGCGGGCAGGCTCGCAAGAGTCGCTGCCGTTCGATGCCGCCTCCGTCGAGTTCTTCCAAACAAAAGTAAAGCCGCTGCTGGAAGCTCGCTGCTTCGAGTGTCACGGGCCGGAGGCAAAAAAACTCAAGGGTGGACTGAGCCTCGCTTCGCGAGCGGCCGTTCTGAAAGGGGGCGATTCCGGTGCGGTGGTTGACCCGAACGAGCCGGAAAAAAGTGTGCTCGTCAAGGCGATCAACTACGTCGACTTCGAGATGCCGCCGAAATCGAAGTTGCCGGAAGGGGAGATCGCCATCCTCACCGAATGGGTCAAGCGTGGCGTTCCGTGGTCGAAGGCTGATACCTCGCCGGCGAAGACCGACAAACCTGAAGCATTCCCGCTCGAACAACGCAAAGCGAGTCATTGGGCTTGGCAGCCGATCAAGCACTTCGATCCACCGATCGTGAAGCAAGCCAACTGGCCTAGCAACGACATCGACAGATTTCTGTTAGCCAAGCTCGAAGAACGCGGCTTGTCGCCGTCGCCGCCGGCCGATCGGCGCTCGCTCATTCGCCGAGTCTATTTCGATCGGATCGGCCTCCCGCCGACGCCGGCTGAGGCGGATGAGTTCGTCAACGATCCCGCTCCGACGCGCGAGGCATTCCCCCGCGTCGTCGATCGGTTGCTCGATTCGCCGCACTTCGGCGAACGCTGGGCGCGGCACTGGCTCGATCTGGTCCGTTATGCCGAAACGCTCGGCCATGAGTTCGATTACCCACTGAATCACGCTCATCAGTATCGCGACTACGTGATCCGCGCGCTTAACGCGGATGTGCCGTATGATCGGTTCGTCGTCGAACACCTCGCGGGGGATTTGCTGCCTCTGGCGAGCGGGGGGCGTCAGCCCCCTGATGCGTCCGAACGTCCACAGGCGATCGAAGCCATCAGGGGGCTGACGCCCCCCGCTCGCCTGAATGTCACCGATCGCTACAACGAATCCATCCTCGGTACCGGCTTCTGGTTTCTCGGTGAAGACAAACACGCGCCGGTCGACGTCAAAGGCGAACAGGCGGCGAAGATCGACAACCAGCTAGATGTTTTCTCGAAAACGTTCCTGGCGTTGACGGTCGCGTGCGCGCGGTGTCACGACCACAAGTTCGATGCGATCTCGACGCTCGACTACTACGCCTTGAGCGGCTTCTTGCAGAGTTCACGTCGGCAGACGGCGTATCTCGATCCCGGCGGTAAAATCGACGCGGCCGTCGCGTCATTAGGACAGTTCTCTCCGGCATTGCAGAAACAGCTCTTAGAGGACGAGCGACGCAAACAGAGGCGGCCTCAACCAAACTCGGCGGACGGGAAGCGTGATGCGGCGAAGTTGTTGCTTGCGGCGCGAGAGGTCTTGCACGGGACGCCCACAGCCGCAGACGAAGAGTACCTCAAACGCGTTCGGGATGGACGGAATGAAGTGTTCGATGACTTTGAGTCCGATAACTACGCGAAGTGGAAAGTCGAAGGCGCGGCGTTTGAAAAGGGTCCGGCCGAGGGAGGCTATCCAAAGCAAAATCCAGTGAGCGGCTTTGAAGGGAAACGGCTGCTGAACTCGTGGGTCGGGGACGACAACCTCACCGGCAAGCTCACATCGGAGCCGTTCTTGATCAACCATCGTTCGATCACGTTTCTCATTGGCGGCGGCAATCATCCAGGGAAGACCTGCCTTCAGTTGCGAGTCGACGGGCAAGTCGTGCGGACAGCCACGGGTCGCAACAACGAAAAGCTCGAACCAGCCGTGTGGGACGTGAGCGAATGGAGCGGCAAGCAGGGGACGCTGGAAGTCATCGACGACCAAATGGGAGGCTGGGGCCACATCAACCTCGACCAGATTGTCTTCACGAATTCAGCAGAGAGCGCGAAACACAAGCGTGCGTTGGAGGTCGTCGTCCGCGAGCGAAAGGTTTCGTACGTTGAGTTGCAGGCCGTCTTGCGAACGCTCGAAAGCGATGAAGCCAAAACGCCGGCGCATCCGTTGTGGTTGTGGCGCGAATTGAGTTCTCTGCCGACCGAATCGCAGCCGCAGGAGTTCGCGGCTCGCAAGCGACAACTGACCGAGCGTCTGAACGCGGAACAGCAACAAGCCAACGCGGCTCGAACGGCCGTGCCGCTCTTCGAGGATTTTTCCCAGGTGACGTTCGTCGATCAGCAGCATCCCGGCACGAAAGTTTCCCTGCCGAAGAATGGCGACGCCCAGCACCGTTGGTTCGCCACCGGTTGGTCCTTTGGTCCTGCTCCGCAAGTCGGTGGCTACCTCAATCTGGATGAACTGCTGAAGGTCGGTCCGATCACGGCGGCGACGGACGCGGTCTTCTCCCTCCTGCCCACCGATGGCTTGGTCCACAGCGGGTTGTGGCCTCATCGACTGCGCGGCGTGTTGCGGTCGCGAACTTTTACGATCACACACCCGCAGATACTGTATCGCGTGGCTGGCAAGAACGGGCGCGTGCGGCTGGTCATCGATGGCTATCAGATGATGGACTTCAGCGGCTTGCTGTTCAGCGGCACGACGTTCGAGGTCAACACCGACGGCCAATGGATTTGGCATCGGCAAGCGGGTGATCTTCAAAATCACCTCGGCAGCCGCGCGTACATCGAATTGATTGACGACGGTGAGGGCTGGATCGCCTGTGACGAAATTCGCTTCAGCAACGGCGGCTCCGAACCGCCGCCGCTGCCACATCGACATCATGCCTCGGTCTTAGCGAACGAGTCAGTCACGTCGCTGGAGTCGCTCGCCAATCAGCTCGCTCCATTCGTGACGATGCTGGAATCGGTTCCGGCACAGGGGCTCGCGGAATTCGTTCAGAACTGGCGGCGAGTGAACGACTCCATGCCGGAACCGATGCGTGCGGTCGCGATCGCCGACGGCAACGCTGTGGACGAGCACGTTTTCATTCGCGGCAATCACAAGAACCTCGGCCGCGAGGTTGGACGTCGCCACCTCGAAGCGTTCGACGGCATCGACCAGTCAATCGTCGACCACGAAGAGGGCAGCGGGCGGTTGCAGTTCGCGATGCGATTACTCGATCCGAGGAATCCGTTTCCGGCGCGAGTCATGGCCAATCGCGTGTGGCATTACCTCTTCGGCCGAGGCATCGTCGAGTCGGTCGACAACTTCGGAGTGCTCGGCAAGGAGCCGACTCATCCGGAGTTGCTGGATCACCTCGCCGAGTC
>CAZPUJ010000201.1:0-8752 GCA_964589725.1 uncultured Planctomycetaceae bacterium
CTTATCAACAGGTCGTCTCCAAGTACCAGAACACGCTCGCGGCCGTTTATTCACTTTCGGACTTGATCGAGATCACTACGCTTGAAGAGGACATCGAAGGCCGCGTCGCGCTGTGGCGGAAGCTGACCTATGACATCCAACGCACGCCGGGCGATGCCTACAGCCTTTGCGTCCAGGCTTCGCAGCAACTCGCCACGCACTACTTCAGCATTGGCAACGCGGTCGATGGCGTCGCGGCCGTGGAGTCCACGTACAAAGACAAGGTACTGCCGTATTACGTCTGGTACTTTTGTCGCGGACCTATCGGGCAACTCACGGCTGAGCCGAAGACGAAGGAGAAAGGCGAGAAGACCGCCGACGGCTGCGTGGCCGCGATCCGCGACCGCATCCCGACGGATCTCAGCAAGCCCGAAGAAAAGAACGCCGCTCGCGAGTGCTGGTATCACATCGCCGACATCCAAGCATACTCGCGCCGTGAGGACAAGGTCGTCGAGACGTATCAGTTGATCCTCAAACAATTCGGCCAGGAGGACTCGACGCTGCAACGCTTCGCCGACTGGCACAAATCGCTGCAACGCTACGACGAGGCTCGCAAGCTTTACAGCCAGTTCCAGATTCGGCCGGAAGGGCTGAACCAGATGGCTTGGAGCTTCGTCCAGCAGCAAAAGTACGACGACGCGGTCGCTCATTACCGCCAAGCCGCGGGTCTGGATAGCCAGAATCAGCCGAAATGGAACGAAGCAATCGCGGTCGCGTATCGCCACGGCAGCCGCTGGAAAGAAGCCATTGATGCCTTCAGCGAAAACCTCAAGATCGACGCCGCCAACACAGAGAAATGGCTGTGGTGGATCGCCATCACGCAACGCGACGGCGGCATGTACAAGGAAGCCATCGGCACGTTCCGCCAATGCACCAACTTCCCGGAAAACACCAAGCAAATGGCCTGGTGCCACCGTGTCCTCAAGGATTGGAACGAGTCGATTATCCTCTATAACCAAGTGACGTCCGACGCCCCGTCCGCGCCATGGGCACTCTTCCAGATCGCTCAAGTCCGCGAAGCGTCCGGTGACAAAGAAGCTGCGATCAAGGCGTTTCAAACCGTCTGCAAGAAGTTTCCCAAGGACGGTCATGCCGCTCAAGCGCACGCGCACTTGCAGACGCACTACAAAATCAACGTCACGCTCGGCGGCGCGGCGGATGAGTGAGGCTGTTGATCCGAATGTTTCCATCGGCTCAATCGAGACGAAGCCATCACCAATGCATTCGACGGCTGATCGACATGGCTACTCTTGCCGAACGGACTTACGCGATGCTTGGGAACGAGTCTTTGTGGGAAGCTGCCCAACGTTGCCACAACGCACTCGAAGCGGCGGACATTCCGCAGGCGGTCGCTGGTGGCGTGGCGGTTTGCCGGCACGGCTATCGGCGCAACACGGTGGATGTCGACTTGGTTGTTCGCAGCGCGGATGCCGACCGTATTCGCGAGGTTCTGGCAAAAGCCGGCTTTGTGTGGCCTTCCGCCGACTGTGAATTCCGAAGCCCCACTGGAATCCCGATTCAGTTTTTGTACGCCGGGGACCGTGCCGGCAAAGGGAGCGAGATTCGACTCCCCGATCCTGAATCCGCCAAAGCCATCACGACAAAAGCGGGACTTCCCGTCCTCTCGCTGGCGCGATTGATCGAAGCCAAACTGGCCAGCGGATCTGGCAGCTTGCGTCGCACTCACAAAGACTTTGCCGACGTGGTGGAGCTGATCGCCGTTAACCGTCTGTCGTCCTCTTTTTCACGTTACTTGCACAAGTCGGTCCGAGCGACGTTTCGAGAACTCGTGGCTCACGCGAACCAATCAGAGTGACGGAACCACACTGAAACGTTGGCGGCTGCTGCCATGTACCGCTCGATCCGTCGTGGCAGCCGAAAGTAGCCATCATGCTCCACGTGATGAGCCTAACGCGAACAAACTCTCAAACGTCTCACCACGTCGTCTGAAAAATCGACAATGCCCGGTATCACGATTGAATTCCGTAGCGATCACTTGTGAAGCGTTCGGGAGTCAAACCCGCAAGGCTCATCAGGCAGGAGCGTGATGGCTACTTTGATGCGGCCTCATCGTGCACTTTCGACCACACGATGAACTCGCCGGCCGAGAGCCGAGCTTTGCTTGGGTTGTCGGCGATGTAACGGCGGAAATGCTCGAACTGCTCCGGCGAACGGACGAGATGGTCGAAGCCGTCTTGTTGCCAGAAGCGGCCGGAAGAACCAATTTCGCGATTTATTTGAACGGCTTGGTAGTGTTTCCAGTTTTCACACTGCTTCAGCATGGCCTCTTCGTTGGGAAACGCAGCCAGCAAGTGGACGTGATTGGGCATCACCACGAAGTCCGTCAACTCGTAGCGATCTCCATCGAACTTTTGCAGGCTCTCTGCGACGACTTTGGCCAACTCAGGCTGGCGCAGCACGCAGGCTCCGTGGCAGGCATCAAGCTCGTCGTGTCAGCGCGTCGAGAAAGTCTGAAAAAACTCGCGCTGCGTTTCCAGGGCGAGCCGTTGAAGCTGCTGACGCCAATCGGTGGCTCGCGGATTGATGCCGTGCCGACGCAGCCACTGCAGCCGCTCGTTCCGCCAGCGTTCCAGCAGCTCGGCCGGGATCGAGTCATTCGTTCGCCACGTGATGAAGCCAACGACTCCCGCCTGCGACCAATGCGGCAACCGCCGCTCGACGATCGAGAACTCCGCGCGAGGATCGAACTATTGAAGCTCGGTCATGCCGCCAATGTAGCCATCACGCTCCCGCGTGATGAGCCTTACGCAAACAGACTTTCGAGTGTCACCACGCATCGTCCGCAAAATCGCCAATGCCCGGCATCACAATGGAACTCAGCAGCGATGGGTTGTGAAGCGTTCGGAAGTCAAACGTGGAAGGCTCATCACGCAGGAGCGTGATGGCTACTTTGCTCGGCCATGAAAGCCTCGCCGGCGCGAACTCGGTGATTTCTTGCACCACTCGCTGCCGATAATCTGTGGCGAAGAAAGTAGCCAGCGCATCACCGATCGTCCCGTGTTGAGATTTCTCACTGGACTACTTCTTGACGAGACTCGCTAAGAGCGCGCGAAGCGTCTCTCCGTCGAATGGCGTCGGCTGTTCTCCCAACTGATTCTGAATGTCGTTGACGATTTCCTGCACCAGACTCGCAGCATCGGCGAATCGTCGTGCGGATATGGCAGGTAAGCGCTCGATACCAGTCGAATAAACTTCGTCGTTGTGTGCGACTCCTTTGTGGCGACGCTTGCGGATCGGTTTGCACAATTCCTTGAGATCGGAAATCTTCTTTCGGACAGCAACTTCTTCCGCCGATGCTGATCGCTGGAACGCCGTGTCGACGACAAGTTCCAGTGTCACGCTGCGGTCGCGAAGCGGTTAGTCAGTGAGCTTCGACACACTCAAGATGACACCATCAACCAGTGCATCTCGCACGACAACAAAGAACTCTGGGGCGATGCTGTTTACCAGTTTCACTTTGCAGGAAGTTCCGCAAAACGAATCAATCGTTTTTAGCAGGATGAATAGATTCTGAGCCTCCTCATTGTGCGCATGCAGCAGGACGGATGTTGACGGTGTGGCAGCCATGAGATTGCTTTCCTTCGTACATTGTCGAATCTGATTCAATGACTCTCACGTCCGCGAGATCATACAAACACTCCTTCAATCCGTTCACCCGCCGCCAGCGGGAATTGTCGGCCGTCGCGGTTGTAAATGTGGGAGTGGCGGGTTGAGGCCGAGGCTCCAGAAGATGGTAGCGGCGAGGTCGTCGGGGGGAGTGCGGATTGCGTAACCCCGATCCCTGGCACGCCCACCTTGAACCAAACCCGCGATGGACTTCGTTTTGGAACACCGATACTTTCGCCATTGCAATTGGTTGAACTTCCAGGAGTCGAGACGATGATCGAACTGACAATCGAGCAGCATTCCTCGGCGTTGGCGGACCCGCAGACTCCTAAGCGGGTTCTTGATCCTGTCTCGAAGGAAGTCTTCGTGCTGCTGCCTGAGCACACCTACGAACAGGTCTACCGGCGACTCTTGGAGGAGGGATCGGGTGAGATCGACGTCGGTCGATTGGTTGAGGATGCGATGGGCGAGTACGACGCCGACGACCCGCTGCTGGCGAGCTATCAGACGGCGAAGGGCGAATGATGGTTCAACGCGGCGAGGTCGTCACCATCGACTTCCCGTTCACGAGCGGGATGCAAAGCAAAGTCCGTCCGGCGTTGGTCGTGCAGAATGACAACGACAATCAACGTCTGCCGAAGACTGTCGTGGCGATGATCCCCGGAAACCTTCGCCGCAGCGGCGAACCCACTCACTTGCTGATCGACCCGAACACGTCCGATGGCAGCGGGTCCGGGTTGACGGCTCCTTCTCTGGTTGTGTTCGTCAATCTCTTCACGGTGGATCAATCGGCCATCCTGCGGACACGAGGACATCTTTCACCAGTCCTCATGGAACAGGCAGACGAGTGTCTGCGAGTCGCCCTCGATTTGGTCTGAATGCCCCACCCGTAAACGATTCGTCGATGACTGCTCTGATCGAGGATTTGATGGCGGAGTACGACTCCGATCCCACATGACGCATCACGCAAACACTCCCTCAATCGGCTCGCCGTCGGCCAGCGGAAATGGCCGGCCGTCGCGGTCGTGGATGTGGGTGTGCGGGTTGAGGCCGAGGCTGGCGAAGATGGTGGCGGCGAGGTCGCCGGGGGAATGGGGGTTGGAGGCGGGGTACTCGCTGAGGCGGTCGCTTTCGCTGTACACGAAGCCCCGTTTCACGCCAGCTCCGGCGAGGACGATCGAGTAGCACTGCGGCCAGTGGTCTCGGCCGCCAGGGCCGATGTTGTTGACCACCGGGTTCGGGCGGCCGATGTGCGGCTTGCGGCCGAACTCGCCGCACCATACGACCAGCGTGTCGGCCAGCAGGCCGCGCTGGTCGAGGTCTTCGATGAACGCCGCGAAGCCTTGGTCTTCGGGAGGCATCAGCGTCTTCTTCAGCCGGTTGAAGTTGTCGGTGTGCGTGTCCCAGCCATCGCCGGGGTTCGAGCCGCTGAAGACGGTGATGAACTTCACGCCCGCCTCGACCAACCGCCGCGCGGCGAGCAGCGATTGCCCCGTCTTGTGGCGACCGTACCAGTCGCGCACGTGGTCCGATTCTTGCGAGAGATCGAACGCGAGCTTCATGCCCGGTGACGTCAGCAGCGAGAATGCTCGGTCATGAAAGCTGTTCCACTGACGGTAGGCGCGGCGTTCGAGACCAGGGGACTGACATCCCCCGTTCGCCTGGGCGCGTTCGGTGGCTTCGCTCTGACGGTCGATGAATTCCAGCAACCGTCGCCGGTCGGCAAGTTGTTCGCTGCTGACGGAGAGATCGAACTCGGTGAGTCGGAAGTCCGTTGCACTCGGATCGCGAGCAATCACCAGCGGATCGAACGCACTGCCGAGAAACCCGCCCGTCTGACCGGGGCATCGAAAAATCTGATCGAAGGCGTAATGCGGCAACTGCACTGCGTCCGGCACTGAGCCGGTCCCCGGCGCGAGATTCGACAAAACGGCTCCGTAATGCGGCCAGTCGTCCTGAGAGGCTCCGACCTGCACCTGATCGCGAACCGAAGTCCGTCCCGTGATCGCCAGATACACTCCAGGATTGTGATTCGCCGTGCGATGATTCATCGATCGAATCACCGTGAACCGGTCACACACACCAGCGATCCGCGGCATGATCTCACTGACTCGAAACCCCGGAGCCGACGATTCAATCGCTTCAAACTCGCCACGTACCTCGTCGGGAGCCTTCGGCTTTGGATCAAACGTCTCAAGCTGCGACGGAGCACCGTAGTGATGGAAGAAGACGACCGACTTCGCTCGCGGCGGATGCGTGCCAAGCGATTCAGCTTGTTGCTCTGCCGCGAGCAGTTGCGGCAACGAAATGCCCAGCATCCCGAGTCCGCCAATGCGAAGCACGTCACGTCGGGAATTCAGGTTTGATCGACCAATAGGTGACAACATTGTGACTTCTCGCCGCGCTGATTCGAGACGCACGGTCATAGAATAACACGCGGCAGACGAAATGTAGCCCTGTCGCTCCGCGACAGGACAGCCGACGACGGGAAAACCGTCGACCGGTTCCTGACGACTCATCGGCAACGATCTCGGCGGAGCGTTCGGCTTGCCTGTCGCGGAGCGACAGGGCTACTTTCGGTCAGGCGGCCGCTTGCCGAACCGAAACGTCCATCTCACACTGCCGGGCTGCGGCGTCAATTCGTCAATGCGCCCACTTCTTCTCACAACTTCGGGCACCGCCATGAAATCACTGATTGCTGTCTTGGTCTGGGTGGCGTTTGGGTCAGCCTCATCGTTCGCCGCTGATCCGCCCGCACAGATTGCGCCGACTCACGGTGATGTGTCCTACGGACCGCACGCGAGAAATATGCTCGACTTCTGGAAGGCTGAGGGAGACGGGCCGCGTCCGTTGCTGGTGTACATCCACGGCGGTGGCTGGGTTGGAGGTGACAAGAAGCAGCAAGATACGTCGAAGTCGATCCAGCCGTTTCTCGACAAGGGCATTTCGTGCGCGGCGATCAACTATCGGCTGACTGTTGAGCATCCGTTGCCGGCCCCCGTGCATGACGCCGCGCGAGCGATCCAGTTCATCCGCACGCAGGCCGCCGAGTGGAAAATCGACACGAAGCACATCGCTCTGACCGGTGGAAGTGCCGGAGCCTGCACATCGATGTGGCTGCTGCTGCACGATGACCTGGCGGACCCGACGGCCACTGACCCGGTGCTGCGTGAATCGACGCGAGTTTGCGCCGCGGCCGTCAACGGCGGCCAAGTTTCGATCGACCCGAAAGTGTGCGAAGAGTGGCTGGGTCCGAACGTGCTCAAGCACCGCATGATCAACATGGCCGTCGGTGAGAAGACCATCGAAGGAGTACTGGCCAACTACGAGAAGCACGAAACGCTCTACAAAGAGTTCTCACCGTACAATCACGTCGACGGAAAAGACCCGCCGCTGTTGATGACTTATGGTGCCGACATGACGCTCCCGTCCAAGGACGCCGGCCACGGCATTCACCACCCGGTTTACGGCGTGAAGCTCAAAGAAAAATCCGACAAGCTCGGCCACGAATGCCACCTATTAATCCCCGGCGCCTCCAAATCCGACAAGTACGCCAGCGCGAACGAATTCTTGATAGCGAAGCTGCTGGCGAAGTACCAGGAATCATCCCGTGTTAATGAGTGACAAATACCAATGCGCCGCGCTGCTTTCCCGGCGGAAACCGACTGTTGCACCGTGTGTCACTGGAACTATTCCCGGGGGGTTAAGTTGGCCCACGAGGGAGGTGCCTATTTCGTGATGTCAGGCGATCTTCACGTCAACTGGTCCCACCCCCGGGTCCATGTCCGTAAAGGTGTTCGACCGGGGTCTTATGTCCCCACGAGATTTGGTCGACGGGCACGTTGAACACGGTGGCGATTTTTTGCCGTTCGGCGGGAGACGGGGTCCAGCGGCCGAGGGCGATCGCTGTTACTCGGAATTCATCGAGGCCAGTGCGTTCGGCCAACTGGGCGATCGTGACCTGCTGCGATTCGCAAAGTTCAGCGACGTTCCTGAACATGATTCAGAAATTCTCCTTCGGGTCGAAGCGGCCATACGGGATGTTCTGCAAGCTCATTGCCAGATTCTACAGCAGAAAGTCGGCGTTGACTGGCATCATGTCAGCTCCCATGAGTTGTGTGTTGGGGCGAGCCCTTTCTATCGCTCCCGTTTGACCTTGGCCAGCAGCCGTGACGGAAGATTTGCCATTTTCTCGCGCGGCTGGCTGATTTGTTAAGTCCTTCGATTCGGGGGTATTCGGAAACTGAGTCGCGGAGCGACTCAGTTACGTAGCCGAGTCGCTCCGCGACTCGGCTTGAGGCCGGCCAGACTTCGCTAGCGGGAAAATTAGCCAACCGTGCGTTGTCTCGTTGACCGGCTCGAGGTCGGAACGATATCGTCCAATTCTCGCATCAGCGATTTCTGATTCGACGCGGCGGGTCGCTCGCCTGCCACATGACAGGCGAGTCGACCGTCACCACGGGAGATGATTCATGCTGACTATCGAACACGCTCGCCCGACGCGGAACTGCCAAGGGATGTCTCGCCGCTCCGCGATCAAGGCCGGGTTTCTCGGTGTGGCCGGTCTGACGCTCGGCGACTTGCTGCGTTTGCGAGCACACGGCGCGGCAGAGAAGAATGACAAGTCGGTCATCTTGATTTGGCTGGATGGCGGGCCGAGTCAGCTTGAAACCTACGACCCGAAACCGAATGCGCCGTCCGATTATCGCGGGCCGTTCGGAGCGTTGCAGACGAATGTGCCAGGCATGATCGTCTCCGAGACGCTGCCGCTGCACGCAACGCTGGCCGATAAGATGGCATTCGTGAGGTCGGTGCATCACGACAACGGCGATCACTTCGCTGGAGCACACTGGATGCTGACCGGGCGGTTTGGCTCGAACGCGGCCAGCTTGCCTCAGAAGTATCCAGGCGTTGGTGCATACATCTCGAAGTTGCGCGGGCCGAACGTCGCGGGGATGCCGGCGTATGTCGGACTGCCAGCCGCTCAGAGCGTGTACCTCTTCCCCGGCTACATGGGAGCCGCGTATCTCGGAGCGGCGTACAACCCGTTCGACGTGGACACCGAACAGAAGTACCTGCACTTCAC
>CAZPUJ010000202.1:0-4687 GCA_964589725.1 uncultured Planctomycetaceae bacterium
GCCCAAGGTGAAGCTGGAAGTTGTCGTCGACGACGCCGACCTGCAAAAGGCGATCGACACGATCACCAGTCACGCGCGCACCGGCCAGATCGGCGACGGCAAGATTTTCGTGTCGAGCCTCGACGAGGTCATCCGTATCCGGACCGGAGAACAAGGTGGTGGTGCGGTGTAGTCAGCAATTCGCACATGACCGGTTTATCGACACTTGCGACACCCAATCTCACCAAGCTCGAGACGCTGAAGTCTCGCGTGGCGGAGATTCGCGCTCGCGCGCTCAAGCAGTTTCAACAGGGCGCGAGCGGCGTGCAGACGGCGACAGCGTTGTCGGACAGTTTTCGCGCGTTCGTGATCGAGTTGTGGCTCGACGCGCTGCAAATCGTCGCGCCGGACATGGTGAAGAAACTGGAAAAACAATCGGCGATCGTTGCGGTCGGCGGGACCGGACGCGGTGAACTCGCACCGTTTTCCGACATCGACTTGTTATTCTTGTACGCTCCCGCGGTCAGCCGCGACTTTCAGCTTGCGACCAATCACTGCTTGCGAGAACTGTGGGACGCGAAGCTCACGCTGGGACATAGTGTGCGCACGGTGCGCGACTCGATCGCGATGGCTCACGCGGATTCCTCGTTCGCGACGTCGCTGGTCGAAATGCAATGTCTGTGGGGTTCCACGCAACTCGTCGCGAAACTTAAGCGTTCGTTCGAGCGATCGATGATCCGGTCGCGTCGCGCCGTGTTTGTCGATGCGTGCGTCTTCAACCGTGAGGAAGAACGACTTAAGAACGGTGGCACGGTGCAGCAGCTTGAGCCGGACATCAAGTCCTCGCGCGGCGGCTTGCGCGATCTGCATTTGCTGCGTTGGGTCGGCTTCGCGTGGTACGGCTCGCCCGAGATCGACTCACTGCAACTGAACGGAGCGTTGTCGCGCGAGGATGCTCGCAAGCTGGTCGACGCGCACGAATTCTTGATGAAGATTCGGGTCGATATGCATTTCACCGCGGGTCAGCCTCAGGAGCGACTGACACGCGACGAGCAATTGCGGATCGCTGGCGAACGGCGCATCGTCGGAACTCCGGCACAAAGCCCGGTCGAACGGCTGATGCAAGATTATTTCCAGCACTCCACGGCGATTGCCGAAATCGTCAGCCGCTTCGTTTCGAGGCACCGACAACCGCCGTTGTGGCGACGACTGCTGGATGCGCTGTTCACGCATCGGAAGGAGGGGCATCTTCTGATCAGCCCGACATCGCTGACTGTCTCGTCCGGCCAAATGGAGATCATCTGCTCCGACCTCAAGCAAGTGCTGCAGCTCTTTTTGACCGCCGCGGCGAACCGCGTGACGATCGCTCCGCGGGTGCTCGAACACATTCGGCGCGCGGCACCGGGCTTCAGCCGAGACCTGAATGGTGAGCATTCCTGCTTATTTCTGGAGATCCTCAGCCAGCGCGGTAAGTTGGCGGCCACTCTTCGCAGCATGTTCGAGACCGGTGTGCTGGAAGTCGTGCTACCAGAGTTCGCTCGCGTGCGGTGCTTGTTGCAGTTCAATGCCTATCACAGCTACACGGTCGACGAGCACACGCTGCAAGCCATCGAGATGGTCGAGTCCTTTGACTCCGATCCGGGCTCCATCGGAGCGGCTTATCGGGAGATCAAGCTCAAGCACCTGCTGCATCTGGCGGTGCTGCTGCACGACGTCGGCAAGGGTGGCGTCGAAGATCACAGCGATGCGGGCCGAGAAATCGCTGAACGAGTCGCCGTGCGGCTGGGGCTGCCTGAGCCGCAACGCGAGCTGCTGATGTTTCTGGTTCACAAGCATTTGGTCATGGCGGACGTCGCGTTCCGCAAGGACATCTCGGACCTCGGCGAACTGACGCGCTTTAGCCACATGGTCGGCAGCCCGGAGTGGCTGACGATGCTGTACGTGCTCACGGTCGCCGACATCTCCGCCGTCGGGCCGGATGTCTGGAACGATTGGAAGTCCGGGTTGCTGGCTGAATTCTACGACCGCTCGATGATGATCCTCAGCGGCAAGCATCCGCAGTTCTTGGAAGAGGAACGCATTCACAAAGTCCGCGAGCATGTCCTTGCCACGATCATTCCGTCTACGGCCACGGATGATGAACGTCTCAGCTTGACATGTTGGCTCGACCAGCACTTGGACGAGTTCTCGGCTCACTATCTGACCGAGACACTGATCCAACGCATTGCGGCCGATCTGGAAATCATCCGTCGTTTGCAACCCGGCGACATCGTCGTCGAAAGCCTGTACGAGCCGGACACCGACACCGTCGAATATCGCATCGTGCTTGACCGCCAGCACTCCGAAGGCTGCTTCCACCGCATCGCCGGCACGCTGACTTCGCAACGTCTGGAAATCCTCTCCGCTCAAATCTGCACGACGACGGACGGTATCGTGGTCGACGTGTTCCGAGTCCACGACGACGACCACGACGGCCCAGTTCCGCGCGACCGCATGGACAGCGTCGGCCGGACGATTCGCCAAGCGCTTCGCAAAGAAGTTCGTGTCGACGAACTGTTCCAGCGCTCGCGCCGCTTTACCTGGAGGCAAGCCAAGACCCCGATCTCCAACTTGCCCAATCGCGTGACGATCGACAACGATTCGTCCGACCGCTGCACCATTCTCGGAGTCTTCGCCCACGACCGCCCTGGCCTGCTCTATACAATCAGCCGAGCGATCTATCGCCTGGAGCTGTCAATCGAGTTGGCCAAGATCGCCACGCACCTCGACCAGGTGCTTGACGTCTTCTACGTCACCGACAAAGGCAGCCAACGCAAACTCACCGACGAATCCCGCCTCGCCTTGATCCAACTCGAACTTGAAAACACGCTCGCCGAGTTCGACCTCTCGGGACATCAAAAGTTTGTCGGCTGACGCAGCCGCAAGGCGTGGATGTTGAACCTTCAAACAACGTCGCCACCTTTAGAACCCGACGCGAGACCGCGAAGGAGTACCCCTGGTGAAGCAAACTTTGATTGTCCTCGGCGTCCTGCTGCTGGTTCTGTCGGCGACGCTCCATGCTGCCGACAAGCCGAACGTCCTATTCCTGCTTGCCGACGACATGCGGGCAGACACCATCGCGGCGCACGGCAATCCGCACATCAGGACACCGAACTTAGACCAACTGGCGGCCTCTGGCTTCAGCTTTCGTGGCAACTACGTTTTCGGCGGCAACAGCGGCGCGGTGTGCGTCCCCAGTCGAGCGATGCTAATGAGCGGTAAGACGTGGTTTCACGTCGACACTGCGACGCTCAAGGACACTAAGCTGCTGCCGGAGGTGCTCCACGAAAACGGCTACGTAACCTTCGGTACTGGCAAGTGGCACAACGGCCAGCCCTCCTGGCTGCGGGCTTTCGAGCGCGGCAAGACCGTCATGTTCGGCGGCATGTCGGATCACACCAAAGTCCCGGTGCGCGATCTCGGTCCCAATGACAAGCTGACGGACGAACGCGTCGGCGAGAAATTCTCCAGCGAGCTGTTCGCCAACTCGGTCATCGAGTTTCTGCGGACGCGCAACGGGCGGAGCGAAAAACCGTTCTTCGCCTACGTGGCGTTCACCGCGCCGCACGATCCTCGGCAACCACCGTTGAGCTATCGCGAGCCGTACTATCGCAACTTGCCTCCGCTCCCCGCGAACTTCCTGCCGCAGCTCCCATTCGACAACGGTATGATGCAAGGGGGCCGCGACGAGAACCTCGGCGCCTGGCCGCGCAACGAAGCCATGATTCGTGATCAACTGGCCGAGTACTACGGCCTGATCACGCACATGGACGAGCAGATTGGGCGGATTCTCGAAACGCTCAAGCAGACCGATCAGGCGGACAACACGATCATCATCTTCGCCGCCGATAACGGGCTTGCTCTGGGAAGTCACGGCCTGTTGGGCAAGCAAAGTGTCTTCGAGCACAGTATGCGCACCCCGTTGATCATGGTGGGACCGGGTATCCCGAGCGGCAAATCCACCGCCGCGTTCACTTACTTGCTGGACCTATTCCCAACCCTGTGCGATGTGCTCTCAATTAAGCCGCCTGCGGACCTTGAAGGCGAAAGCCTGCGCCCGCTGTGGGAAGAGAAGAAGGATCGAGTCCGCGACTCGGTGTTTCTGCCGTTCATGCAAATCCAACGCGCCGTGCGAGACGAACGTTGGAAGCTGATCGCTTACCCAAAGATCGGCCATCTGCAGTTGTTTGACCTGCACGCCGACCCGCACGAAACGACCAACCTGATCGACCGCCCTGAACACGCCGAGCACGTCGCACGCTTGCAGAAGCTGATGCAGCAATGGCAGACCAAGGTCGGCGATACGCTCGAATTGCCGACAAGGAACAAGACGCCTGAGCCAAGCGACCTGACAGGCCGCCCCCGCACACCCGATCAATGGCAACCGGATTGGATCGTGAAGAAGTATTTCGGCGGGACGGCAACCAAGGACTCGAAATGAACGACATCGAAGTGCGTCGATATCCCCCGGTAAGGCCCCGAGGCCGCTCAGCCGCAGCGGAGTTCAAATCGTGTTCCTCGCACGTCCATTTCGAACTCGATCTCTTCGATCGGCGGTCGGCTGAAGTGCCACATTGTGCCGTGAATGCTCGCGGGGCCAATGCGGCCCAAAATGATTTCCGGCAACAGCGGCGTCAGCGAATGGGCCGTGTAGACATTGACGGTGCTG